>DGDV01000008.1:0-5975 GCA_002385625.1 Firmicutes bacterium UBA3943
AGCACAAACTATTTTACAGACTCACTTTCCGTTTGTCAGCCTCGGCTTCCAAATACTCCCGCAGCTCCAATAGCTGCGGATAGCGGGGCAACACTTCATCCTTCTCCTCCCGCAGCGTATCCACTTCAACGCCCGTAGCTACCCGACGGAGGTCCTCTTCCCGATAAACCCAAAGGCAGGAACAGCATGAATAATACCTTCCCTGTGCAGTTGGGTCAGAGTACTCCAATAACTCAGCCCCACATTTTTCACAATCATACCGGGACTTTTCTCCGCTCCAACAAGCCGTCCAACAACGCCTTCCATCGGTCAAACCCCAAAGCCAATTCTCCCGTCCGTTCATCCATATACAGGTCCCGCCGGACCTCAAGCATGATAGAGCTTATCGCCGGATTGGACCAGTAATGCGGTAAACGGCTCCCATCCCCCGCGCCGCCATCACCTCTTGGCTATCATCAGGGAACCGCTCCGGGTCCACCACCAACCGACTCACTATATTAATAAACCCCGTTCCGCCCAGCGTCATTATTCGGTTATACAACAGATCCGTATGGGCATCAGTCATCAACAGCAACTCTTCATTCAGCGCCGTCTCATCCAAAACCAACTGCTCACGGACGGCGACAGGAATAAACCGGGAAGCATGGGGAATATGCGCCACCACCGGCAGCCTTCGGCCAACGGACGAATGATCTTATAGGACATCATACTGTCTTCTCCAACTCCAGCAGCGCCGTACTCCTTACCACAAACCGTACCATTCCAAAGGCTTCTTGCGCAATGGAATCATAGATCCGGCCGGCGCTACAACAACCCTTGGGCACAGTATGCACACTGTTGGCCACATACCCCACTTGCCCCACAGGTTCCAACTCCACCCGGATGGCTTCCCCGTCATATGGATTATCCAGATCCTTCACCAACTTCACTCGCTGCCCGGGTTTGAAAATCTCTGCTCCAAAGTACTTATCACAACCGACGATTGCCACAAAACGCTTATCGTCCATTTTATACCATCCCTTCCCTGTCCTTTTCTTTAATCATACAACCATCGACTGACAAGGGATGGTCATAGAACAAATGTTTGGTCTCGTTATTCGTAATTTGCTGTTCGTCATTTGATGTTAAAGTTATCCGTCACACCGGTACCGCTCAGACGCCTTTTGCAATTCCTCCTGCACCATTGCCCGCAACTCAGCAGGCGCCAAGACTTCCGCCTCACCGCCAAAGGATAAGATCCACCGGGCCACCGCCTTAAGTCCCCGGGGTTTGGCCGAAAAAATCAACGATCCGTCCGCCAGTTCCTCCAGCTGCTGGCTCCAATGAAACTGGGTCTCCCGGACAAAGCGAGCCGAATCTCCCCAAAACCGCACCCGCAATTCAAACTCCCTGCCCAGCTCCATCCCCCAGGCTGTATGATAACTCAACTCTTCCTCCAACCGCTCCCGGGGCGGTTCAAACCGGGCCTCCGCCAACCTTATGCGCCGGATCCGGTCCAACCGGAACAAGCGGACCTCCTCCCGCAGGTGGCAAAAGGCCACCAAATACCAGAACCCATCCTTAAAGACCAACCGGTACGGGTCCACTGTCCGTTCATTACACTCATCCCGGTAAAAACAATAATAATCGATGACCACCTGCCGCGACTCCCTAATTGCCTGATTTAAACTGCGAAATAGGTCTGTCTTCTCCGAATAATCCGCCGCCAGCCCGGTGGCCACATCCACCCGAAGGTCCATCTCTTCCGCTCCGTCCCTGAGCCCCCGCGGCAACAGAGCCATTATACGTTCTTTGAGCCTTTTAACAGGAAAAAGCGCCTTTTGCCGCTCAATCAGCTTTAGGCCATAGAGCAACGCCAGCGCTTCATCCAATGAAAAAGAAACTTCTTGCAAGGCAAAGTTATCCATTAAACGGTAACCGTTATCGTTATAAATCGGCACACCGGCATAATCTAACGAGCGTAAATCCCGGAAGATCTGGCGCAATCCCACACCGCACTCTCGCGCCAGTTCCTCCGCAGATAACCCCGGATGGGCCTGAATCGTAAGGATCATCTTCAATAACCGCGGCAAACGATCACCTTTAGCCATGGGCAACCCACCTCCATGGTTTCTGTTTGCCTATATTATTTCCAGATCACCCTCATATTACCTCTAATAAGACATAAAACGCAAATACCCGCAAATTCTGATCCCAGCTTCCGAACCCAACCAGGCCCTTTAAAAGAATCACCGCCGGTATAAAGCCGACGGCCCGTTTTATTAAGTAGCTTAGCAATAAAGACGGGGGATGGCGGACTTCTGGGTGGCGCCTTCCCGTCCCCCAGCGGTGGGGTTGTTAGGGGTATGCCGCCTATAACCTTAACGCCGGGTAGTACAGGAGGGGGGGCGGCGCCTCCCGCCCCTCAGTCACACCCCGCAATAAACCAAGCCTTCACACCGCCCCAATCGCTTCTCAATCATCTCCTTATACTCTCCCCCAGCGGCGTCGAAAGCCAACATCATAATATTCTCCATAAACGGCTTTCCCTCATAGACCAAGGACATCCGTAACTTTTCATATGCCCGCTCCACCTTCTCGCACCATTGCCTTGCTTCCTCCTCCGAGGCAAAAGGGGTTCGGTTTAGCACAAACTCTATCCCCAACAAAATCGCGGGACCATCCAGCCGTTCCAGAATCCACGGCAGTTTCTCCCGGAGCAATTGAAAATTCTCACCTATAGCCAACTCATAACTGCACCAATTCAGATAAACCGGATTAAAAACCACTAAATCATATTGAACACGCTGATATTCCCCGTCTTGGGAATCCTTGTCAGATCCTGCCTTTGCTGCAAATTCACTTCCATCTGGCTCACACCGAACAGGGGCCGGGTAGTCGTGATGCAACAGGCAAGTCCATACTCCATCCGCGAGTTCCACCATCTCATAGTCCAAAGCCTCTTGGATCAATGTATAACACCTACTGGCCGCATCATGCTCATTAAAGAACAATCCAGGCTCAGCCAAAAACTCCTCCTGCAACTCCCCCAGAGCCTGATACACCCGCGCCATATCCATGGCTTTTCACCTCCTGATTAAGTGAAAAGAAGGCAGATCCTAACCCCAATCATACGCTTACAACTGACAAATGGTGGTCACAAAACAAATGTTTGTCCCATTTTCCCACAGGTATCAGATCCCCTAGGTGAAGCTGTTCTCCAACCCACTACGAAAAACCGTTTCTGCTGCTTAATCAGTTCCATGTACTTATAGTATTCCATGCCATTCCTTACATTCCCTCCTGATATACATAAAATCAAAGGTAGCCCGGGGATGCCAGCAGGGAACCAAAACTCCGCTTTGTCCCCTTCCGTCAATTTCTAAACCTTTCCTTCAAACAACCCCCGGTAATTAAACAGATGGAAAGCATACGAAAGGGGCAGAAACATGCAAAAAAACGCCCGCGTCTTCACACGGGCATTATCTTAATTAATCCAGCTTCATCATTTCTCCACGTTTCTGCACACCCATCTCCCAAGTTGGTTCGTCCTCCGAAACCAACAGGTCCACCCAGCGGTCACTCTCCCAGTGGGGATTGGTGTTGTATTTATCGTAGGGATAAGCCTCACCGTACGCAAAGATATAAATCCGTTTTTTATCAATACCATTCTTCACCATGTACTCGGCAACGGTCCGCGCGCGCCGTTCCGACAGCTTCATGTTATATTCATTCGTTCCCCAATGGTCAGCATGCCCGCCCACCAGAATTAACAGATCGGGATGATCCTTTAATATCCGGATATTTTCATCCAAAACAACCTGTTGATCCTTGCGGAGATTGTATTTGTCAAAATTAAAGAAGATGGGTTTTAGCATCCGGTGAACCGTCCGTACCCGGGGCGAAACCGGCTTAGGTTCTGGTCTTTGCTCGAGTTGCTTGGGTTTGTTACGGAAGCGGTAGGTCACACCCACCGTGTACAGCTTATAATCCCCGTCCACATAGTCCCCTTTATTTGCTCCGTCACCCCTAAAATCAATCGTCCGGTAACCGATGCCAACGTCCAAATCGTCATTGAGCTGGTATTTCATCTTAACCTTAAACTCGCTGAGCGATCCGTCTTTGTAATCCATGCTGGCATCTTCCACCGAGGGGTTAATCCCAAAGCCCCCTCCGGCTTCAAGGGTAAACTTCCGGTTCAAACGGTAGGCCGTCTCCAACCCTATCATGGGACTGGCAACATCGTAACCGCCAGCGTCCAGTTTCATGTATCCGGCATAGGGCTCCACCCTGTACCTTTCTTTTTGCGCCAATGAATAACCTGCTTTTACCTGCATAATGCCAAAATCATCTGATGAATTTTTCGTATCTTGGTCCGCTCTACCGTATTCCACACCCAACCGGAAATCATTAATGGGAAAACGAAGTCCTAATAACACGCCATTAAGATTCCCGTCTGTTTTGTTGAGGATTGGCCCAGGCGGTTCAGGGGGAGCGGGTGGATCAGGTGGCGGGCAAGGGGGGCAAGGGGGTTTCGGATCTGGTTTGGGATAACACATAACCCCCACCTTTCCTCTGTTGGTTTTCTGAGTTTTGATCGTCCCGTCCCCAAATAAGTAGTCCAGGGAGATCTCGGGTTCGCCGGCCCACGCGGCGGCCACCAGGAAAACAACAACCGACAGGAGCATAAAAAGTCTTATTGGTTTCACACTTCCTTCCTCCTTCTATTTTTCTTTGCTCCCACCGTCTGCGCCCGCGGATTTTTCTCTGTCACAGGCGGCGGGTTAACCCCCTCGCATACGAAACAAATATAAAAACAGGAAGACGTGTAAACGCCTCCCTACGCAACTAAAAAACCAGCGTCCTCCTGAGCTCCCCGGAGAAATCCCTTTTCCTGCAGCTTTCAACGGTTCCGCCGATTACCGCGAAAAAACATACAACCTCTTAAATATTTATTACATATAAATGTTTATTTTTTGTTACTAATCCCACCGTTGATTTTTCATATTAACTACAATTCCCATCATATAAAAACATTTTCGTTGAAACCAACCTGACGGCCGTTACATGGTTTGTAAATGACAACCCCTATAATTTTAAAGTATGAGTTTTGAAAATATGACAAGTCAACCGAAATATTTTCCCCATGCCGATTTCGCCTGTTAACCAAGGACAGAACAAAAAAAGCCTGCGCTTCCGCAGGCCCTAACATTTACACCTAAATGGTCGGTAAATAACAAAAGGCGCTTTTTAGCGCCTTTTAAATGATAAAACAACTTAGATAAACTTAAAACAACCCTCTCTGGAACAACCGCCGATCCGACCCCCGGGCACTAACCCGACCATGGCCGAACTCCCGCAGACAGGACAGATAAACGTTGCAGTCTCCCCAGGTTTCAAATTCTTCGATGCCTCTGTCATTGCTTTGGAAAAAGCTCTAAAGTTCTTTCTCCTTTCCTCGTCCAAGGCCCAGTTCATCTCCCTTACTTACCATCGCACCAGCGACTGGATGTAACCGCACTTATATATTATACTAAACTATCCCCTTTATTTAAAGCCCCTTTTAACTACAATTATCCTTTACCAGCAATGGAAAAAAGCGTAACTTCTGAACGATCAAACACTTTTCTATTAGATACCCGAGCTGTTCATGGCAAAACGGCGCCATTTACAAAGTATAATAAACTCCAACAACCCATAATAGAGTGGCTGACCTAACCCTAATTTATTTACCATCAACAATGTTAGTCCAAAAGAAAATTACCTATCTTTTTAATTTACATATTCCCATTTTTCCATTATTATCTCTATATTTAACTAAAATTTACTTACCATTCTTAGCAAATTCTTAGAAAGACAAAAAAATCGCCTTCCAACTCGGAAGGCGATTTGCCTGTTTAGCTGGTGCGCCCGGAGGGATTCGAACCCCCGACCTACAGATTCGAAGTCTGCCACTCTATCCAACTGAGCTATGGGCGCGAATTTGATAACTACTT
>DGDV01000008.1:6040-21500 GCA_002385625.1 Firmicutes bacterium UBA3943
CTCTATCCAACTGAGCTACGGGCGCCAGAATGTCTTACCTTTTAATTCCACGCGCTTTGTGGCCGTTTCCCACGGATGGGAACTAAAAGACTTTTTGTCAATATAAAACAGTCTCATACATAAAAACTAGGGAACGTTATAACATCACAGAGCACAAGAAAAATTTTATCACATCTTAAGGCCTAAGACAAGCAGACCCGGCCTTGCTAACGGCCGCGGATCCATTCGGAGCATTGACTGCGGACCCTGCTCTTCACCCGCTCCATGGCGCGGGTCACATAAGGATCCCGGGCGTATAATTCCGCTGCTGTCCGCCGGGCTTCCGTCGTCATGGCCTGACAACCGTTATTCCCCTGGGCCAAGACACGAAAGTCCCGCATCACATCTTTTTCCATCCCTCATCTCTCCCAGTTGCCTTATTATCCTTCCAAAGATTGGATGCACAATCCTTCCTGAAATGTCAAAACCACTGTTTTCCTTTCTATAGTCATATCCGCTTCTACCGTATCCCCTCCGTATTCTGTCGGCTTAAAGTACAATCAGGCGTCTGAATACAAGCCAGCCTACCTTATAATATACTTGCAACAAATTAAGGGTTCGCTTCCACAAAAACAAACCCCTTTAACTGTGGCGACAGGGCTTTAGCTTCCGCACCGCCAATCACCCGGGCGAAAATCGCGCATATTGCCGTCAAAAAGTCCTGGTCCAATGGGGAATATCCTCCTTGGCGCATTGTTTCCAACCGAATTCCCCACTCCTCACCGGTCAAACGGAAAGTGGCCCCAATCCAGCGTCCGGGTTCTGTATCCTCACCGGGTGCACGGGCCAAAAAAGTATAAACCGGATGGGCCAAGGTATACCTGCGCCCCTCTTTGACCATCTGGACCACCATCACATCACCGGAGAAGATCTCGCAGAGCACAAAGAGGAGTTCTTGAAAGGCCACAGCCATCTCCACCCGGCTTGGCTCCAAGTGCACCCAATACTGCAGCGCCTGCCAGCGCCGGTTCTCCTCCTCCACCAACATGGCTACCTCATCGGCAGCCGCCTGCCCCGCAAAATCCACTAACTTCTCCTCGATCTCCTGAGTCCAACTCACCCCCTCCGAACTGACACGCATCACCGGAAAGAAAAGGCAGATCAGCAGTAAAACCAGGGCCACGGCCAGCGCTACCAAGCGGTAAAGGAAGATCAACGGTGCGTTGTTAAGAACTTTGGCCAAAAACGCCCCATCCTCCCGGGCAACCACGGCCAAATCCACCCGCAGCCCCGGATAATAAAGGTAAAGCAGCAGGCAAAACAAGGGAATGATCAGCAGCCACCAGAGGAAAAGCCGATTCCGCCAGACCCAGTTATTGATCGGCCCGGGCTCGGACAGTTTTCGCCACATAAAAGCCCCCTCCCGTTTAATATATGGGAGGGGGCTTGCTTTCAGAACCAAATAAACCTTAAGGAACCGGCGGGAAGTTTTTCTTTTGTCTGCCGGTATACCGGCCCCAAAACCGTTCAAACAACTCTTCACGGATTAGCGAGAGATTTTGGAACAAACGGATGGAGAAGGCTACCACCGCGCCTAAATAAATATCAATTCCCAGGGCGTCACCCATATAGGCCAGGAGCGCCGCCAGGGCGGTATTTGTGAAGAAACTACTGATAAACTTGGAAAAGAGAAACTTCTGCTCCAACTGGGCCCTGATCCCGCCAAAAATGGCATCCAGCGCTGCCAGGATGGCAATGGCCGTATATTTCACATAGACCAAGGGAATTTGGTAATCCAGGATCAGCGCAATACCAATACCCAGCGCCACCCCGATTAAGGGGACAATCATTGTTCCTCGTCCTCCTCCCCGTCATCTTCGTCGCAAACCTCCGCATAATTAAAGACTAAACTGCCCTTATACGGTGGAATATATAACTCTTCCTTCTCCTCGATGGATAAATCCAGTTCAAAGGAGAGAATCTGGGTCTCCAGAAAACCGCCGGGCAGGGTCAGCGCTGTCTTCAAGTTGCGGGGATTACCAATGGCTCGAATGATGTACGGGGGAGCCAACCGCTTGGTATCCACCAAAATAGTGGTTCCGGCGCAACTGAATCCGGTTGTCGTCACCACCCGTTGAAAATTCCTGTGGTCCCGTTCGTCACCGGAGCCAATGGCAATGGCCTCGGCACCGGCTGCCCACAATTCATTCACCAATAACTCCAATTGGTCATAATGCACAATAAAGAAGTTGGGATCCTCATATTCCTTGAGTTTACGCTTTGCATCATCCAGTCGCACCACAATCCCCGGGCCCTTCACAGGGGAAAGCCCGGAAAAATTGCGCAACCGGGTCATCTCCTCATGACGATCGTACTCCCTGAGTTGCCTGCGCAGGGCAATTATCTCATCTTCCATCTTCTTAAGATTAACGTTCTGCTTATAAAACAAGTCCGCCAGGGCGGCTACGTTGCGTGTGGGAAGATTCTTTCGAATACTGCTTTCCGTCCGCAATTGAAAAACAAGGAGCATACTAAGGACCATGGCCACCAGCCCGATCCCCACCTGCCAGCTCCTAATCTTCATTAACCCTCTTCCTTTCATCCCTTCAATTTATTCTCAATAATTCATCACCAAAACAAAAATTCCTTTTAAACCCTTGTAAACTTCGGTAAAACCCTTGGCTATCAGTAAATAGAGACAAAAAAGAAACCTTGGAAGAAGGTTTCCCCATCGCTCCCCCTCACCTGATGCATCCGGCAGACCAAACAATTTCCCACACCCGACAAGCCCAACCTCCTGCCCAACAAACCGCTAAAGGATCCCTTTCTGCTTAAACCCGACGTTTAAATCTCAATTAATCAACCGGTCGCCTGCTGCCAACAATCACTCCTGCCTACGATCCCGTCCCCCGCTTTGCGGCCACCAGCACCCGGCTAAGCAGATTAATGTGCTCCAAAGTCTTCCCCGTCCCCAATGCCACACTAAGCATGGGATCTGTTGCCAACCGCACCTTCATCCCCAACTCCTTGCGGAACAACTGGTCCAAACCACGGAGCAAAGCCCCGCCACCTGTCATCACAACATCCTTTTCAATAATATCCGCCACAAGTTCTGGCGGCGTCCGCTCCAACACCGTCCGCGCCGCATTAACGATTCCAGAAACCGGTTCAAGCAACACCTCCCGGACCTCCTCCGAGGTAACAGTGATCGTCTTCGGCAGTCCGCTCACCTGATCCCGCCCGCGAACCTCCATGGACTGCTCTTCTTTAAGGGGAAAAACCGAACCAATCGTCAACTTAATCTCCTCCGCCGTCCGCTCCCCGACCATCAAGTTGTAAGCCCGGCGAATGTACCGCGCGATGGCATCATCCAGCGCATCACCGCCAACCCGCACCGAACGGCCTGCGACTACGCCACCCAAGGAGATGACCGCCACATCACTGGTACCGCCACCAATATCAATCACCATGTTACCCGTGGGTTCATGAACAGGCAAGTCCGCGCCAATGGCTGCAGCCACCGGCTCCTCGATTAAATAAACTTCCCGTGCACCAGCATTAATGGCTGCCTCCACCACCGCCCGGCGTTCCACCTCCGTAGTATCCGAGGGGATACTCACCACCACCCGGGGCTTGAGGAACAATTTTCCTTTACAAGCCTCACGGATGAGGTAACGCAAGAGTTCCCTGGTCAGGTCAAAATCGGCGATTACTCCTTCCCGCAGCGGCCGAACGGCCACAATGTCACCGGGGGTCCTGCCAATCATCTGCCGGGCCTCTTCTCCGATGGCCAAAACCTGCTTGGTACTCTTGTTCACCGCCACCACCGAGGGCCCGCGGATGATCACTCCCCGGTTGCGTTCATAAACCAGACAATTGGCCGTACCCAGGTCAATCCCAAGGTCTTTGACGAAGTGCCGTGAAACAAACTTTAACCCCATAACATCAGGCCTTCCTTCTGATAATGTTCTTAAGCTGCTGTAAAAGAAAATAAAGGCTAATGCCTTTTTAAAATAACCCTTATGACAGTATGCCACCACAAAGGCCGGACTACGCCGAAGCGGGGCGATGATCCCGCCTTAAAACTCCGCCAAATGTTCCAGGTTATCCCTATACTCCTCGGACATGCGAAAGAGGGCACGTTCCACATCGTAATTGGTCAGGATCATTTCCTCCGGTTCCACAATTTTAATCTTGCGCAATTCCTCCCGGAGGGTGAAGGCGATCAGATCCTCGATGGAATCAGCCCGAACAGTCATCTCCACCGGGGCATAGGCCACCTCACTCTCACCATCCGGCGCCGGCAACGAATAGACCTCTTTGGCCCCATCGATCTCTTCCAAGGTAATTCCCTGATAAGGTACGTTCTGCAGGATAGCCAACTGCCTTTCCCGTTCCTCCATGGCAAGTTCCTCGGGCCGCCGCCGGCCAAACAAGCCCCGGGGTTTGCCGTTCTGGCGAAAGTCAAACCGCACCTTTGCCCGAATGGGGGACACCGCAAAACCTTCGCCGCTTTTTACACGCATCATGGCTTCTCCTCCTCCAATCCGCCTACCCGCATGGATTCGCCACCAGGCTCCGCAGGGCTGCCACCTCTGCAGGCAGGAGTGGCCGGTACGCTCCTTCCGGCAGTCCGTCCAAGGCCAGCGGCCCCATGCGAATACGTTGCAGCTCCACCACCGGGTGGCCAACGGATGCGACCATCCGGCGGATCTGCCTTTTCCGCCCCTCCCGGATGGTCATCTCCAAAATAGTCTGCCCATTCTTCCTCCCGACTATTTCCACAAGCGCCGGCGCCGTGGGACCATCCTCCAATAGCACGCCCTCCCGCAACCGGCCCAGGGTCTCCCCGGTCGGCACCCCCTGCACCGTTACCCGGTAGGTCTTCTCCACCTGATGCCGGGGATGGGTCAAGGCCATGGCCACCTCGCCGTCATTGGTTAAAAGAAGCAGGCCTTTGCTGTCCCGGTCCAAGCGGCCAACGGGATAAAGCCGCACCGGGATATCCCGGACCAGGTCCATCACAGTCTTCTCCGCATACCGGTCCTTGACAGTGGTCACATAACCGACGGGCTTATTTAGAATGTAATAGTAAAGAGCCTCCGACAGGGTGACGGGGTTACCGTCCACCTCCACCCGGTCCTGCTCCGGCTCCACCTTCGTCCCCAACTCCGTCACTACTGCACCATTAACCCGGACCCGGCCAGCCAGGATCATCTTCTCCGCCTGTCGGCGCGAGGCCACCCCCGCCCGGGCCAGAAATTTTTGTAACCGTTCCATTGCACCATCCCCGTCTCCAGGCATGTAAACATTACTTTTGCCTTCATTGCCTGCCTTTTACAGATACAGCCCGGCTATCCGGCCGGGCTGAACCAAACATGACAACCAAGTCTATAACTATCACCTGTAGCAGAGGTCCTGTACCAGTGATTACTTGTGCTCAATACGCTTGTCCAAACGCTCTTCATATTTTGGCAAGGTGAAATGGAAGGAACTACCCTTGCCCAATTCGCTCTCCACCCATACCCGGCCTTTATGCCGCTCGATGATATGTTTGACAATGGAGAGCCCCAAACCCGTGCCCCCCATCTCCCGGGACCGGGCCTTATCCACCCTGTAAAAGCGCTCGAAGATCCGGCCCAGTGACTCTTTGGGGATGCCAAAACCAGTATCGCAAACAATAAACTCTTGTTCATTGCCCCGGCCAATCTCCATGATACGGATGGAACCGCCTTCGGGAGTGTACTTGACAGCATTATCAATCAAATTCACCAAAACCTCCCGAATCCGATCCTCATCAGCCCAAACAGCCACCGAACCAAGTTCCACTGAGAAACTAAGGCGCTTCTCCGCCAGGCGAGCATCCATGGTCTGCCGGACCTCTTCCACCAAAGGAGCAAGATAAAGTCGGGTTTGGTTCAGTTCGGTCCGGCCCGACTCCAGCTTGGAGAGATCCAACAGATCATTGATCAGACGGTTGAGCCGATCCGTTTCCTGGCTGATGATGGTCAGAAAACGCCGGGCCGACTCTTCGTTGCTCAACCCACCATCCAGCAAGGTCTCGATAAAACCCTTGATGGAGGTCAGCGGAGTTCGCAGTTCATGGGAGACATTGGCGACAAAGTCAGAGCGCACTGTCTCCAGATGGCGCAGGCGGGTCAGGTCCCGGATCACCGCCAGCACGCCCTGGGTCTCCCCTTCTTCTTCCATACGAATGGGCGTCAGCTGGACTTTAATCAACCGTTTCGCCGGCGGGTCCAGCCAAATCTCTCGCTCCTTCGGCTCAGCGGTCACAAAGACCTGGTGAAATATTTCCGCCAGTTCAAATTCACGCCAGACCTCACGGGGAAACTTGCCAATCGCCGTCCCCGGCTTCAAGCCAAACATATTCTCGGCCACCGGATTCATAAAGGAAATCCGTCCGGAGGCATCCGTGGCGACAATACCCTCAACAATGGCATATAAAATGGACTGGATCTGTTCCCGTTCGGCTTGCTCCCGCCGCAACCGGTCTTGCAGGTCCCGGGTATACTCAAATACCCGGAGGAACTCTTCCTTAAGATAGGGATGCTTCCAGGGGGGGTCTGTCAGGTCTTCCCTGGTCAGATCCAGCAATTGCTGGCGAATCCGGCGGAGCGGTTGGATGATGTAGAGCAGCAGCAACAGCCCAACCGGCAGGAACCAGATGAAGATCAAGGGCAAAATCAACCGGGGTTTAAAACTAAACAACACCAAGGGCGCGGCTAGAATAATAAACCCAATAACAATCCGGGATAAAAGACGCTTCATTCGCCCTCCTCCAACATACGGTAACCCACGCCGCGGACTGTCTCAAGCCAGTGGGGATTAGCCGGATCTTCCTCGATCTTTTGGCGTAATCGCCGGACATGGACATCCACTGTTCTGGTATCGCCAAAGAATTCATAGCCCCAAAGGTGCTCCAACAGAAACTCCCTGGAAAAAGCCCGGCCTGGGTGACTGACCAACAAGTGCAACAGGTCAAACTCCTTCGGTGTCAGCTCCACCGGTTTACCGTTCACCGTTACTTTGTGCTGACGCATGTCAATGCGAATGGGTCCCAGTTCAAAAACTTCCTTAGCTTCGTCACCCGGCAGACGTTCCACCCGCCGTAAAACCGCCCGAATTCGGGCCACCAGTTCCCTGGGGGAGAAGGGTTTTGTCACATAATCGTCGGCGCCGATCTCCAGGCCCATCACCCGGTCCACCTCTTCGGACTTTGCCGTCAACATAATGATGGGAATGCCCCGGGTCGCCGCATTCTCCCTGGTGCGCCGGCAGACTTCCATTCCATCCATGCCGGGCAGCATCAGATCCAAAAGGACCAAATCAGGATGTTCGTTCTGAATGAGCTCCCACCCTTGATTGCCATTGGCGGCTTTCAGGACAGACCAGCCTTCCTTTTCGAGGTTGTAAGCAACCAGCTCCAGAATATTGGGCTCGTCCTCCACAATCAGGATCCGTTCTTGCGCCATGCCCATCCCTCCTAGCAAGCTTCTGAATCCAGTGTATCCCAGGACAAAGCCTTAGTCAATCTTCAATGTGGATTTTTCGCCAACGCCTGGCATAACCGGTGATTAAAGGAGGGATTTCCGTGGCAGTACCCGGCAGCAGCAAAACCTTTACCCATGCTGCTCCAGACCAAAGTATTGCAACATTATCAGACAAAACAAAGGCCGTTGGGGTACAACAGCCTTAATGTTTATAGGGGTTTTTCCTTTTCCTTCTGGATGAACAGGTAATGGCCCAAACCGCGCCGGAAATCATCCATGACAATCTCCTTCTTCTTCAACATCTCCTCCAGCAACCGCCAACGGTACACCACCTTCTCCCTCGCCCGACCAGGCCCGGCGTTCGCCCCGGAAGCCACCTGCCCGTCTTCAGACATGAAACATAACGGCGGAAAGAGCACACACCACCAATTTCGTCCAACCCCGCTCCCCAGGATTACCCGGACAGCGCAATAGTCTCCCGCCGGCAACCAGCCAAAAGCATATTTACGGGCGGGAAAAGGGAAGACGCCCACTTCCATCTTGGCCCCATAGTTACAGCCGTTCCTGCGGAGCTCATCATTGGCGGCAGCCACCAGCCAAGGGGCCTTATCCTTAATGATCCTAAGCGCCACATCCCGGTCCTTCACCCCCACCAACCAGCGCGCCGCCTCTTTAAGCAAACGGTCTCTCACTCTTAGTTTCACTTGCTGGTCATAGGCCAGATCACTATTGGCAATAACATGCAACCGCACAAGGTTCTCCTGGTTAAAGGCCATCACTTCCCGGGGCGCCCCCAACTTCCCCGACAAACAGAACAAACCCATTCCCATAGCGAAGATTACTGCACCCAAGCGCCAACGCAGCCGCCACTCCCAACGATTACCCGCAAATAAAGATCCGTCGTTCATGCCCGTTCCCCCACAATATTATGGCGCATATGTTTCAGCGCGGTTTTTTCCAACCGGGAAACCTGGGCTTGGGAGATCCCAATCTCCTCGGCCACCTCCATCTGCGTTCGGCCTTCAAAGAAACGCATCCGCAGGATCATCCGCTCCCGCTCGTTCAATTTATGGAGAGCTTCCTTAATGGAAATACCCTCAAGCCACTGGGAATCCACGGCCTTATCATCGCTGATCTGGTCCATCACAAAGATGGGGTCACCCCCGTCATGATAGATTGGTTCAAACAATGAGATGGGCTCCTGGATGGCATCCAACGCAAAAACCACTTCCTCCCGGGGAACCTTCAACTCTTCCGCGATCTCGGCAACCGTCGGTTCTTTGCCGTTTTTGCTGACCAGAGCATCCCTCACCTGCAAGGCTTTATAGGCGATATCCCTAAGCGAACGGGAAACCCGGAGCGGGTTATTATCCCGCAGATAGCGCCGGATTTCGCCAATGATCATGGGAACGGCATAGGTGGAAAATTTGACGTTTTGTGACAGATCAAAGTTATCAATTGCCTTCATAAGGCCGATACAGCCCACTTGGAACAAATCGTCCACATACTCGCCCCGGTTGTTAAAACGTTGGATAACGCTTAAGACCAGCCGAAGATTGCCTTGGATCAGTTCCTCCCGGGCCGAGTGCTCTCCTTGCTGCATTCTCTCCAACAATTCCCGCATTTTGGCACTAGACAGGACGGGGAGTTTTGCCGTGTTCACCCCGCAGATTTCTACTTTATTTACCAGCATTCGCCTTGACCCCCAATGTCAAGAGGTACGCGCGTCCAAATAGATTATTGCCGTTTTTTTGCCGGGTTATACCTGTCCCTGGCAATGTTGCGGAAATTTTCTGTTAATTACGTCCATGCAAAAAGCCTCTTTCCCGTACGGGCAGCGCCTTGTATGGTCAGTTTAGACCATGGAATTTGTTTTAAAATTGTTGAAGGGATCCGGTGGTCTTCTCACGAAAAATAATTTATTTTAATTGGAGAGGGAGTAAATAATTTGAAGAAAAAGTCGTTGTTACCTATTTTATTAATAACAGCCTTTATATTCACGGGTTGCGGGGGCGGCGGGAGCAAAGAACAGCCCGTCACCGGGATTTATGGGAGAATCGTCTTTGAAACTGATGCAACTCAGGAAACTTTGCTCGCAGCCTCCTTCCAATCCTTCCGTCCCCTGGCAAAAGCGATAAATGCAATTAAACCCACCGCCATGACCCCGGTGGTCCCCCGCGAAAAGGTGGTAACCTTCCGGCCCGGGCTATCCGCCGCCGTGCGGGACGCCCTCATCCGCAAGGTTGGTGGCAGGCTTAAGAAGAAAATTTACGGTACAGAGGATACTTACGTCATCACCGTGGACGAAAATAGCTTTTCCACCACAGACCTGGAAAATCTGGCCGGCATCGAACGGATCGAGGATAATCCCCGCTGTTACCCGCTGCGAATCCCCAACGATCCTTTTTATGAGACGCACCAAGCCTGGCACTACGGGATGATGGACCTGCCCGCCGCCTGGGATATCACCACCGGTAGCGACGAAGTAATCGTGGCGGTCATCGACTCCGGCATCGCCCCCAACCACCCCGAGTTTGCCGGCCGCCTTGTTGCAGGTTATGATTTTGTGGATGGCGATGACGAGCCCTATGATGATACCTATATCCCTAACCCATTAAACCCGAACTCAGATATTTTCAGCCACGGATCAATGGTGGCTGGCATCATCGGTGCCTTGACCGACAATGGGGCCGGTGTGGCCGGTGTGGCCTGGAAGGTGAAGATCATGCCCATTCGGGTCCTCGGCCCTTCCGGCAGTGGTGATATGGCTAACTTGGCCTCAGCCATCACCTGGGCAGTGAAACACGGGGCGCACATCATCAACCTCAGCTTGGGCGGTACCAAATCGCTCTCCAGTGTTGAAGACGCCATCAAAAACGCCGTGGCGCACAATGTTACAGTGATTGCTGCTGCGGGAAACCATTTTGAAGGAGATGAAAGCACTGGGATAAAATATCCCGCCAAGTATGATACCTGTATTGCCGTGGGCGCCCTTGGCGCCAACCGGGAACGTGCCTCCTATTCCGATTATGGCCAGGAACTCGATTTTGTCGCCCCGGGCGGTGACGGTGACAATGAATATAGTTATGTAGCAAGTGTCGGTTACAATATCAAAACCAAAGAGAATATCTATGTAGCCAGTACCGGCACTTCCTTGGCCGCTCCCCATATCTCAGGGTTGGCAGCCCTCTTGTATGCCCAAGGTTATACCACACCGCAGCGAATTTACGAACGTCTTCGGGCCGCCTGCCTTGACCTGGGAAGTCAGGGGAAAGACAAATATTATGGCTATGGTCTCCCTTTAGCCACCGCCGCCCTCTTTGACTTCACCAAATTTGTTGTCCATTTAGAAGCCGAAGACGGAACCATCCTTTCCACCCCGATTAACGCTGCGTCCAACAGCACATATAGCTTCCGTAACTTAACGCCCGGCCCGGTCCGCGTCTGCGCCTGGCTCGATAAGAATAACAACGGCCAGCGTGACGCCGGCGACCTTTTTGGTGTAATTAATACCACAATTCGGCAGAATGTGATGTTGGAGCACAACATCACCGTAACCACCCTTTGAGCACCCATCGCCGAGTTTAAAAGGTTAACAATGAAAAACGGAGGAATAGCAATGTCCCGCCTGGCTATGATATTAGGTTTATTGTGTTTGCTCTCCAGATTAGCCACAGCCTGTTTCCCGGCGTCCCCGCCCTTCGTGGGAGTGGCCACCGATGGGCAGGTTTACCATAACGGAAAGACAGCGGCCCTGGCGCTGACGGTGGCAACAAAACAAAAAAAGCCCCAAACCATGGACTTTGCTAGTTCCAAACGTTACGATTTTCTTTTGTTCCCGGAAAACGAGCCAAATAACGCTATTTGGCAATGGTCGCAGGGCCGGATGTTTTCTCAAGCCCTAACCAAATTAACCCTCCGTCCTGGCGAGCCCATTACCTTTGTGGTAACTACCGATTTTAAGCTCCCCTCCGGCGACTACCCAAAGCCGGGCCGCTACCTGTTGCAAGGAGTCCTCTGCACCCGGGACAAACCGGTCTACTCCGCACCACTGACCATCGAGATCCGGTAAGAAGAAAACCCGCAAAGTGGCGGTTTTTTCTTTCAGTGTCTGTCCTGGGGAAAACCGAGTTCCTCCAGGTAATCTATAAGGGCTTCCTGCCAGGGGCGGGGCACGATGCCCAGGGACTGGAGTAGTTCATGACTCAGCACAGAATAGGCCGGGCGGGGCGCCGGTCGCCTCATGGCCTCCGTGGTGACAGGAATTACCTTTCCCCGTCGCCCAGCTTTTTTTATGACCGCCACAGCCAGGTCATACCAGGAACAAGCGCCGCTGTTGCTAAAATGATAGGTACCATAAGCCGAGTAGGGCAAACGGAGCAGCGCCAGCACTGCCTGGACCAAATCCTTGGCATATGTTGGCGAGCCGATCTGGTCCGCCACCACGGAAATGGTCTTCCCTTCCTCCGCCTGCCGGAGAATGGCATCCACAAAATTCCGGCCAAAGAGCCCAAACAGCCAGGAGGTGCGGATCACATACCGTTTGGGGCAGAGTTCAGCGGCGATACGCTCCCCCGCAAGTTTGGTTTGGCCATACACCGACAAGGGGGCCGGCGGATCATATTCCTGGTAAGGGCTGTTCTTCACTCCGTCAAACACGTAATCCGTGCTGAAATAGACCAAGGAGGCGCCGACTTCCTTGGCCGCCAGGCAAACATTGCGGGTACCGATGGAGTTTACATGATAGGCCTTGGCCGGATCGTCCTCGCAGCCATCCACATCGGTCCAAGCGGCGCAGTGCAGGATAACATCCGGCCGGAAAAGGACTGTCCGCTCCATCAACGCCGCCAGATCGCAGACATCCGTCTCGGGCAGATCCAAAGAAAGTACTTCAGCGTTTTTTAACTGACGGATAAACTCCAGACCCAACAGGCCCTTGCCACTGGTGATCAAATAACGCATACTCATGACCCCTCACCCATTTTGGATTTTTCTCCTCAACGGTTTTTGGTCGTCCAATCAAAGCCAATCTTTGGGTCATTCCAAGGAAGGCGGTACTCATCCGGGTCCTCCCGCTGGTAAGAACGGGTAGTGATATAGGCAATGATTGCGGGTTTATTGCCAAGCACCCGATAGCCGTGGGCCACGCCAGCGGGGATTCGGACCAAAACCGGATTAGTCTCGCCCATATATACCATCTGGGTCTTGCCCTTCGTCTCCGAGTTGTCGCGTAAATCGTAAAGTACCACCTGGGCCTCGCCCACCGGAAAGAACCAGAAATCATCTTGGAACCGGTGGTAATGGAAGGCTTTGATCACACCTGGGTAGGTCATGGCGATTGAAAACTGACCAAAGACCGGCAGTAGATCCTCATCATCCCGCAGGACCTCCATGAAGTAGCCCCGGTCATCAACATGCCTCACCAAGGACTTGATGCGGACATCCGCGATCACACTATCCCCCCGTTCCGTCATAACCCAGCACAAGTTACCGTCTATTTAAGCATATGCAGGAGTCTTCAAGATGTGCCGGAATCCCTAAGTGGACGCCCGCATCTTGACAATAGACCGGAACCCATGCTACTTTTGATTCGTTGGCCGGTACAGTCCGGCCCCCTTACAATGAAAATTTGGGGTGATTTGATGCGAAACCTACGAAACATCCTGATCTTGTTACCCATCATAGCAGGCCTGTTTTTGTTTGTTGTTACCACTGTCATCAGCAAAGATCGTACTGAAGAACCGGCGTCAAAGCCGGTTGCCCCGAAGAAAAACCCCCGTGTTCTTATGGAAACCTCTTTGGGCAACATTACTATTGAACTCTTCCCCGACAAGGCCCCGGTCACCGTCGCCAATTACCTGAGTTATGTTGATGACGGGTTTTATGATGGAACCGTCTTTCACCGGGTGATCCCAAACTTTATGATCCAAGGTGGCGGATTCACGCCGGACATGGTGCAAAAGCAAACCCTTCCGCCGATCATCAATGAAGCGACCAACGGCTTATCCAACCGGAAGGGAACCATTGCCATGGCACGGACAATGGTTGTAGACAGCGCCACCAGTCAGTTTTTTATAAACCTGGTAGACAACGACTATTTAGACCACCGGGGAGATAACCCCATGGATTTTGGTTACTGCGTCTTTGGCCAAGTAACTGAAGGTATGGACGTGGTGGAACAGATCAGCGCCGTCCCCACCGGCCAATATGGTCCCCATCAGGATGTGCCCTTGGAACCAGTAGTCATCAAGAAAATCACCCGGTTCGAAGACTAAGCCTTTAGCAAAAAAAGAGCCGGTCACAAACGACCGGCTCTTTTAATACTCAACGCTACTGAAATTCAAAGTAGCATGGCTTTGTTGAATTTTACTAAAATTTCATAATTGATATCATCTTCCTTTTAGTATATATCTATAATCAAAAAGGGAAGGTGATTTTATGCGAACCATCGAACAATTACTAATAAGCAAAGGAGAACTCGAACGAATTTACACTGGTACTCCCAGTCTCTATCTGTAGCTAGCTGTACATAAAACTTCAATTACTTCTAATCCTTTGTATCCAGATTTTGAAAATCGAGAAATCCGCCCCGGTATAATCAGACCTGCTGATATCAAAACAATAAAAATTGGTGGTATAGTTTATGTAGAAGCTAAGCTTGGTAAAGGTGTATCATTATTTGATAAAGCAATTGTATTTGGTAGTAAACGGTGGACATACTTTGAAAAAGGAACTGTAATTCCTTACGGATTAATCATAACAAAAGATGGTTTTAATCCCGAATTCGATGCTACTCATTATACAATAAGCCCAAATTATACAATGCCAAAGAAAATATTTATTCAACTATTAGATACACTGGCAAAAAATGCACGAATAAGACAAGAGGAGTTGAGAAACAGTGGTTGATCTGGATGAGAACACGCTGATAATTTGCATCCAGTCTGTAAATGCACAAATAAAGTACCTTAAATCACTTTTAACCTCCGAGACATTACGGGATGACGATCAAATTGAAGACCTTATACTTAGTTATCAAAAAGCCGCAGCAGAGCTAAAGCGTGAATACCTCAAGCAATGGGACGAAACAAGTAATATGCCGCGCTACGAGGAACTAATAAAGTAATTAGAAACATAAGATAGTATTTATACAAAGACCCTAAATTCAGCTTATACAACGCAAGAAAGCCCGATAAATCGGGCTTTCTTGTTGTGGTGTACTAATTTGTTCCTACTTAAAACTGATATCTTTTGATCAAGGTCACAAAGGCGTCGACAAAGGATTGGAGAAATTCGACGGTGTCCGTATTTTTAATCAACCCGTTTTCGTCAAAAAGCTCCGCTGAATTGGCCAGATAGGCCTCGGGTTGTTGCAGAAGGGGCATATCCAAAAAGGACAGTACCTGGCGCAGATGATGGTTAGCGCCAAAGCCGCCGATGTTGCCGATGGATTGGCTGATGATCGCTGCCGGTTTACCGGCCCAAACACTTTGACCGTAGGGTCTGGACCCAACATCAAGAGCATTCTTCAAGACCGCCGGGATAGAACGGTTATACTCGGGGGTCACGAACAAAATAGCGTCAAGGCCCCGCACTTGAGCGCGGAAGGCCGTGTATTCCGCCGGAGGATTCTCATCATAATCCTGGTTATAGATGGGGAGATTGCCGATCTCAATCAGCTCGGATGTATAGCCGGTCGGAAACAATTTTACCACATTAGCTGCGACTTGCTTGGAAAAAGACTCTTTGCGCAAACTCCCGACAATAATACCGACTCTCGCCATGCCTACCATCCCCTTCCAAGATAACTTATTTGGTAATGATAACCATATTGGTATGTTTTTCTCTAAAACCAGGAAATCCCTTTTTGCATCGGTATATTTCTTTTGGGCAACCTGGTCATAAAACAAAAACCCAGCTTTTGCTGGGACTAATCTTCATATGATATGGTGCCGAAGGCGGGATTTGAA
>DGDV01000048.1 GCA_002385625.1 Firmicutes bacterium UBA3943
GAGTAACCCCACTCGTTGTCGTACCAGGAAACCACTTTCACCATTGTCTCTTCAATGACCATGGTGGACAGAGCATCGATGATGGAGGAGTTGGAGTTGCCGTTAAAGTCCTTGGAGACCAAAGGCTCTTCGGTGTAGGCCAGGATCCCCTTGAGCGGGCCTTCGGCGGCCGCCTTGAGGACAGCGTTGACCTCCTCCTTGGTCACCGGCTTCTCCACCTCACAGACCAGATCGACCACAGACACGTTGGGAGTGGGTACCCGCATGGCAAAACCATTGAGTTTGCCTTTGAGCTCGGGCAGGACCAAACCCACCGCTTTCGCCGCGCCAGTGGTGGTGGGAATGATGGAGAGGGAAGCGGCGCGGGCCCGGCGGAGATCCTTATGGGGCAGGTCCAAGATCTGCTGGTCGTTGGTGAAACTATGGACCGTTGTCATTAAACCGCGTTTAATCGTAAATTTCTCGTGCAGCACCTTGGCAAAGGGGGCCAGGCAGTTGGTGGTGCAGGAGGCATTGGAGATAACCTCATGGGCCTTGGGATCATATTTATCTTCATTCACGCCCATGACAATGGTGATATCCTCACCCTCCGCCGGGGCAGTAATAATAACCTTCTTGGCGCCGCCTTTGGCGATGTGGTTGTAGGCGCCTTTAACTTCTTTACCCTTTTTATTGACGCCATCGTGCTTAATGGTAAACAACCCCGTAGACTCCACAACAATCTCAACCCCAAGATCCTTCCAGGGAAGCGCAGCCGGATCCCGTTGGGAGAGGACCTTGATCTCTTTGCCGTTGACCACAATGGCATCATCTTTCGCATAAACTTCCGCATCAAGGATCCCGTGGACCGAATCGTACTTCAAGAGATGGGCCAGGGTCTTGGCATCCGTCAGGTCATTGACGGCCACAATCTCCAGGTCCGGGTTGCGCTGCAGCACCGCGCGAAAGACATTCCGGCCAATCCGGCCAAAACCATTGATTCCGACTTTAACTGGCATTTCATCTTCCTCCTTTTAATTATTCAGCAATAGTATTCACTTTTTTTATTGTAACCCCCACGGATCTGCCCTTGCCCAAGAAGGCCGGGTCTGATCCTATTGCCGTGAGGGTGACATCCGCGTCAATTCCCGGGCCAAACCTTCATCGGTGATAAAAACATCCTGCATCTTACAAGCGAGCACCGCCGCAGCCGCCGGGGCCTTGCTCCGGCCGCCACCCACGGCAATTACCTCACCAATCTGGGGCAGTTCCTCCAGTTGCAGGCCGACACTGCTGGTGGAATAGACCACCCGGCCTTCGATATCGAAGTAATACCCGAAGGCCTCCCCGGCGGCTCCTTTCGCCACAATCTCCGCCACTTCCCCGGGACTCATACCCCGGCGCCGGGCCATCTCCTGGGCGGCCCCGATCCCGTGGAGGACGATATCCGCCCGGTGCAGCAGGGCCAAAACCTCCTTGATTTTGGGCTCACCCTGAATTGTCTGGAGGGCTTCCGGTCCCAGGGCGTCGGGAACATGCAACAACCTGTAGGAGGCCCCCAAGCCCTTGGCAATGGCTGCCGCTATGGTGTTGGCTTGGATCTCCACCTCCTCACCGAGACCGCCGCGGGCTGGCACCACTGTTACCTCACACCGCCGGTCGGCCGGGTGGATGGCCGAGGCCACCTCCGCTAAGGTGGTTCCGCCGGTCACAGCCAAGATCGCTCCGCAGGTCAACCGGCTTTTGAGATAGGCCGCCGTGACCCGGGCCAGTTCTTTTTTGACCGCCTCATCCTCGTCACTGTCGCCGGTAACGACAATTACCTTCCCCAATCCATACAGGGAGGCAATCTCCTCTTCCAAGAAGGTTAAACCCTGCAGTTGCCTGGTGTACTCCTCCAGCTCTTCCAAGAGGGCCTCCCCGGCGGGAGTCACCTGCATACCCTGGTTGCCCATGGTCACCCACTCGTGTTCCCGCAGGAACTCCACTTCGTTGCGGACCCGCCGTTCCTGATCGTTCAGTTGCTCGGCCAAGGCACGGCGGCCAATGGGCTGCAGGTGATAGATGGAGCGCAACACCCGGTAACGGAAGAGGATGATGGAGCTCATCTCCGGTGCGATCTTTTTTTGTAAGGCAATAATCTTATCCATAACCCACTGCTCAGCTCCCGGGCCAAAAAACGTCCCGCATTATAAATTTATGTCCCGTCGGGTGAAAAAATAAAGACTGCGGTGAAGTTGCCAGATTTTTAATTCGCCCAGTCGGGGATGATTCCTTCTTCTTCCGCATATTTTTTTACCCATTCCCGCAAGCGCCGCATCCGGTGGTTAATGGCGGATTTGCTCATGCGCGGTACCGCAAGTTCGCCTAATTCCTTCAAGCTGGCCTCCGGATGTTCCAAGCGGAGCATTGCCACCTCCCGCAGGGACTCCGGCAACCGCTCCAGGCCGCCGCTGTCGATGAGCTTGGAAATCAAATCGATCTGGGACATGGCTGCGGAGACAGTCTTCTCCAGATTGGCGGTGTCGCAGTTGACAAGGCGGTTGATCTCCTCCCGCATCCCCTTGAGCACCCGGATCTCCTCCAACTGCAAGAGGGCGGCATGGGCGGAGATAAACGTTAAAAACCTGGCGATCATCTCCACGTCCTTTAAGTACACCACGAAGGAGGTCTTGCGCTTGCCCATGCGGGCTTTAAACTTACACAGGTTCATCAAATAGCAGAGGCCTGAAGCAAAATCTTCATTCTCCGTCACAAACTCCAGATGGTAACTCTTCTTTTGCGGGTCGGTGATGGAACCCCGTGCCAGAAAAACGCCGCGCAAAAAAGCCGCCCGGCAACACTCGTCCTTGACCAGCTCGGGGGAGATGCCCCCTTCCAGAACAAACCCTCTGTTCATTATGCCCAATTCCCGCAGAATTCCTTCAGCATCCCCGGGGTTATCCAGGATCAACAAATACCGCCGGCGCTGCCGCAAACGTCTGGTCTGTTCGGCAACGATCTGCGGGGCATATTGAAATTCCGCCTTTAACAGTTTCAAGGCTTTACGGACAACGGCGGCGTTCTCGAAGGCCGCCGTGACCGCGAACCCTCTTTGCGAGAGATGAAGACTCCCGGCGCCATGCAGCAAGCCCGCCAGTTCGGCGCGGCGGCAACAACGGTGCTTGGGCATGACCCGTGCCAGTTCATCCTTGGTCCGCTTGGAAAAACCACCCATAATGCCGCTTTCCCCCTTTGCACCAGCCGCTGGTAACAACCGGACGGCGTGAAGATGGGAGGTCATCTTCGCTCCTGTTCTTCGGCCACTCACTGCCGATCAATCTTCCCAACCTTCCCGGGGAAAAGCCGGTCTTTGGCGGCCACGCCGACCGGTGGCGCCCCTTGACCCTTTTCCCATACTTTGGGTGGTAAAATCCATGGCCACCCGATATATTATACCAGCCCGTCCGGGAAGGAGGAAGAGAATGATTAACCTAATCTGGTTCGCCATGTTTGCCCTGGCTTTTCTGGCCGCCGGCTTCAATGGCACCTTAGACGCAACCACCCAGGCACTTTTTGCCGCCACGGAACAAACAGTCACCTTCTGCTTGGGTCTGGTGGGGATCCTGGCTTTTTGGTCAGGAATCATGCGCATTGCCGAAGTCTCCGGTTTAACCGGAATCATTGCCCGGGCATTTCATCCCCTGTTGAAACGCCTTTTCCCCCAAATAAAGAACCAGGCAACCTTGGGAGCGGTGGCCCTGAGCCTGGCCGCCAACTTGTTGGGCTTGAGCAATGCGGCTACTCCCTTGGGCCTGAAAGCCATCCGGGACCTGGCCAGGGAGAACCCGCAGCCGGGGAGACTCTCCCCGGCCATCTGCACCTTTGTCACCCTGATCCTGGGCGGCGTCACCCTTTTTCCCACCACAGTCATTGCCTTCCGGGCCAAGACCGGTTCCCAAAGCCCGGCGGCAATCCTCTGGCCCATTCTCGGCGCCACCCTCTTCGGCACCGCCGTTGCCCTGATTTTAAACCGGCTTTTTTCCGGAACAAGGAGGCCTTAATCATGTTATTTCATGCCGTTTCCGTTTGGACCATGCCCCTTTTTATCTTGCTGATTCTGGTCTATGCCTTTAGCCGTAAAGTCCGGGTTTATGAGGTGTTTCTCCAAGGCGTTGAAGACGGCCTGCAGGTGGGGGTGCGTCTCTTCCCCTTCCTACTGGGTATCTTCACGGCTCTGGCCGTCTTTCGCAGTTCCGGCGCCATGGACCTCCTTTTAAACCTAACAGCGCCCCTGGCCAAACTAGCCGGTCTACCACGGGAGATTGTCCCACTGCTTGTTCTCAAGCCCCTTTCCGGCACAGCGGCCTTGGGTTATATGGGGGAGCTGCTGCAAAAACACGGCCCTGACTCCGTCATCGGCCGGATGGCCGCCGCGGTTCAGGGCAGCACGGAAACGACATTTTATGTACTCACCGTCTATCTTGGGGCCATTGGCATCAAAAAGCCCCAACATTTGCTGGCCGTCGGCCTGCTGGCGGACTGGGCCGCCTTTGCCGCCGCCATTATCTTGGTCAACTTCCTGTGTCCTTAAAGAATTCATTGTCTTCAAAGGAGGTCTTCCGAAAACGCTTTGCCAATGCTTCCTCCGCATCTCCATCTTCAGCCGCTTCTTCCATCGCGGCGGCTGAATCCGGCGGAAGTTCTTTGGCATCATTGGCCGGGGCCGCCGCGGCCTCTGCGACAGCCGGAGCAGCCGTGGCAACCTGCTTTGTTACGGCAGGCGTCCCTTCATTATCCGTGGATTTATCATGATTGGATTTATCATAATATGACTGCAACGGTTCCCAAAAATCCCGCATGTCACCTTGTTTGTCTACGGTTTCTGCCAAACCTTCTAAAAACTTTTTGAATTGATGCCGGAATATATCCACCTGCTGCCGAAGGTTGGCCAATTTCTGCAGTTCTACCTGGATCTCCTCACGAACCCTGTTTTTGATCTGTTCCGCCCGATATTGGGCCTCTTGGAGCAAAAGGTCCGCCTGTTTTTGCCCGGCGTTCTTTACCTCCTCCGCCGTCTGTTGCGCCAGGACCAAGGTATTGCGCAGTGTTTCTTCCATCTGTTGATACTGGGCAATTTTTGCCTCCAAACGCTCTTTTTCATCCTTTAAAGCTTTATTTTCCCGGTAAAGACGTTCAAAATCCGCAGTAACTTGTTCCATAAATTCTTGAACTTCACTGGTCTTGTAACCGCGAAAACCCCTGCGAAACACAGTGGTCTCCAAATCCACCGGAGTTAGCATAGATCATTCCCTCCTTAACCCAACGGCTTAATACAGGCGCTGCAGGATAATGCCAATTCGCCCTTTTTTCGACTGACCGGTAATCTCGCGCACAATCACCCTTCCCCGTCCCCGCATGGATAAAACATCACCCACCTTTACCTGGTGGTCCGGATCGCGGACAATCTGCCAATTGACCTTCAGCCGTTCGCTTTTAATCTCCCTGACCATTCTGGTCCTGGAAACACCGTAGCCCAAACCGGCCACTGCATCCAGCCGCAATGACGGGACAGTGCTTTTGATCTCCTTGACGCGCTCCGGCGGGACAGCCAACTCCTCCGGATCCATCGTCCCCACCTGAACCTGGGTATTACCCACCCGGCTTAACTGGCCGAAGATAACGTCGGCAACCTCCCGGGCAACAATCGCCTGGGCCTCTTCTGGAGTAATAAGAATGTCCCCCAGCTTCTCGCGGCGCAAACCCAAACCGGTCAAGGCCCCTAGGACATCCCGGTGGGTCAGCTCACTAGCATTAACGGGTCTGATGCGCAGGAATTCCAGGGCGGGTTCGATGGACTCCGTTAAATAAAACGAGGGAACCACCACCAAACGCTGGCGTTCCGCCCCACGGTACCCCCCATAGGCCAGGCTTTTAACTGCCGGCACCTGCCGTAATACATCCTCCGCCATCCCCCGCAGGCGCGGATCCAAAAAATCCGTCCAAACCGGTTCCGCCCGGGCCAAGGCCTGTTCCGCCCCATCCAAGACCCTCGCCATTACCGGGCGGTCTTCCCCGAAGAGATGGGAAAGCAGACGTTCACGTTCCATTATCTCATCCTTTCACAGCTACCGGCTGCACCGCAGCAAAAAATCGGCTTAACCGGGGTCTCCTCCCTACAACAACCAGATCAACAAATTGCGGAGGAGCCAGAGCAGGACCAGGGCCAGCAGGGGTGAGATGTCAAAACCGTAACTGCGGGTATCAACCAGCAGCCGGCAAAAGATCAGGATGGGCTCAGTAATAAGCGCCACAAGCCTGCCCAACCGGTCGTGCAACCGGACCCGTCGCCACGACAGGACAATCCTCAAGAGAAAAATCAAGACCATAACACGCCAGACGAAATCAATCAGCGGGATTATCCTAGACAACGGCTCCACCGGAGATCCTCTCCCTTCGCCGACAGCAATATATATTTATTTATTTTTTGCCCAGTTCTTGCGAGCGTTGCGTCGCAGCCAGCACCGCCTCGGAGATGACTGCCCGCAAGGCGCCCTTTTCCAACTGGACCAGACCCGCTGCTGTGGTTCCTCCGGGCGAGGTGACCTGCTCCCGAAGCTTGGCAGGATGTTCGCCGGTCTCGATGGCCATTCGGACGGAACCCAAGACTGTCGGGTAGACCAAGTTCCGGGCAATATCCCGGGGCAAGCCGGCTCTGACCCCCGCCTCGATTAAAGCTTCGATAAAGAGAAAGACATAGGCTGGTCCGCTGCCGCTAAGACCTGTAGCGGCATCCATCAGTTCCTCCCGGATTAGCACCGTTTTCCCCAAGGGGGAAAGCAGCTCCCGGGCCCAGTCCAAGTGCTCCTTTGCAGCCCAGGCGCCACCGGCGAGGGCAGTCACGCCTTCACCAACCAACGCCGGGGTATTGGGCATGGCACGCACCACTGGAATTCCCTGGGGTAAAAAGCTTTCCAGCTGGGAAGTGCTAATGCCCGCCGCTATAGACAAAAGGGGTTTGTTCTTCGTAAAAACCGGGCCAATCTCTGCCATCACCTCCGGAAGGATTTGGGGTTTGACCGCCAAGACCACTCCGGCCGCCCGCCGGACCAATTCCGCATTGTCCGGGGCAATGGCAATGCCTAAGTCAGTCATCGCCCGGCGCCTTGCTTCGTCCGGCTCCGCCACCAGGATCTCCTCCGGCCGATAGCCGCCGCGCAGCAGCCCCCGGATGATGGCGCTGCCCATAGCACCAGCGCCGATGACTCCTACTTTCCGCTGTTCCATCCTTTCCCTCCTTAACGGCTAAAAGGCCGTTCCGAAGAGAAGCCCTTACGTTCATCTTTGGTGTTGAACTTAAACTCCGGGACCGTCTCCGTCTTCAACTCCGAACGCAGGGGCAGGGTCACTTCAACACCGGCCGGCGTGAAGAGTAAAATGGAACCGCTGACCTTTTGCACCGCGCCCTCCAGCGCATACGCCGCACCGCTGACAAAATCCGTAATGCGCCGGGCCATTACCTTGTCCAGGTCTTCCATGTTAATAATCACGGGCCGCCGGTGCTTTAAATGATCCACAATACCCTGCACCTCATCGAAGGTGGTGGGCTCAACTACCACTAATTTGACGGGTTTCTGCCCCTGCTGCAGGGCAACAACTTTAGATGGATCCCGCTCCGTCGCAGTGGCAGCCACTTCTTCTTCCGCCGGGTAGATCTCTTCCACCACTTCCTCGGATTCCACCCCCAAAAGGTTCAGCATCTTCTCAAACACGCCCTTTTTCTTCGGTTTTGTTTCCCAAGACTCTTCGGGGTCCCATGTTCTCACTGTAATTCCCCCTTGATTTCCCAAATTTATCACTAATTATTTAAATTATTTACTTCCGCCCCAAAAATTGCCGACCCGATCCGGACCAGCGTGGCGCCCTCTTCCACCGCCACCTCAAAATCATTGCTCATGCCCATGGAAAGGTGTTGCCAATGTTCTCCAAGCTGCAACTCCGTGGCCATTTGGACCCAAAGCTGCTTTAGCCCGCGGAAGACCGGTCTGGTCTCCTCCACCACCGGTGTATAAGGGGCCATGGTCATCAGACCGCAGGGCAACAAATGGGGCAGCTTCTTCAGCTCCGTTAGGAAATCCCGCAACTGTGCCGGGGCCAGCCCATGTTTCGTAGTCTCGCCGGAAACGTTGACCTCAATCAAGACCCGGATCTGCGTCCCGACTTCCTGCCCCCTTAGCTCCAATGCCTCCGCCAGGCGCCACCGGTCCAGGGAGTGGATCAAACCAAAGGCCGGAACGGCTTGTTTGACCTTATTGGTCTGGAGGTTCCCGATCAGGTGCCAGTTGAGTTCCGGCCGGTTTACCGCCGCCATCTTCGGCAAGGCCTCCTGAATCCGGCTTTCCCCCAGATCCGTCACGCCCTCAGCCATCGCCGCCAGGACCGTCTCCGGAGGAACAAATTTGCTGACCGCCACCAGCGTTACCTCCTCCGGCCGCCGCCCGGCCCTTAAGGCGGCCTCCCGGATCCGCCGGCGGACGTTCTGAATATTTTCCCGAACCCCCAATTTCAATTAGCCTCCTCATTACATCAGCAACCGCGCGGCCAGCTCCGCCAACTCTGACCGTTCTCCTTTGACCAGGGTGACGTGGCCGGCAATAGCTTCATTTTTAAAGCGTTCCGCTACGAAGGTCAGGCCGTTGGAGTTGGCATCCAGGTATGGATGATCAATCTGGTGCGGGTCACCGGTCAAGACAATCTTTGTCCCCTCACCCACCCGGGTTATAATTGTCTTCACCTCGTGGGCGGAGAGGTTCTGGGCCTCATCCACCAGGAGGAACTGCTGGGGAATGCTGCGTCCCCGGATATAGGTTAGAGCCTCAAGCTCCAGCAGGTTCATGTCCCGCAAACTGTCCACCAGGCGCTCCAGCTTGGTGCTCTTGTCCCGTTCGCTTAAGAGCAATTCCAGATTATCATAGATGGGTTGCATCCACGGGCGTAACTTCTCGTCCACTTCGCCGGGGAGAAAGCCAAGGTCGCGCCCCATCGGGATAATCGGCCGCGAGACGGAGAGCCGGCGGTAGCGCTTCTCCTCCATCACCTGTTCGAGGCCAGCGGCCAGCGCCAGCAAGGTTTTGCCCGTTCCTGCCTGCCCCAGCAGGGTAACCAGGCGCACCTTCTCGTCCATCAACAGTTCCAACGCAAAGCGTTGCTCTTTATTATGGGGATGGATCCCAAAGACATCGTTGTTGCCGTAGCGCAACGGCAGCAGCAGGCCGTTCTCGCCCACCCGGGCCAAAGCCGATTTCGAACTGCCGACTTCATCCTCCAAGACCACAAACTGGTTGGGGTAAAAGACCTGCCCGTCAAGTTTAACCTGGCCGTCACGGTAAAAGGCGTCGATTATCCCCGCTTCCACCGCCAGGGTGGTGACGCCGGTAAATACCTCCGCCAGTTCAATCTGGTCCGTTTCATAATCTTCAGCTTCGACACCCAGGGCATCGGCTTTGACCCGCATGGTGGTATCCTTCGTCACCAGGATGACAGGGGTCTTAAGCTGTTGTTTCAGGGTCAAAGCCACAGAAATGATACGATTGTCGGTCTTACTGCGATCCAACGCCGCCGGCAGGACGGCAACCTCCTGGTGATTCAGTTCCACCCGGAGGGTCCCGCCCTTGTCGGAAACAGGCACTCCCTCATCCAAATGTCCCCGGGTGCGGAGACCGTCGAGCAGTTGCGCTACTTTTCGGGCGTTTTTCCCCACCTGATCCTGGCGTTTTTTATGCAGGTCAATCTCCTCGATGACCGCCATGGGAATTACCACATCATTATCGTCGAAGACCAACAAAGCTCCGGGATCATGCAACAGGACGCTGGTATCAATGATGTACGTCTTCTTCAAAGAATGTTCCTCCCAAACTAAGCAAAGTAGAGAACTGCCTAATAGATTATCGGTGTTTCCAGTCCTTAAATTTAGCCCCGGAATAATGCATATTGGCGTCTTTAACCATTAATGATAAAGCACGGGCGTGCCTGGTTCAATCCCCCGGACGATGGCCCACAGATCATCGGCATCCACCAGTTCAACGGGGGTTATGCGCCGTTCGTTCTTCCAGGGGACCAAGACCCCATAGTTATTCCCTTTTTTCCAAAGGGCGCTCCTGGGTACCCGGACGCCAACGGTCCGTTTCGGCAGGAGCATGGCCCGGAACTTTCTTTTTTGCAGCAGCGCCGGATCCAATGTTCGCTCCCGAAAGAGCCAGATTTCCCCTTCTTCCGTGGCAGCGGCGCGTAGGAAATCCACTGCAATCTCCTGGCCCTGCGCCAGCCGGAGCCGGCAGCTGCGGCCCGGTTCCGGGCGAAGTGCTGCGGCTTCCCGGGCAACATGAGCGGCCACCACTTCCTGCCAGCCGACAACGATTTTGCCCACAGGTTGCCCGGCCTGGACAAAGCGGTCCAAAACAGGGGAGCTGGCTTTATACTGTGCCGCAAAGTCCTGTCGGCCCGGAGTAACATCCAAACCCGGAGACAAGCCTTCACCCCCGTCCAGGGCTGGCCAAAACACCCCAGCTTCCTCTGCAGTCAGGCAGGCATATTTATTTGACCAAGTCCGGCCAAGCCCGGCAACAGGGGAACTCAGCAATTCGGACCGCTGTTTGTTCAAGCGGCTCAATTCCTGATGCAGCCGGGCAATTTCCTTGTCCAGATCAGCCAGATCCTGCTTCTTCTGCGCCCGTTGCAGCATCCCGCGGAGGTCGGTGCTGACCGTCAACTCCCGGCGCAACCCGGCAAGGGCCGTCTCCAACCGGGCCAGGCGTTTACTGCGGTCTGTCAGTTGTTGCCGTTGCTCCTCGGTCAAGCCCTCCGCCACCGACGGATCAATAATCTCCAGAAAGGCTTCGCCCCGCTGGACACGGCTGCCAGCCTTCACCAAAGCGTAGACCTTGCCGTCTATGGGCGCATACAGTACCTTTTCATCCCGGAGCATCAAAACTTCCGCAGCCACGGCATGCTCCACGGCGCCCCACTGGGCAACGGTCGTCCGCCAAAAGGCCCGCTGTCCCACAAGCAAAAGCAATTGCAGCCCACCGGCGATCAGAAGGACAGCCAGTGCCATCCGGGGTCCGTTCAGTCGAAACCCCCTACGTTTATTTGAATTTGACTGGGGTTTCAGCTTCCTTCACCCATTTCTATACCGAATTCCAACTTAATCTTCGCGATAATTCTACCAATTCCTCCCGCTTGCCCAATTAACTCCGCCGGATAATTAAGGAAGCCATCCGGCCGGAGCGGGACCCTTGCCGCCGGTGGGAAAAGAAGCTCTTACCACCACAGATGGTGCAAAAAAGAGCTTTATCCACCCGTTCCTCCGGCAAGCCGGCCGCCAGTAATAAACGGCGGTTAATCTCGGGCAGGTCAAGACGGGGTGTGAAGTCGAGCCCGGTTATGCTCAGAACATGGGCAAACTTCTCCGCCAGTTCCGCCCCCACCTGATAACAGCAACTTCCCGCCGCTGGTCCGATGGCAGCCAGGCAGTCCCGGGGGTCGCTGCCCGCCCGTTCCCGCATGACAGTAAGGGCCCTTTGGACAATGGCCAAAGCCGTGCCCTTCCACCCGGCATGAACGGCGGCCACCACCCGCCGGACCGGATCCGCCAGCAGGATCGGGACACAGTCGGCGTGCATTGTTGCCAAGAGCAGCCCCGGCGCGGTTGTGGCCAAGCCATCGGCTTCTTCTTGATAAGTGACAGGAGCAGCGACGTGGCCGTCTCCGCCGGCATACTCCACCCAGACCACCTGGTCGCCATGGACCTGCCTGACACCAGTCCAGGCCGCCGGCGGGACGCCAAAGGCCTCCGCCACCAACCCCCGCCTGGCAGCCACCTGTTCACCGTTCTCCTCCACGGAAAAACCAAGGTTAAAGAAGGGGTCCTCGTCTTGACAAGCCATGGTAATGCCGTGATCCAGCCAGTCTTCCCCAGCCAGGAGGGAACTAACCCAAAAGGCCAGCTTTCCCTTGTACGCTTTATACCAAGCCATCGTCGTCTCCTTCCCAAAGCACCGGCCGGCTCGCGACCAAAGAGGCAGGCACATTAATCAAGCGTTGGTTTCCGGACCCCCGGAACTTCAAACCGAGATCCCGCTGGGCCAGGATGAAGGGGCCATCCACCAGGATATCGGTTAACTTTAATAACTCCCGGACCTGGGGTTGAGGGTTCTGCACCAGCTCCTCCCAGAGGTAACCGGTGTAGACCATCACCTCCCAACCCTTGTCCTTAGCCAAGCGCGCGAGTTCCGCCCCGGCCGCCGGCTGGCAGAAGGGTTCCCCGCCGGATAAGGTGATCCCCCGAAGCAGGGGGTGGTCCTGGATATACTCCCAGACCTGCCCCACCGTATGCAAATGGCCCCCCTGCTCATCCCAGGTCTCCGGGTTATGGCAGCCGGGGCAACGGTGGGGACAGCCTTGGAAGAAAACCACGGCGCGCAGGCCGGGGCCGTCCACCACACTTTCTTCCACAATCCCTGCCCACCGGATCGGCAGATCCCTTGTCATTACTGAAGCCTCCTTCAAACCCCCATAACGAGTGATTTCTCCACACTTTCCACATAGTTATCCACAAAAAAGGGCGGTTATTTGCCAAATATCCCATGTTATCCACACTATCCACAATCATGTCTACATAATTTCTGTAGATTCCTTTTGCGGGTTATATCTGCGTTTTTCCCTTTCGGAATCATTCTTTCCACAGGCGAACACCCGCTCGTTAACTTGGCATTAATGATTTTATAAATATGATATTGTTGATAATATTATAGAAATTTAACATTTTCTTCCCCAGTTTATAAACAGCGCGGAGGAGAACTCCGCCCCGCCGCGCTTGCCACTTAACTACATTAGTTATTGATCGTACTCTAACTTCAGGTTGGGCACAGCCGGCAACCCCAGGGAAGAAGCGCCGGCTTGGCGGTGGCGAAGATAGCCGGCGGCAGCCACCATAGCCGCATTATCCGTACAATATTCCAAGGGCGGGTAATAAACCCGGAGTCCCATGGCCTCCCCCTGCTCCAGACAGCGGGTGCGCAATTCCCGGTTGGCAGCCACCCCGCCGGATAAGAGGACACACTTCACCCGGTACTCCGCGGCGGCCCGGAAGGTCCGCTCCAGCAGTTGGTCCACCACGGCCCGTTGAAAACTGGCGGCCAAATCCGGGAGGTTCACCGCCACCCCCTGCTGTTGCGCCCGGTGCAACAGGTTAATCACGGCCGTCTTCAGCCCACTGAAGCTAAAATCGTAGGTTCCAGCCAGGGCATCGCTGCGCACCAGTGGGATATTGGCTTGACCCGTCGGGGCCAATTGGTCGATGACCGGCCCGCCCGGATAACCCAGCCCCATAGCCCGGGCAACTTTGTCAAAGGCCTCCCCAGCCGCGTCATCCCTGGTCCGTCCCAGCAGGCGGTACTTGCCGAAGGCCTCCCCGTACAGCAAATCGGTGTGCCCGCCGGAGACGGTCAAACAAATAAACGGGGGCTCAATCTCCGGATGGGCAATGAAGTTAGCGCTGATATGCCCTTCAATATGATTAACGCCGACAAAGGGGCAGTCCCAGGCCAAGGCCAGTCCTTTCGCAGCCGTCAAGCCAATCAGCAAACCACCGATGAGACCGGGACCATGGGTGGCCGCCACCAGGGTAATATCCCTCGGCCCAACCCCCGCTTGTTGCAGGGCCTCCCGCACCACCGGCAAAAAGGCCTCCAGATGGCACCGGGCAGCCAACTCCGGCACCACACCGCCGAAGGGGCGATGCCGCTGGAGTTGGGTGGCCACCACATTGCTCAAAACCCGCCGCCCGTCGGCCAGCACCGCAGCGGCTGTTTCATCGCAGGAGGTCTCGAGCGCCAAAACCACATCGCAAGCCACGCCTAAATCGGTCCTTTCCACATGATAATTGCATCTTCTTTATTGTCCAGGTAATACTGGCGCCGGATGCCCATGGAGACAAAACCATGCTTTTTATACAGTTCCTGGGCGGGAATGTTACTTTTGCGCACTTCGAGGGTGAGATGGCGCACACCCCGCTCCCGGGCCACCTCCTCCAACCCCCGGATCAAACTGTTGCCCACGCCACGCCGGCGAAAGACCGGATGGACCGCCAGGTTGGTAATGTGCCCTTCGTCCAGGATAATCCACATACCCACGTAACCCCAGACCCGACCCATATGTTTATAGACCAGATAAATAGCGCGTTCATTGTCCATCAGTTCATGGAGGAAAGACTGGCGGGACCACGGGGTCGGAAACGACGCCTGTTCGATCTCGACCACCTGTTCCAGATCGGCAAAGCTCATAAACTCAATCACGCAGAGGCCTCCCCCTCTCCACCAGGCGGACTTCTGCTTCCACTTTACGCAGGTAATAGGGTTCACATGTCTCAAGCTCGTCGCGGCCTTCCCGTTGCCATTTGTCCCACCCCAACCGGGCCAAGGGCCAACCACCGGGCACACCGTCCTCTACCCGGCCGACCCGGAAAGGAACCTTCAGTCCTTCCTGCAACTGCGGTAAATAAGTTCTTACCCCGTCGCCCAAGAGCAAGACCGGCCTGCCCCCGTTATTGAGCCGCCCCACCAAACCTTCCACAGGAAGGAGTTCCGGCCCGAAGAGGCATGCTTGCTCCGGGATATCAGTGCCATTTGCGGCAAAAGAAAAGGCTGACGCATAAAGATTTCCCCGGCGCGCATCAAACAACACACAAACCGTACCAGCAAAACAGGCCCCTGTCTCCGCTACGGCGGCCTGGGTCGGAACGCCGACCATGGGCACCCCGAGGCCAAAGGCCAGGGACCGGGCAAAGGCCACACCAACACGGATCCCCGTATACGAACCGGGGCCCAGCCCAACGACGATCAATTGAAGCTGGGATGGCAGCCAAGCCACCTGCTCCAGCAGTTGTTGCAAGGCCAAGGGCAGCCGCTCGCTGCCGCCAGGGCGAATGCTAAAGCGGATCTCTCCTTTGGGCATCCCATCTTCCGTAAGACCCAAGACCCCAAAGGGCGTTGCGGTATCAATCGTCAAAATCCGCATTTTCCCGCTTCAACTCCTCGCATAGGCTCCGGTACCGCTCACCGCGGGGCTGCCATTCGATGATCCTTTCCTCGGGCCCGGCGCCATAAGTCAGAATAATCTCCAGATGTTCAGGATAGTCTGCTTGCAGTAAGCGGCCCCATTCAATGGCGAAAACACCTGGACCATCCATCAGCCCGGGCAGATCAATAACATCCAATTCATCCGCAGTCTCCAGCCGGTACAGATCCAAATGGTAAAGGGGCAAGGGCCCTTCATAAACGTTGAGCAAGCCGAAGGTGGGACTGGAGACTTCATCCTGCACCTGCATACCCTTGGCCAGCCCGCGCACAAAATGGGTTTTGCCGGCGCCAAGTTCCCCGGATAAAAAAATAAGATCACCCGACCGCACAAGCCGTCCGAGGATGACCCCCAGTGTTTCCGTGTCGTCCGGCGATTTGGCAATAATCCGCAAGGTTCCCACACTCCGAAAAATGTTATTTTAAGAGTAGCATATCACGTATGCGCCGTCAAGAACGCTGCTGTTGCAAGCTTTAACCGCTACCCGGGCAGCAAGCCGGCAGGATAATTCCCCCCTGCTAAGCGGCGCCTATTTTCTTCCTTGCAAGACCCGGAAGCCCCCGCCCTTCTCCAACTCGGTGACCGCCCCGAAAACCTCGGCAATCTTCTTCGCCAGGCTGGCTGCACCTTGCTGGGTCCGGATCACCGCCAGGAAGCGCCCGCCTTCCTCCAGGTGAGCATAAGCCTGATCCACCAGGTCAAAGACGACCTTCTTCCCAGCCCGGATAGGTGGATTGGTGATGATATAGTCAAACTTCTCCCCGGCAAAGGGCGCACAGCCCTCCCCTTGCCGGACATCAACCGCCACTCCGTTGAGCTCGGCGTTTTCTTTGGCCAGTTCCACCGCACGTCCGTTGGGGTCCACCATGGCCACCCGGGCGCCGGGTCGTTCCTTGGCAATAACAATACCCAGGACGCCGTAGCCACAACCCAGATCCAGCGCACGCTCAACCCCGTCCAAATCCATGGCCTCCATCAGCAGGCGGGTACCCCGGTCAAGATGCCCCTTGGAGAAAACACCGGCATCGGTCCGGAAACGGTACTCCCGGCCGCGAAAGGTATACCGGAATTCCTGCCGCCGGTGGGCGGCGGCGGGATTGGCGGAATAATAATGGTCAACCATCCACATCCCCCCAGTTGTTGTCCAAAGTCCGAAAAATGCACCGGTCTTACCTGGTACTTTAACCGAAATCGGCCGCTTTCTTACAGGCACAAAAAGGCCCAGGCAGTTACCCGGGCCTTGCAGCAAGCGGATTTTAGAGCAAGTGGTTGCCGTAATGCACGGTCAACCTGGCCTCGGCAAAACTTGCGGCCAACAGGAAGAGCAAGCCAAAGATGAATACTTCCTTGCTGTCCTGGTCGCCAAAGCGGGGAAGGCCGAAGGGACGGATCCGCTCCCATTCTGGTTTCAGCAAACCGGTACTGGCCACCAAGCCCCAGTTCAGTGTAGAGACAGACAACAGCCCCAAGGCGAACCATTCCCAGAAACCATAACGGATAAAGGTCACAACAGCGCCGATGGTGGCATGCCACTGGGCCGGGAACACATAGGAATTGGTGCCGATCACCAAACCGGTCATAATGGTGTAAACGGCCAAGAAAAAGTATCCCAGGGGGAAGCGTTTGATGCGCAGGTGGTTAAAGCAGAAAACAAACAAGAAGGCAACAATCAAGTTGTGACCGTAATTCTTCAAGGTGATCAAAAGAACGTTACCCCAGGTGTTAAAGGTTGCCGCCGTATCAAACTGCCACTTGAAGATCTTGAACTGGGGACCCAACCAGCTTAGGCCCCAATTACCGAAGGTCTCGCGCAAACCTCTATCACCGAAGATCTTCCGCACAAAAAAACTCTCCCGAAGAATAGGGTTCTTGACCAGGAAATAGCCTACAACCCATGAGAGCAAAAGCAAGACAAAACCCCAGAGCAAGAAACCGCCCATTCTTCTGTAGACATCTTCGTGGTATAACAACTCATAAGCCCATTTTAGCGGGTTAACCTTTTTCTTGTTCGTCCCGTCCTTAACCGCTGCTGTGTTGGCTCGTTTCACAATGGAACCTCCTTTATGATCGATCAGGCATGATACATAGAATAACGCCTATATTATTCTCCGTGTTCCCGCTTTTCCCTTCCCGGCAAAAAAGAAACAAGCTGTCCCCCAACAAAAAAGCCCTCCCCAATCGAGAAGGCTTACCCGGTACGGTTAACCGGTCAATCTTCTTTCCCCGGCGTCTCCGCCGCAACATCCTCCCGGCTTCCTTGACGCAGGTGGGCCCGCATCAACTGCTCGGCCAGACCCAATTTTACTTCTTTGGCCAGCTCCTTGGCCAGTTCCTCCCGGAACAACGCCTGGAAGTACGCACCCCCAAATCCCTGTCCGAACAAACCCTCCTTAGGCTCCATGGCCGCAATCATCTGCTGGAGCAACAAGGCCTCAAACTCGCGGCTCTTCTGCTCCAACCGGGCCGCATCATGCCTGGCCACATCGGCGCTGGTGTCGGCATTGCCCGTCTTCGGCAGCTTATTCGACAATAAGATCTTATCCATCTAAATAACCTCCAAACTGCCATACAAGGCCCCGGCTTTATGAATTGCCACCAAAATGGCGATAATATCCTGCGGCGTTGTGCCTACGCTGTTTAAGGCACGGACAATGTCCCCCACAGTGGCGCCGGCCTTGAGTTCAACCAAGGGACCCTTTTCTTCGGTCACCTTAACCTCGCTGATTTCCGCAACCACGGTTTCCCCCGCCGAGCGGGGCATGGGCTGGGAAACTTCAGCGGTGGTAGTCACTTCCACCGTGATATTCTTATGGGTCACCGCCACCGGCGCGATCCGGACCTTGTCACCCACAATAATGGTGCCCGTCCGTTCACTGATGATAATTTTGGCCAAGCCGTCGGGGGTGACCGGCAAAGCTTCCAGTTGGGCGATGAAGTCGACTAAATTGGCCCTGCTCTCCACAGGCACGGTAACAGCCACCAAAGACATGTCCACCGGTGTGGCAAGCCGGGCACCCAGGTGATCATTGATGGTCCGGGCCAAACGGCTGGCCGTGGTAAAATCGGGGCGGTTGAGGACCAGCTTCAACCGGCCGTCCACCACCATAGTCACAGGAACCTCCCGTTCGATCAAGGCGCCGTTGGGCACCGAAGCTACCGTCGGAATATTCTTGGTGGTCTGGCTGCGCCCGTTGCCAGCGGAATAACCGCTGACCACCACAGCGCCTTGGGCCACGGCATAGACCTGGCCATCGGCCCCCGTCAGCGGTGACTGGAGTAAAATCCCCCCTTGCAAGCTTTTGGCATCGCCAAAGGAGGAAACCTGGACATCCAGCCGGTCCCCGCTGCGCAGGAACGGCGGCAGGTTGGCGGTTAACATGACCGCCGCGATATTCCGTACCTTCAACCCGTCTTTATCCACCTTAATCCCATGCCGTTCCAAGACATTGACCACCATCTCAATGTTAGCCAAGGTCTTCGCGCTGTCCCCGGTACCGTTAAGCCCTACCACCAGGCCGACGCCGGTCAACTGATTATCCCGCACCCCTTCAATCCGGGCAATGTCCTTCAGCCGTAAAGTGATGGCAGACTCGCCCCGGCAGGAACCGGCCACGGCCATGAGAAGACAAATACCTATCAGAGTACAGACCGGAAGCCTTAACCTACGCATCCCACTCACCTCGTTCCCTGAATTCCGGGGGAAACCGGTAATTCCTTCACCTAAACGTTTCCATCGATAATAACAATCGCTTGCTGCCAATCAGAAGAGCCAGCTAAAGATCCTGGTAATGATCCCGGGTTTGGCGCTGTCGCCGCTGGCCCCTTCGCCTTTATACTCGATGTAAGCATCGGCAAGGCAGGAAGAGACCACCGTATTGAAGATGCTCACATCCTCCGGCCTAACCTTACCCCGGACATAAAACTCCTGTAAATCGCCGTTGACCTTAATCTTCTGCCGTCCCTCCACCAGCAGGACGCCATTGGCATCAATCCCCGTGACAGTGACCGTCAACTGTCCGGTCAGGACGCCGCTCCGCGAGGTCTTGCCCGATCCCTGATACTCACTTTTGAACTCTTTATCCATATTAGGGATGAGGTCCTGCAAAAACCCGGAACCGGCATTCACATTAAAGGCGCTCTTTTCATCCCCGTTTGTATTCACCGCTTGACTGGCGGAGGACTTCTCCATCACCACGATGGTCAAGAGATCCCCCACCTTGAATTGTCTGCTGTCATCATAGATAGATCTGCTCTCCGCTGTCCACAGGGAATCCCCCCAGGCCGCCGGAGCCGCCAGAACCACTAGCGTCGCCAAGAACACCAACACTGGTAATCTGCCACGCATCTTACTCCACCTCAACCTTCCCGGCGCCAACCACCCGGGCCAGCACCGTCTTCCCGCTGTCGATATTCACCACCGGAATAACCTGGCCTTGCCAACCGTCCCGCCGGGCTTTTCCCGGTACTCTGATCCGAATCCCGTTGGTATAACACTCAATGAGCACCCGCCCGCCCTTGGTTACTTGCGGGACGGGCTCGATCTCCCCTTCCTGAAGCGGTTCTCCCTGGCGCAACCATCTGGTAGCCCGGACGGGTGTTTCCGGCAGCGCCGTCAACTCCCCGCCTTTTAGTTCCCGCTCTTCCCAGACAATAGCTTGGAGATCAAGGGTATGATGGCGTTTTATGTCTGCCTTCAACACCGGAACCCGGGCCTTGGCCCTAATCTGCACCGCTAAAGTAAACCGCCGGAGAACCCGCCCGTCTTTGACCACCCGGAGTTTTAGCAGGTTATTTCCTGGTTTTAATGGGGCATCCAGCGGCTCCCGCACAAACGCTGTCCGGCCCGGCGGCAGCCAGTAGGGGCTTAGTGCACCGGCAAGATGAAGATCCCAGGCGATCCAGGCCTCTGGAACCTCCGCCGCCAGGTCTTGGCGGAGAAAGTCGCGGATCCGCTCTGCTGTAAGCTGCGTCCCCGCCCCTACCAGGCGGACCCGTTCGGCCATCTCCAACTTAAGCTCGTCTTGTCCCACTCCGGCTTGGACCAGTTTAAACTCCACATAATTTCTGGTAAGCAAACGAAACTGTCCGGGCGGCGGCGCTTCACCCAAGTCAATCCCGGCAAGCTTGGGCAGTAACGCGGAGGGACCGACCAGCGTACCCACAGCATCCAGGTGTACCCGGCCTCCTTCCACCATGATTTCCGGCGGTAGAATCAACCTAGGTAACTCAGCAGCCAGAACAGGCCCAACCGGGATCACCGCCAAGCAGATGGCTGTGAGAAAAGCTATGAGGATCCTACGCCCCATTGCCATCACCCCTACCGCCGGAGGTTATTGGCGGTCTGCAACATTTCATCGGCGGCTTGAATTGCCTTGGAATTAATCTCATAAGCCCGTTGCGCCATGATCAAATTGACCATTTCTTCAACAACCTTTACATTGGACATCTCCAAAAAGCCCTGATTGATGGTGCCAAAACCTTCATCTCCCGGGTTGCCGGTGATGGCTTCTCCCGAAGCCGATGATTGGTTGTAAAGGTTGCCGCCCAGATTAACCAGGCCCGCAGGGTTGATAAAACGCGCCAATTCAATCCTGCCGATTTCCTGGGCATCCGTTTCGCCGGCCAGGATAACAGAGACAGTTCCGTCCTTCCCGATACTGACCGAAGCGGTGTTCTCCGGGATGGTAATCTCCGGTTGGAGCAAATAGCCGGAGGTGTTCACCAAACGGCCCTCCGCATCCACCCGGAAGTTGCCGTCCCGGGTGTAGGCGGTGCTCCCGTCGGGCATCTGAATCTGGAAGAAGCCATCCCCTTCAATCATCATGTCAAAGGTGTTGCCCGTATTCACCGGATCGCCCGAGGAGAATAATTTGGTCGTGGAAACGTTCTTCACGCCATGCCCCACTTGAAAACCGGTGGGAACCGCTGACCCCTGGGCGGAGCTGGTCCCCGCCGCCCTGATGGTCTGGTATAATAGATCCTCAAATTCCAGGCGCACCTTCTTAAAACCGGTGGTATTAACGTTCGCCAGGTTGTTCGAGATAATATCAATGTTCATCTGTTGTGCCAGCATGCCGCTGCCTGCTGTCCATAGCGCTCTAATCATGGTTTTACCTCCTTTGCGCAGCCTTGTCTGTTCTTTTCCAGAACAAACAAAGCCATCCGGTTCAAGGATGGCAAAACACAGTCCATGATGCTCCTTCATGAACTGACCATGGCCATCTCGGTCGTTCGATGGCCCCGGCCCCCGCAAGCGGTCCAGCCGTCCTTATTTGCCTCCCTGAAATTCCCGGTTAAATTCTTTTGCGTTTCCTTCCTTATCGGTCCCGGTCGTCACTGCTTTCTAGACCCGTCCCACCTCATTAACGGCCTTGTCCAAAGCGCTGTCATGGGCGGCCAACACCTTCTGATTGGCTTCGTAGGCTCTGGAGACATCAATCATGCGGACCATCTCCATTACTGCCTGGACATTGGCGTTCTCCAACACCCCTTGCTGCACCCGGCAGTCGGCAGGCACTAAGCCGCTCTCACTCCGGAAGAGATTGGCCCCTTCCTTGATTAATCCGCCGTCTGCCGCTGGCTTCATCAGAAGAAGACGCCCGGCTGGAGCACCGTCCACCGTCACCTCACCATCCCCGTTAATCCGGACATCGGTTCCGGCAAGATAGATGGGGCCATTGTCGCCCAGCACCCGGTAACCCTGGCGGGTGGCCAGATAGCCTTCGGCGTCCCGGACCAAACTGCCATTACGAGTCAACCGTTGCCCCGCCGGTGTCTGAACCACCAAAAAACCTTCTCCCGCCAAAGCCAGATCCAGGGGGGCGTGGGTCACCACCACCGCGCCGGGAGAAAAGTCTGTCCGCAGCCAAGATCCCGCTACTCCGCTACCAATAGGCCCCACATTCCATTGTCTGTTGGCGCGTTTTGCCTGTAACAGCTTCTCCCGGAAGGCCTCCGCCACCAGGTCATCCCGCTTATAACCGGTGGTACTGACATTGGCCAGGTTGTTGGCGATAACCTCCTGCCGCTCCATTTGCAACACCATGCCCGTGGCCGCCGTGTATAATCCACGGACCATCCCATCACCTCCTTCTTACGGTCTGCCAAATATAAAAGAAAACAGCGGATGGATCCGCCGTCCGTTTCCTTGCTTTTTGCCCTTAGACCGATCGGCTGCCGACAATGATTCCATTGCGGAAGCTGTCCAAACATTCCAGCACCTTGCCGGTGCCTAGGGCAACACAGGAGAGCGGGTCCTCCGCTAAATGTATCGGTATCCCCGTATCTTCACTTAAGAGTTTTGTGAAACCATATAACAAAGATCCGCCTCCGGTCATGATAATCCCTTTATCCACAATGTCCGAAGCCAATTCGGGCGGACAACGTTCCAGGACCGCCTTAATCCCATCAACAATCGTGGTAATAGGCTCCGACATGGCCTGGAAGGTATCGGCGGAAGTAAACTCAATGGTCCGGGGCAGGCCGGTAACCAGGTCACGACCGCGAATCTCCATACTCTTGCCTTCACCCTGCGGATAGGCCGAACCAATCTTGATCTTAATCTCCTCGGCGGTTCTCTCCCCGATCATCAGGTTATACATTTTTTTGATGTAACGCATGATGGCTTCATCAAACTTATCACCACCGACCCGCAGGGAGTCACTGACCACAATGCCGCCCAGGGAAATAATGGCAATATCCGTTGTACCGCCACCGATATCAACGATCATATTGCCGCTGGGTTCGGTGATGTTAAGCCCGGCGCCGATGGCTGCCGCCATGGGTTCCTCAATCAATGAGGTATGTTTGGCTCCGGCCTGCATCGCCGCTTCCAGCACCGCCCGTTTTTCCACACTCGTTACGCCCGACGGGACGCACACAATGACCTTCGGTTTAAAGAGCCGGGGCTTTGGCGTTACCTTGCTAATAAAATGCCGGAGCATCGTCTCGGTCACATCATAATCAGCAATCACGCCGTCCTTCAAGGGGCGAACTGCTACAATATTTCCAGGCGTACGGCCGATCATCCGCCGCGCCTCTTCACCGACGGCCAGTACCCGGTTGGTATCCTTCTCCAGGGCCACCACAGAGGGCTCGGAGATAACAATGCCCTTCCCACGCACAAAAACCAGTACACTGGCTGTACCCAGATCGATCCCGATCTCGGTGGAGAGGTTCAGCATCGCCGTTTTCGCCCCCTTCTTTCCCGCAAGCCCATACTCTAGTGCAAATTCTACGTTTTGTTGGAAAATCCTCCTTTTTGGCCCATTCTGTCAATTCTTGTTTGATATTTCTTTCTTGTGGCCTCTCCACCCCTTAAATGCCGCTCTGCTTTATTGGTATCGAGGATCTGTTTAACTTCCCTCGCTAAGCCCCGGTTGATCTTGGGCAGTCGCTCTGTCACATCCTTATGCACTGTACTCTTACTGACCCCAAAAAACTTCGCGGCCTGGCGCACCGTTGCTCTCCGCTCGGCAATAAACGCACTCAAATCCAGGACACGCTTTTGGATGTAGTCTTTCACTCCCTCCCACCCTCTCGCGGAAATCTCTGTAACATTTATATGGCTTGGGCAGGGAGAATATGACGTCGGTACGTGCTGCCGGCCAAGGCCTCTATCCGGAAAAAGCAGGAACAACTTTGGGGACGAATCAGCAAAAAGCAATTTATTACGGCTGCTGTCAATACCGGATTACCGGCCAAGACCGGGAATAATTCCTTCCGGATCAACCGGTTGTCCCTTGGCATAGATGGAAAAATGAAAACCGCTGTTTTCCCCGCAGGACTTAGCGGAACATGTTCCTAAAACGGTTCCGGCTTTCACCTCCTGGCCGGGACTAACCCGTATGCCTTGCAAATGACCGTAACGGCTCTCCCAGCCGTTCCCGTGGGTGAGAATAACCACCGTACCCAGACCGGGCAAATTCTTGACCGCCGTCACAGTACCGTCGGCTGCGGCCAGCACATTGGCGCCTTCGCCGGCCATAAGATCGATACCATCGTGATAACTCCATTCAGCGCCGGCGGTAACCCATCCCATCCCCCGGACCACCCGGCCAAGGACAGGCCGTTGAAAGAGGGAAGGATCAAAGGTGGCGGTCTTGTCCCCTTTTTCCCTGTCGGACAGGGCAGAGACCTGTTTACGCAGGGCTGTCACCTCCGCCTCCAACCGCGCCAAGGCCGTAACCTGAGCTTCTGTTGGTGACTTGACATAGCCCCCCCGATTGCCTGCAGGCAGCTCCAACAAGCGTGGTGCAGGCGACCGGTGAAGAACATAAGCCCAGAAGACCAAGACCACCAGAAAACTTGCGGCCACCAAGGCCAGCCGCCGCCAGGGAAACCACCGGCTGAGCCAGGCCCAACAGGACTGAAGAGCCCGCAGACCCCGCATCCAAAGCTCCCGGCAAAACAACCGCCAGCCGGACCGACCGCGCCGCACAACTTTGCCATTCTTAGACATCTTAATCACCTCAGGAATATTCTTCCCATCAGCAAGAAAAATATCCCTGAAAAACAAGGAACAAGCCCCGCACCACGAGTTTTCCCTTCACTCTTTTCCCTTTTCACTTTGCACTTTTTGCTACCAACCGCCGAATTTCCACTCCCGTATAATAATGCTGGAGGATCCGGCGGAAATCTGCGCCTTGCCTGGCCATGCCATCCGCGCCGTATTGACAGAGGCCGACCCCGTGCCCGTAGCCTACGGTCTCGATTAAAACGTGGCCTTTGCTCTCCCATAAAGCCAGGTGGGTGGAACGCAAGCCGAGCCGGCGGCGGAATTCCTCGCCCCGGAAGATAACGTCCCCGGCCCGGATCAACTTGGCCCGCCCCCCTGAAGAACGTTCCAAAACTTGAACCCCTTGGCCCCCGGTGGCCACCGGCAGGGTCCCGGCCACTCCTTGGCCGGGAAGGCGCACCCCGAGCCTGCGGGCCAGCTCGCCGGGGGTAAAACGTACGGTCTGCCGGTACCTGGGCGAATGGCGATCATAAGGACAAGCCACGGATTGCAGGTAGGGGACGGCTCTGCCCCAGACATCCTGCGCCGCTTCCGTCCGCGGGCCGCTGGTGGAGTGGTACACTGCATCAATGGGACGCCCTTGATAGGTGAGGATCAGCCCTTTCGTCTCCTCCACCGCCCGGCTGACTTTGGCCCAATTGGCCGAATAGGCTCGCCAGCCCCATCTACGGCGGAGATCGCGCTGGCTCAGCCAGGCCTGTCCCTCAACGGGATCATCCGAAAAGTCGGCGGACGGGTCATATTTACTTCCCTTCCCCCCATAGCGGAGCAAGCGGCGGACAGTCACGGTGCGGGCAGCAACGGCTTGGGCCTTCAGGGCCTCGGGATGAAAGGCCGCGGGCATCTCCGCCGCCACCACACCCTTCAGATATTCCTCAAGATCCATGATGTAGGTGCGCCGTTGGTCCACCCGATGGAGCCGGACCAAAATCCCGGTTCCCCCCTCCGCCCTGGGCTGGCAACGGACAAGTAAAATGGGTACGATAAACAACAGGGTAAACAAGGATAAAAAGATCCGGCCAAGGGTCGTCCCCATGCAGCGACCTCCCTAATTCTTCAAAAAACTCACAAATTGACTTTATGCAGCCAACAGGGGTAATAGAACGAAACAAGGAAGTTGCCGACGAACCAGCGAACAATATTTACACAACGGGAAATCAACCCGGCATTCCAATATAAAATTATCGTCCGATGCCGAAAAATAAGGTAAACGCACAGCTGCTTCATCATTTAATTCATATTTAGTAAGAGGAGGAATCGCCATGCCAAAGGCTCTCACAGGTCTTCATCCCGTGCTCCTGGCACTACTAGCCACCTTATTCACCTGGGGTATGACTGCCCTGGGTGCCGCCACGGTCTTTACCGCCAAAACAATTCACCGTAAGACCCTCGATGGTTTACTGGGTTTTGCCGCGGGCGTTATGATCGCCGCCAGCTACTGGTCGCTCTTGGAACCCGCCCTGGAAATGGCGGAAGGCGGTCCGTTACCCGCCTGGCTGCCGGCAGCCATCGGTTTTTTACTGGGCGGACTCTTCCTTTGGGGCATTGATAAGCTCCTTCCCCACCTCCACTCCGACGAAGCCGAGGTGGAAGGGGTTAAAACCTCCTGGCAGCGGAGTGTCCTTTTGATGCTGGCCATCACCTTGCACAACATCCCCGAGGGTTTGGCAGTGGGTGTTGCCTTTGGCGCCGTGGCCTCCGGCCTGCCCTCCGCCTCCTTGGCCGGCGCCACCGCCCTAGCCATTGGTATGGGGTTGCAGAACCTGCCAGAAGGGATGGCCGTTTCCATGCCCCTGCGCCGGGAGGGCTTATCCCGCTGGAAAAGTTTTTGGTACGGCCAACTCTCGGCCTTAGTGGAACCTGTTGCCGGTGTGATCGGGGCTGCGGCAGTCCTCGTCGCCCGGCCGATTCTCCCCTATGCTTTGGCTTTTGCCGCCGGCGCCATGATCTTTGTTGTTGTTGAGGAACTCATTCCCGAATCCCAACGGGGTGGTTTCAGTGATTTCGCCACTTTAGGCACTTTATCCGGTTTTACCATTATGATGATTTTAGATGTGGCTTTAGGTTGAAGAAGGAGGCAAGCTTGTGAAGGGCTCCCGGTTAGGCCTTGTTCTCTCGGGCGGAGGCGCATGCGGTGCTTATGAGGTCGGTGTCCTACAGGTCCTGGCCCAGTTGGGCCTGGACCCCCAGGTGGTTTCCGGCGCCAGTATCGGTGCGCTCAATGGCGCTATAATTGCGGCAACGCCCAGCCTGGCCCAAGCCGCTAAACGCCTGACCGCTCTCTGGGCCGGCCTAACCCCGGAGAAATTGTTCCGCCCAAAAGTTGGAACGTCCCTGCGCAGTATTGGTGAAGCTCTTCTCCGCATGAGGGCAGAAGCAATGTCCGAAGACGCCCCGGATTTCTTCGCCCTGTTTGATGCAAGCCCCCTGGAGTCCCTTTTGCAGCAACACATTAATATCAAACGCCTTTACCGTGGCAGAAAACTGTACATCTCCGTTTTTCCCGGCTCTGAAGGTCCCGGCTTGTTGGGGATCTTGAAGGATCTGCTCCATTGGGTGCTTTCCGACCGGTCCTCGGAGTTCGTCCGGGTCCAAGATTTCGCCCCCCATGAAGTACTGGCATTGCTTAAGGCCAGCGCCGCTGTGCCCTTGTTTTTCCAAGGCCAAAAGATCCGGGGCCAGGTTTACCGGGACGGCGGCATTGGCGACCGCCGGACCGCCCAGGGCAACACGCCAATTGAACCGCTGCTCACAGCAGGCTGCACCCACGCAGTGGTTATCAGCCTTGACGAAGACTACCAGCCCGAACCCCACCGGTATCCGGGTTTACAGCTCACTGTCATCCGTCCTTCCAAACCCTTGAAGCAAAATGGCCTCGTCGATTCTCTGCTGGATTTTTCTCCCGAGCGAATCCGACAATTGATCGACCTGGGCCGGCAGGACGCGAAACACTGCCCGGAACTTATCAAGCTGCAAAAAGAGCTTAAGCCCATCTCCTCCCTCTTTTCCCGACTGCGTCACCTCTTCGCCAAAGATTAACGCCCGGCCGCGTCTTGACGCGACCGGGCGTTGTTCCGTGCGAGTAATTGCCCAATCTATGATTACAATACTCTAAATTAAAACAAAGAAGATCCTGAATTCATTTGTTCGCGCCGCTTTCCCCGGTTGTATCCGGCCGGTAGAGCCAGTGCTGATCATACTTAACGAAAGTCCGTAAATACTTCTTGATGACCAGGTATTGCCCGGTGGCTTCAAACAGCATCCGGTCTACTACCCAGTGGCCGTCATCCGTTGTCTTGTACCAGACGGTATTGGTCATTTTCCGGATAAATTGCGGCAAGTTACGCGGCGAATACTGCAGCTTCCGCGGGATCCCGGTGCCTTCCTCAAGCCAGGCCGTGCCGGAGATCACGTCTCCGGTAGCTTCCCGCAGGGTAAAATCATAGGCCAAACAGGTCCGTCCGTTCAACACAATCTTTCGCTTTGCGTCCAAGGGTTTAACCGTAATCGTCTTCTGGTTCTCTGGAGCAAAGGGGTTGCAACCCGTGAGCCCAAATTGTTCGTTCTCCGCAGAAGTACCCTCTTTTTTTAATGCATCCATTTGGTTCTTGACGGCTTTGGTTACATCCTTCCCGTTTTGCAAGACTTTCACCGGTTCGTATGCGATCTTGCCCTTTGGGTCAGCGAACAAACGATACCATGAGCGTTCCAGGTTTAAAATTCTTCCCTTTGCATCTTTCTGTTCCATCCGGGCAAACATGGTACCCGGCACCCAATGCCGGTCAGCCTCTGCCACAGCCACCGCCCGTTGCCACAGGTCATCGCCGGGCCCGGCGGCAAAGCCGGCAACAGATGCAAGATTCGCTGTCAAAAAAAATAGGGTCAAGATGAGAAACCTTTTTTTCATGTTGTTCTTCAACCTCAGCGCTTTTGCCCCCATTGTACCGCAGACAGGCTTTAGAATCAAGGATAAGCCCGGTACTTTTTGCTGCCATTGTCAGGTCCCGCGGTTTGGCGCAAATATTAATTTCAATGAATAATTTGCCCTTTTTCGGTTATGAATTGGAACATACCTTTTGGAACACCTCATTTAAGGAGGCTTCGGAGGAATGGACCGATAAGACCCGGCCTTCGTTGTAAAGTTCACTGATGCGCCACAGGTTTTTCAAGGTAGGCTGGGCCAGTTCTTCCTTTGTTGATCCATCAGCGGCTCGATAAACCACCCGCAACATGGGATTGGCATGGGTGATCTTGAGCTGGGACGGCGTATCCAGCAATACCAAACGGCCCCGGTTGATGAAACACACCTTATCACAGAGAGATTCAACATCCTCCAGATTATGACTGGCCAGCAGCATACTGACCCCACGGTTCTTCAACTCCAAAAGATAATTACGGATGATGCGGGAAGAAACCGGATCCAAACAGGCACAGGGCTCATCCAACAAAAGCAACGGCGGCCGGTGGATCAGTGCCCTTAGGATCAACAGCCGCTGTTTTAGGCCTCTAGAAAAGTTTTTGACGGGTTCATAGGCCCTTTCCCATAGGCCCATCCGTTCCAGCAGGGGCTGAATCCGGGCAAGGGGTCTTGCATACAAGCGGCAAAAAAGAGCCAGGTTTTGGTAGGCAGAGAGCTCCTCAAAGAGATTGGCTTGCTCAAAAACCACGCCAATCCGGGCCTGAACCTCCTTTACCTCCCTGATCAGATCATAACCAAACACAGTGGCGCTGCCAGCGGTGGGCGGGGACAAACCGGCCAGCATCTGCAGGAGAGTGGTCTTGCCCGCTCCGTTTGGCCCCAACAAGCCCATGGTTTGCCCCTTTTCCAGGGAAAAGGAGATGTTGTCCACGGCCTTTCGTTCCTTGAAACTCTTGCACAAACCGCTGACAACAAGAATGTTCTTCACCCGTTCCTTTGTTTCCATTGGCTATATATCCTTTCTCCTCCGAATGAAACAGTATGAACAGAGGATAAAAGCAATCGTCTCCAAGGCCGGAACCACCCTCACCGGAAGAAGGCCGTTTAATGCCCCGGAGCCCATAGTATGCTCCAACCGGCAAAAGAACAAATTAGACGGGAACAGCCACCGCCAACCCTCCCCGGCTGATTGGGGGGACTTGAGCAACAAAGGCAAAGCAAAAACCAGATAGACCATGGTGGCAATGGTGCGTGCCGCCGGTGGATTGGGCGCCGCTATACCGATGGCGATGGCCACGGCAGCAAAGAGCAAAGTGCCAAAGAGGCCCGCCAACAGAACACGACCATAATCCGCCGGGTAACCAGTGAGCAACAGGGTCAACCCGAGGCAACCCGTCCCAAGCAACGCAACAAAGAGCAATTTGGCACAGAAATATTCCGCCCGGGACAAGGGCGTCACCAGTAATGCCTGGAGCTTTTTTTCAGCCTTCTCCTCCGCCACCGTCGACGCCGTAAGAAACAAACAAATAGCCATGATGATTAAGATTAACCACACCGGCAGGACGGCCTGATAAGCGGTTTTGGCTTGCGCAGAAGCCAACGGAGGGATAAAAACGGTATCGGCTGCCGCCAGCGATAAGGATAAAACCAGTAAAAGCAGCCACAATTTACCGGCCACCAACTCCTGCCACTCTTTTATGAACAATGATAAAACCCGTTTCAATCCGGCCAAAGTCCGATACCCTCTCACTTTAAACTTAAATAACAGTAATGCTTGTATGATAATGATCCGAATTATTGATTGGCATTGCTGTCTGTAATATTCTCGCTAACAATAACATATTCCGTTAATGTTACTGTATTGTTTCACATATTCGTCTCCCTTGTTCCTTGCATGTTTTTCCCTATAACAACCAAGGTTTTTCCGGTCTTTTTACTTCCCATTCCCACCCAATTATGCAACATCATGCAACATAACCAAGCCCTTCAGCGGGAGTTTTGGAAATATGCTTATATTAAACGGGTTTTCTGCCGATTAAGTAATAAAAAGTACTCTAACGATGTGATTCCCAGGGGCGGGTATGCCGTGTTCCCGTCAGGACAGCGGGCCGGGAGGTGGCCGCCGGCGGAACCGGAAAAGGTGATGTCATGCGCGCTTTATCATCGGATAAAGGTTTTACCCTCTTAGAAACGGTCATCGCCACCATGATGGTGGTTCTGATGATTAATGGACTTTTGCTCCTCTGGCAACTGGCCGAAGCGAAAAGCCGCGGCCTGGATCGGTTCACCCAGACCAAAACAGCCCTGGAGACAGCCTACGAGATCACCCTCCGTTCCTTGCGCCAATACGCTTGCAACAACATAACCATCAGCGAAGACAACCGGCGGATTCAATTCCGGGATGCCACGGGAGTAGCTTGGGCCTTTGCCAAAGAGGACGGGGATTTTAAAAAGATCCGGGGAAGCGAGGAAGAAGTTTTGCTGGCCGGGATCTGCAAGGAAGTGTATTTTGCCGTCAGCGGCCGAAATGTCTTCTTCCGGATCAAAGCGACATCACCTGCAGCAGAGGCGGACCTAACGGTCCAAGGTACTGTTTACCTGCGCAACCGGGGTGGCACGCCATGAAAAATGAGCAAGGTTACATCCTAATCCTGGTCATTGCCATTGTCTGTATCATCTCCTTCGCCATCATCCTGGTCATGGGGTCAACTGTTAACCCGTCCTATCTTGCGGCCCGCCGGGTCGATACGGTCCGGGCCTTCCCCCTGGCGGAGAGCGCGGCCATGGAAGGGTATTGGCAACTGACCCAGGACCCCACGTTCCGGGGTACCCGGGAGCGGTATTGGTCCGACGGATGGTACCGTTACACCATTGTGGATACCACACCGGGCACCAATGATCTGACCCTGGAGGTCATTGGCGACGGTTTTGCCGGCAACCAGCAGAAACGGGTCCGCCTGACCCTGCGCCGGGCTAACTTGAATGAGACATTTACCATCACGGGGTGGAATGAAGAGAACTGAGGGGATGCCTGAATGGGAATGAATAACGCTGTAACTTGTATCCGTTTTGGTGAAAGGTCCGTTACCATGGCTGCGGTTGACCCTGCTTCGGCCATGGTCACCTGGCAACGGGTCTTACCCGTGGATTTTCCCTTACTAACCAGGTCGGGAGCTGTGGCCGACCCGGCCCGAACGGGGGCCTTCCTTCGTCAAACGGTGGATTCTTTTAAACTGCCTTCCATGGTGCGGGTGGCCCTTAACCTTAATCACCTGGAACTCAAGATCATCACCTTGCCCAGCATGCCCGAGGCCGAGTTGCGCCAAGTAATTCAGGACGAAGCGGCCCGTGAGAGTATCTTCAGTTATGCCGGCGGGCCCGTGGCGGTGGCTTACCAAACCTTAGGCCCCTCCCCCGGCGACCAAGCGGGAAAAAACCTGTATTTAACCGCCACAACCCCGCAGGAAGTGGTGGATAGTATCAGCGCTGCGCTAAAAGAAGCCGATCTGAAACTGCTCTCCGTCCAACCGACCTTAATGGGTCTAGGCCGGCTGATGGCCGAACGCTATCCGAACGCTGACACCTGCCGGGTCTTGCTCCATGTCATGGAGTCCAGCAGCGAATTTTATCTATGGCAGGGAACAGCCCCCCTCTTCTGGCGGTATCTGACCGTCGGCGCCGACCAACCGGAAAAACTCGCCCAGGAAGTCCATCTCTCCCTGGAGCACAGTCGGCGGCGGACCGCCCTCACCCAGGACGTCCGGTTACTGACTGTAATTGGACAACCTGTAACCCCCGCCTTAACACCCGATTGGACCATCGACTCCCTTACCGGCGCTAAGGGCTTAGACCTGCGTGGTCTGGCGCTGCAACCCAAGGACAGCAGAAATTTGAATTTTATTCTGCCAGCTTCGGGGGAACACGCCAAATCCTTTGCCATCTGGCAGGGCTTGGCCCTGCTATTAATCGGCGGGACCCTGCTCTTCAACGCCTTCCTCGGTTGGAAACTCGCCGCCGCCCACCGGCTTTGGGCCGAACAAAAAAGAGCAGTAGCCGCCGCCAAGGCGGAACTGGTGGATCTCCAAACCATGGCAACCTTGGCCAAAAAGAACAGCGCACCTTCCCTCCCTCTGCCCGCCGGGCTCCGGCCGGATCGATTGTTGGAGGAACTACGGCGGATTGTTCCGGAGGATCTGCGTTTTCAAAGTCTTACCCTGGATGTCCCGAACCAAAAAATGCAAATTACTGGCATTTGCCTGGATCACAACCACCTGAAGGAGTTTTTGGTCCGGACCGCCGGCCTGGCGACCGTAAAAAACCTGGAAGTTATTGAAACTCGCCGGGAAAACAATGGGCGTTACAGTTTTCACCTTAATTTGTCATTGGAGGTGACCAAACCATGAACGAACAACGGCATCTTCCGGTCGCCTCCCTCCTTGCAGCCGTCCTAATCTTATCCGTAGCCTGGGCGGGATTTGTCGCTTACCAAAAACGGCAACTAACCATGGCTGCGCACCAGGTTCAAACAGAACTTGCCCAGTTGGAACAGGAACAACACCTGGCCCTAGCACAAATCGCCGCCAAGCAAAGGCTTGACGGGGAAAGCAGCGCCGTATCCGGCCCCTCCCAGGTCTATGCCGTGGTGCAAAGTTTAGCCGATCAGCACGGGATGAGCCTTACCGAAGTGATGATGCGGCACGGATCGGAAGATAACCCTCTGATTATTAAATTAACGGGCAGTTATGGAGAGGCCGTCGGCTTTTTGGCATCCCTCTCCGCCCAGCGGGGTTTTCAAGTGTTAAGAATGGGTATGGAACAAGCCTCCACCGGAACGGAAGCTTATGAAGGGCAGATTCAACTAACGCTTGGGCTTGTTCTTCCCAAGCCGGGAGGGGCCAAATAAATGAAGAAGCCACAATGGGGTATTATTCCAATTATCCTTATCCTGACCTGCATCGTCCCGGGGTGTCGTCGGCCGAGCCAACCCGGCTCGGCGTCGGGCGGCACTGTAGAAAGGATCCAGCCGGAGCAGGCAATTAACGCTGATACCAACCCGCCTTGGGAGGCGGCAGGAGAAGAACCTGTTTCGGCCACCATGGGACGGGAAAATCCCTTTGCTCTGCTTCCGGAAGAGATTTCTGCACAACCCGATGATTATACCGGGATTCCGGAAGATCCGTTCATCCATTCCACCCTTCCTGGTCAGACAATTATCCGCGGTCTCTTCCTGGGGGACTCCCCCCAGGCTTTAGTGGAGGAACACGGGGTATACCGTAAGGTAAAACCCGGCGATGAGTTGGCTGACGGCCGGGTGGTCAAAATCAGCTCCGAAGGTGTGACTATCTTATACAATAATGGCATCCCGGTGACTTTGAGGATGGGGGAATAAACCATGGCGAAACAACGAACTGTTTTCATCTGCTTCTTAATGGCCCTGGTTATGCAGGGAATCGTGGGGTCCGGGTTTGCTGCCGCCCCCGCGCAGACCGGCACCGGCGGAGGGCAAGAAGTTATTCTCCACCAGATCAGTTTTTACAAAGCCGACTTGGTGGCGGTTCTGCAGCAACTGGCCGCCGACTGCGGCTACAACGTCATCATTGCGCCGGAGGTTAAAGGAACCGTCACCATCAGCTTGACTGGTGTCACCTTTGAAGAAGCCCTCAAGACAATCATTCAGAACCATGGCTTGGCCTACCAACGGGAAGGACGGAACTTCTGGATTGGTCCGCCAGGCAAGATCCAGGCCGACCAAGAGAGCTTCGGTTACTTCCATGTTAAATACGCCGATGTCAAGCAAGTGGCAGATCTTGTACAGAAATTGAACATCCCGGCCGTCACATGGGCCGATGAGCGGACCCGCCGTCTTGTGGCCCTGGGCAGTCCCGCCACTTTACAGCGGATCAGCCAGGTGCTGAATATGGTCGATCTGAAGATGCCCCAAGTCAACTTGGAAGTAAAGGTCATTGAAATCTCCTCCTCCGCCCTCAAGGAGCTGGGCGCCAACTATGGATATAAAAACAGCAGTTTCGATTGGGGTGTCGATTCATCGGCCGCAAAGATGATCCTGGATCTGACCACCAACGGCCACAGTTGGACGGCGGAGATTGCGGCGTTAATCAGCAAGGGCCAGGCCAGGCTGGTCTCAGCCCCGTCCATCACCGCCATCGACGGCAAAACAGCCTCCATCATGATTGGCGACCAAATTCCCATCGAAACCACTGATAAGGATGCTGAGGGGGATATCGAAAAAACCGTTACCTACAAAGATGTGGGCGTTAAACTGAATTTCACCCCCAGAATCCAACAGAACGATGAACTCCAATTAGATTTCAAGACCGAAGTCAGTTCCCTGGGAGAAAAGATGGGCGAGAATTATAAGATCGGCACCCGAGAGGCAACCTCCTGCCTACAGGTGAAAATCGGCGAGACCATTGTCATTGGCGGTTTGATCTCCGAAAAAGAGCGGGAGAACCTGATGAAGGTACCCATCTTGGGCGATCTCTTCCTCCTGGGCAAGTTATTTCAGCGGACCGAAAAAGAGAAGGAAAAGACGGAGTTGATCATCACCATCACCCCCCGTTGGAACCAGGGGGTTATGCCCGAAAACGTCAACCTGTGACTTTCCCTTCTTTCTTTATCCCGGATCAAGCATGAAGTCGCGGAAGAGTAAAGCGAGGGGAGGTAACCCATGAAACGCCGCTTAGGTGAAATTATGGTGGACAGCGGGCTGATCACCGAAGAGCAACTGCAACAGGCCTTGGAACTGCAAAAAAGGCGGAATCAGCCCCTGGGCAAAGTATTGACGGAGATGAACCTGTTAACCGAGAACCAGATCTCGGAGGCCTTGAGCAAACAGGTGGGATATCCCTATGTCAACCTGGCGAACTACCAGATCAAACCGGAGATTGCCACGTTAATCCCGGCCAAATTGGTCCAACGCTATGCGGTGGTTCCCTTCGATCTCCGGGAGGACCGCCTGTTGGTGGCCGCTTCCGACCCGCAAAACATCGAAGCTCTGGACGCCGTGCGCCAGTTAACCCAGAGAGAACTGGAGATTTACTTTGCCACCGACGAAGATATCCAGTTCGTGCTCAACCGCTACCACGGCCGGAAACGTTTGGCGGAGGACGCCTACCTGCTCAAGTCGGAGGTGCCGGAGACCACTGCCGCCGATGAAGCGATTACCATCACAGAAGATGTACCCGTGGTCAAATTCCTCAATACTCTTCTTAGCAACGCCTTCCGCAGCCGGGCCAGTGATATTCATATCGAACCATCCGACACCAGCATGCGCATTCGCTTTCGTATTGACGGCTCCCTCTATGAGATCATGAACAACGTGTCATTAAGTTTCCATAGTCCCATTGTTTCCCGGATCAAGGTCATGGCCAACCTGGACATAGCAGAGAAACGCATTCCCCAGGACGGCCGGGTCCCCATCGAGGTCGACGGCAAGCAAGCGGACTTACGGGTCTCGGTGGTCCCCTCCAACTTCGGGGAGAAGGTGGTCCTGCGGATTCTTTATAAGCAAAACCGCCTGCTGGATCTAGACGGTTTGGGTCTCACCGACAACGACCGGGAACTGGTGGAAGACATGCTGACCTACCCCTACGGGTTGATCTATGTTTCCGGCCCCACCGGCAGCGGCAAAACTACAACGCTGTACGCCTTTTTAAACAAGTTGAATTCGGTCCACAAAAACCTGATGACCCTGGAGGACCCCATCGAATACATCCTCCCCGGTGTGACCCAGGTAAATATTCAACCCAAGGTTGGTTTCACCTTTGCCAACGGTCTGCGCTCCTTTCTCCGGCAGGATCCGGACATCATCATGGTGGGTGAGACCAGGGACGAAGAAACAGCCCAAATCACGGTCCAAGCCGCCCTCACCGGGCATCTTGTCCTGAGCACCATTCATACCAATGACGCAGTGGGCGTGGTCAGCCGCTTGATGAACATGAATCTGGAACCCTACCTCATCGCCGCCGCCCTGGTGGGTGTGGTGGCCCAGCGCCTGGTCCGCCGGATCTGCCCGAAATGCAAAACCCCGCAGACGCTTTCGGAGAGCTTCCTGAAGATCCACCGGCTGCCCAGGGATGTCCAGTATTTTCACGGAGCAGGCTGCGAATTCTGCCAAAACACCGGGTTTTTAGGGCGGATCGGGATCTTTGAGATTATGAAGATCAATGACAAGCTAAGAGAGGCCATCGTTGCTCGGGCATCCACCGATGTCTTGAAAAGCCTGGCCCGGGAGAACGGCATGCGTTTTCTGGCCGAAAGCGGGCTGGAACTGGTAAAGAACGGTTTTACCACCATTGAAGAGGTCCTGCGGGTAACTGCCTTTAAATAAAACCGACACAAGGATAGGGAGGGCCAAAGTTGCCGCGTTATAAGTACAAAGCCCGGAACCAGGACGGTATGGTCGTGACCGGCATCGCCGAAGCCGACAATCCGGAACTGCTCAAGGCAGGCCTGCGTGAGCGGGGGATCTGGCTAATCCGGGCCACCGAACAACGGAATATTTGGGGTCTGAGCCTGACGCCCAACGACCGCATCTCCCATATGGAACTGGTGTTGTTCACCAAAGAAATGGGTGTGATGCTGGATGCGGGCCTCTCTTTGCTGGCGGCCTTAAGTTCGTTGCAGGAGACGGCTTCCCAGAGCCTCAAGGCAGTGCTGACCCGGATCATGGAAGAGGTGCGGGCCGGGCAACCCTATTCCAAAGCATTGGCCCTTTTTCCGCGGATCTTCTCCCCCTTTTATCTTGGCATGATGGAGGTGGGGGAAGCCGGCGGCCTGCTCGGCCAGATGCACACGAAACTTGCTTCCCATTTGGAAGAGGAACTAGACCTAAAAAACAAGGTCATCGCCGCCTCCATCTATCCGGCCATGGTATTTGCGGCAACCTTCATCGGGGTCTGCATCATGCTGATCTTCGCCTTTCCCCGGATTGCCTCCGTCTACAAAAAGAACAATGCCACCTTACCCCTGCTGACCCAGCTCATGCTCGGGATCTCGTCTTTTCTCACCAAGCAGTGGTATATTCCGGTGGCCTTCATTGCCCTCCTGCTCATTCTGTTTCTTGTGGTAAAGATTCACCGTCGGCCGAAAGTTAAAGACCTTTTGGACCGGATTACCCTGGGCCTGCCGCTCTACGGCCGTTTTATCCACCATGTTATGCTGGCCCGGTTGACCTATAACCTGTCCCTCTTGCTCAACAGCGGTGTCCCGCTGTTGCAAAGTTTGGATATTCTTATGGATATCTTGGATAACGTAGTGGTCAAGGAGCATGTCGCCGGGATCATCAGCTCGGTCCGCAAAGGCCTGGGCATCAGCAATTATCTCAAGCAAAACCCGTTTTTCCCACCCTTGTTGGTCTCCATGATCAGAACTGGTGAAGAATCCGGTAGCTTAGCCGAAATGATGAAAAAAGCCAGCGATTTTTATGAGAAGGATGTGGAAGCCGCCCTGCACCGGTTCACCACCCTGCTGGAACCCTTCCTCATCCTGTTTGCCGCCGGTTCGGTCTTTCTGGTCCTATTGGCTTTCTATCTGCCGATGTTCAAGATGATTCAAGTGGTCTCAGGCCATTAACTTAAGGAGGGGCTCCCCATGAAGCTAAGGGATGAATCGGGGGTAACCCTGATGGAAGTAGTGGTAACTTCGGTCATCGTCGGCTTGTTGGCCGCCATGGCCAGCTTTGGGATCAGCACCTATCTGACCAACGGGAAGAAGCGTGTGGTCCAAGGGGACTTGGCCACCCTTAAGACCGCTGTCCGCCTCTATATCCTGGACAATGGCTTCCCCGGCACCTTCACCGGGCAGGAGTTGGTCAGCAGCGGATATTTACCGGAGTTGCTCCCTGATCCCTTTGCCAAGGACTCTGCCAACTATGTCTTGGAGATTAAAGGGAACAAAATCTACATCGGCAGCCGCGGCCCGGACGGCGCCGTTGACTACGGCGAATCAGGAAACCGGGATGACATTTTTGTCTACGTCCCGTAACGGAGGGAATGGTAATGGTCGGAAAACTATCGTTCAGAAATGAAAAGGGGTTTACCTTTATTGAGCTGATCACTGTGGTTTTGCTGATCTCTGTTTTAGCCACCATCGCCATGCTCAACTACTCCGGCGTCCAACGCCAGGCAAAAACGGACCTGGTCAATGCCGACTTAAAAATCCTCCGCGCCGCCGTCCGGGCCTACTGCCTGGATCACAATAACCCCCCACCGGATTTAAACCGCTTGGCCGAAGAGGGATATATTGATGAAAATCCCGATGACAAATTCGCCCCCGCAGGTACAAAATATTCCTTGCAAACCAGCATGAATTCTATAAAGATTCGCAGTGTTGGACCCGATGGTATTATTGATACCAGTGATGATATTGTCATCGACTTTTCGCTTTAGTTTTTTTGAAAGGAGGTGAACTTCATGAAACTATTCCGAAGGATCCTCCGCGACCAACGGGGTTTTACCCTGCTCGAACTGGTCATTGCCGTTGTCGTTATCTCCCTTTTGGCTGGCATCGCTATCTTGAACGTTAATCTCTCCCAAAAAGATGCAGTGGATGCAGTAGTCAAAGCCGATATGCGCAGTATTGCCACAGCCCTGAAGATGTATAAATTAGCCACCGACGAATATCCCGATGAAGATAACTGGAAAAGCGAACTGACCAACGCCAACGGGCTGTACAAACCGATGCTGGACGAAATCCCCTATGATGCTTCTGCCTCAGGAACCACGGACTACTCCTACACTAAAGATACCTCTGGAACTGTCACTCTAGAAGCGGCCAACGGGGATAAGATTGTCCTTAAGTAAAGATCTTGGCAAGTAATACAGCCCAAAAACGGAGCATACCCATAACACACCAATAAACCAAACATATTAGCTAAAACAGAAGACGTAAACCCACTGGTTTACGTCTTCTCTTGAGTTTGCGGAAAAGGAGGTTCTGCCATGGGATTTCCCCGTTCCCAAACCGGCGCCAGTTTATTGGAGATCATGGCTGCCCTGGCCTTATTCGCCCTAGCCGCCGTCGGCCTGGCAGTGGCCCTTCCTTTGGCCCAAGACCGGACGGAGGCTTGGCGTACCCGGCAGAACCTGGCCCGTTATTTGGAGTCACAACTGGAAGACCTCCGGAGCCGATCTTTTTCCGCCCTGCCGGTGGAAGACAGCGGTTGGCAGCAAGAGGGCAGTTCCTTCCGGTATCGCCGGGTCACCGCCTGGGTCCAAGAGGGACTGGACAGCGCCGGCAGAGCCACCTGGCAGGCAGTCTCGCCAGGAACAGGCGACGGCCTCTGGGTCTTCTATTATGATAAACACGACTCTAGGGTGTACCGGAAAGACCCAACAGTGAACTTCAACTGGGGTAATGGCTCACCCGACCCGTCCATTCAACAAAACTGGTTCAACGCCCATTGGCGGGGTTATCTCTATGTCCCTGCCACGGGTACCTACCAATTTTTCACCCAGACCGACGCCGGAGCCCGTTTGTGGATTAACAACCAGTTACTCATTGATAACTGGGAATCACCGGTGACGTCCGAGCGCAGCGCATCCATGAACTTGACCGGAAAAACCTTTTACCCGCTGCGTATGGATTATTTTGAAGACGGGGGCGCCGCCAATGCCCGGCTGAGTTGGTCCGGGCCGGGCATCGCCAAACAAATCATTCCCACCGGTAACCTATACTCCCGCCTAGCCAAGATGACCACGGTGACGGTGGGGTTCCCAGACAAGCCTGACACCCTGGAGGGGCGACTTCTGAGCTTTGCCGATGAATCCGTCGGACTGCCTGGGCCATCCTACTCCTGTGTGACAAGCATCACCGGCAATTACTTCTTATTTATCGTCATCGGGGTGGATGTAACCATCCAGAATCACCTGGGGCAACCGGTGGCCGGGGCAGTGGTTTCAGCCCACTGGACTGGTCTGACCGGAACTAACTATGTGCAAGCCACTACAGACAGCAGTGGCATCGCCAGGTTCTCAAACTTATATATAACCGGACTGGTCACGTTTACAGTGGATAACGTGCAAGCAACTCCGCCCTATGATCCCACACGCAATATCGTAACTTCCGTGCAATTATAGCCACTGGGCCACCATCCTGAACCAGGCAAAACCTTTGCCAAGTCTTGTCATCATTCGTTGATAAAATGCCAAAGGCCACCTGCCAAAACAGGTGGCCCATTTGTTACCATTAATCACCCACTGGTTAAAACCGCCGCTCAGAAAAACCATCAGGGTCGATCATCCGGGTTATCACCACTACCACCGGGCCCGATATAAAGCCTGTTCATACGCCAATGATCCCCGTCTTTAATAAAATAAAAACTGAAGGAACCGCCAACAACGCTACCGCTTTTAAGATAAGCCTTAAAAGTACCGCTGGCTGTAGCTATATTCCCACTGGTTTCACCTTGATAGTCAAGAATAACATCATTCGCTTTGCGGTCATTGAAAAACTCATTCAACTGATCAAAAAATCCGCCTTCTGCCTCCATCGCCGTCAAATCCGCATATTCGTCGCACCAATGTATCCGTAGATATTTGTTGTAAACGGATAGGCAAAGGGTGTTTTCCCCTCAGCCACCATTAACCTGGCGTCAGGTTCCTCCGCCGCCCAACTGGCAAGGAAATCCCGGATGATCGCCCGGGCCTCGGCGGGAATATCATCATCATAATCACTGCTTCCGCCACATCCCGCAACAGACAAGGACAGAACAAGTACCAACATACAGTTCAGCGTTAACTCTTTTTCCCTTTTTATCAAATTCAATTATCCGTCATTCACTTCCCCTTTTCCCCGCACATAAAATGAGATGGACTTTTAGCAGAGGAAAAACACAGTGGGAAGTGATTACATGGATTCTTACGAGATCTATGTGGTACAGGCCGGTGACACCTTGTTTGGAATCGCTAGCCGGTTTGACTTGACAATAGCCGAGCTCCAAGCCGTCAACCAACTACCGGACCCCAACCGTTTGGTGATAGGCCAGGCCCTGCTGATCCCCTTGCCTCGCCGGTCGCCTTTACGTTACACCGTAATAACCGGCGATACCTTGTTCGGCCTGGCCCAACTCTTTAACACAACAGTCCAAGTCATCGCCGCTGCCAATAACCTGCTGGACCCAAATTTGATTTATCCCGGGCAAAGCCTGGTGATCCCCGGCTGGTCCCAAATCCCCTACACAGTGCGCACCGGCGACACCCTGTTCGCCATCGCCAGCCGCTTCAATGTCACGGTCAATCAGATTGCCCGGGTCAACCGACTTGCCGATCCTTCTTTGATCTTTCCCGGCCAGGTCCTGAATATCCCGCAACCGGTGGCTGTCTCACCAAGACCAGCCATTGAAACCCTGGCCTATTTCCAGATGTATAATTTCCCCGCCCTGCGCCGCTCCCTGGAACAGATTGCTCCCTATATCACCTACGGCGCGCTCTTTGATTTCCGGGTCACCGCCGAAGGTGCCATCCCGATCCCCTCCACAACCCGTCAGGCCGTGGATCTGCTCAAGGAATTCGATATCCGGCCCCTGGCGGTCATCACCAACTGGGCTGGAACCGACACCTTCGATCCGGAGCTGGGCCGGGCCATTATCGGCAACCCGCAAGCCCGAGCCAACACCATCCAAAATGTCCTAAATCTCCTCCAAACCTACGGCTTTGCCGGTGTGAACGTGGATTTTGAAAATATGTACCCCGAGGACCGGAACCTTTATACCGAATTTATCCGGGAATTGACAGCAACGTTACGGCCCCGCGGTTTTTTGACCACCATCGCCATGGCTCCGAAATACGCCGACTTCCCCAACTTACCTTGGGTTGGCGCCTTTGACTATGCCGCCCTGGGCCAGATCCTGGATTTCATCTTCATCATGACCTATGAATGGGGTTGGATCGGCGGGCCTCCCATGGCCATTGCCCCCATTACACAGGTACGACGGGTACTAACCTACGCCACGTCGTTAATTCCGCCCACCAAAATCATCCAGGGGATTCCTTTATACGGCTACAACTGGCCGCTCCCCGACACCCCAGAAACCCTCGCTTCCGGTGTCAATTTGGTGGATGTCTATGACTTGGCCTACCGCTATGGCGCTACCATCCAGTTTGATCCCACGGCCCAGTCCCCCTTCTTCCGCTACCGGGACGAACAAGGCGTGGAGCATGAGGTCTGGTTTGAAGATGCCCGGTCGGTCCTGGCAAAATACGAAACAGCCCAAGACTTCAATCTGCGGGGAGTCGGGTACTGGAGTCAGACCAACGAACCTTACGGGTTTCCGCAAAACTGGCTGATCCTGGAGGATATGTTTCAAATTATAAAAAGATAAAACAACAACACCCCCTTTAATATGGGGGTGTTAATTTATATCAACGGATGAAACAGTAGCTCAAGGCTGTTCAAAGGGGAAGGGCCCTTGCGGATCCTGGGGCCTGGCCCAATCATCCTTTTCCTTTAATTTCTCCAATACCAAGGGCCAAGAAGAGCCATCCTTCGTCCAAACACCGTCTATTTTGTTCTGACCGGAAAGGATCTCTCCCTCGTAAACGCCACCAATGGTATTAACCTCCAAGCGAACGTGGCCATTATGCAGTACAATCCGGCTAATTGGGATATTCTTCAACCCCTCGTCGGGACTGTCCATCTTACCACCATAAGTGCCGTTGCTGAATTTTTCAATCCGGAAAACCATGCGCAGTTCCACAGGCTTTTTCAGCTTACCCTGCCATGTCCCCGGCAGCACATTGGGATCATCGGTATAGGCAAGCACAGAAGAAAAACCTGCTCCCAGCAAGAATAAGAGAGCCCAGGCATAAATTGGTATTTTCATTCCTTGCCACGCCCCCTTTTAAAGGAAGGTGTAGTTTGAGAAGAAATCGCCGGATTCCGACAGTCGTCGGTCAAGTGCTTAATTCGGCAAAAAACACGATTCTCCTGCTGCTCCCCGTCAGGGGAAAAGACGAGGTAAAGTCGCTGGTTTTACCCTGGATCCACCTGAATCAGGCCGCACGCCAGCCGTTTACCCGCGTCGCCTGCCGGCTGGCTCCGATAATCATCGGGATTGCCATGAATTATTACTGCCTTGCCCACCACTTCCCAAGGTTTAAACCGGTTTGTAAAAAAACCCATCACCGCACGGCCATCATTGGAGAAGAGAACGGGCAGGTCTCCAGCATGGTTGCCATGGGGCTGATTGTCAGGATTCCAATGGCCGCCAGCGGCCAAAAAGGGGTCCATGGCATCACCCACCTCACAATTGCCGTACTCATGGATATGGAAACCATGGGGACCCACGGGGGCCCGACCGCCCCAGGCCGGCTGGTAGTCCGGCAAGCCGTCCACATCAACAAAGACCCAGGTACCGCCGGGAGCCTCGGTAAAGGTCACAACACCAGAAATCTGCGGGCGAAGCGGTCCTCCCCGGATCCTCGCCCTTGCCCTCCGCACCGGGCCACCCCCACCATCTCCGCCGTTAACATCACTGCAACTGTCCCTCCATTGTTCCATGGAAAATCCGGTCCAAACCCTGCCGGTCTTGACCTCATCCACTGCTTTAACCCCCTTTTCTTTATCACACGGTACCAACAGACGGGCAATCGTCCGCACACATCTTATGCTCCCTGTTGCATCCCGGTACACCCCGCTTGGCCCTAAAACACCGTCCTCCAAAAGGGCAGCAGCCGCTCACACCAGGCACTGCTCGGTCTTACGCCAGCTACCGCTTCACCCGGCCAAAGAGGTATAGGGGCCCTGAAAACCGGTTAATAGTTGGTTAAACCCCGGAGTCCTCCTAAAACCTGCAGGAATTTTGCACATAACGGATAAATAGTTATAATCATCTTGTTTATTTTAAATTTTACATTTTATCTTAAATATTCATTACATGTTTGGGGTGACGGAACAATGAACTGTCCGGTCTGCGGAAGTCTCCTTGCCGAAAAAGAATTGGAACCGTTTTTAACGGCAAGACAGTGCTCCTCCTGTCATGGCCTGTGGCTTTCCTCCACCACTTATCTGGTCTGGGTGCAACGCTGCCCCACAGACAATACGGCAATGCCGCCCGTTATCGGAGCGGAAAAGGGGGACTACAGTAGCAAGCTAGGCAAAGACAAGCAACACCGGGCCAAACTTTGTTTGGATTGCGGTAAGATCATGTACCCAATCCGGATTGGGTTTGGCCTTCCCTTCCGCATCGACTGCTGCAGTAAATGTACGAGCATCTGGTTGAGTGCCGAGGAGTGGGCAGCTCTAAAACAGCTAAACCTCCATAACCGCCTCCATTTAATCTGTAGTGATGCATGGCAAACGGAGCTAAAGCGCCGGGATTCCGCAGCCATCCGGGAAGCAATCCTCCGCGATAAGTTAAGCCCGGAAGACCGGGACAAAGTGGAACAGACAAAACTTTGGTTGCAGAATCACCCCCACCGCAACCTCATCGTCTCCCTCCTACTGGACCAGGAGGAAAAGTAGGCCGTCCATCCTTTTGCAACGGTTCATGCAAATTTTAAGTAAACCTCAATTCCTCACATATATCCAGTTGCTTGCGACCTTGGTGCATCTCGGCTCCAAACACATCATCTGCGCTAAAAAGGGACTTTCCATTAAAGCAATTGTCCTTGCCGATTTAATAAGAAAAAAGTTTGACCGCAGCGAAAACACCCTTGAAAGGTCTGGGCAATTGTCCGATAATGAAAATGGTATGGTCTTATGATTTGAAAGGAGCCAGACCATGAAGCATACGTTTCTATTCCAAGAAGGAGTATGGAAGGTGGAAGGCCAGTATTTTGGCGGTCTTAACAATCCCATTCCCTTAACAGGTGAAATCCGGATCGCCCACACCGTTTCTAAATGGCTGTATGACGCTTCCATGCAACTGCTCACCCAAACGCCTGTAGAGTTCCAGAACCTTTATGAGATTGTCCCCTTCGAAGAGGACGGCGACACCACCAGTTGGAAATCCTACAATCCGGAGATCGGGCGGCTTTACGGGCGGTACATGATCGTGGATGACTCCATTCTCTCCATGTACCAATCAGAAGGCGGCGAATATATGGGAATGGAATATATGTTGATGGTGAACAAAAAGACTTATAAAGCCAGGGGGTACACCCTCCACGGCAAAGTGCGGGCCTCCTCCTGGTCCGCCACCTTCACAAAGGTTGAATAAAAATCAACCCCGGCCTCAGGCCGGGGTCTTTCTGTCTTATCCCACTATTTTTCTTCATACTCCGCCCAAAAATCCGCCAAGGCCTCACGATAGTCGGGCCGGCTGAAGGGCCGACCGGCCATGAACCAGTCCGGCGGCAAGAGTTCTTGGTACTCCGGGTTGGCAAACCGGTCATCCACCAAGAGCACCACTCCCCGGTCCTCCGGCGTCCGGAAGACCCGGCCCGCCGATTGAATCACCCGGATGAGTCCGGGGATGACATAGGCATATAAAAAACCACGACCGTTACGTTCATCAAAATACCGCCGGATCAGTTCCTGTTCCGGGGAGATGGCCGGCAGGCCTGGTCCAATAATGCAAACCCCCACCAGTTGTTCACCGGGCATATCCACACCTTCGCCAAACAAACCGCCAAGAACCGCCAACCCCAGGTTGGACCGGCCTGTTCCCACCGCGGTCACCTTCTCCAGAAAAGCCTTTTTCTGCTCGTCATTCATGGCAGGGTGTTGAAAATATATCCCGGCTTTGCCCGTAAGTCCCTGAAGAATTAGCGGCTTGACGGCATTCAGATAGGTATAGGACGGGAAAAACGCAAGGTAGTTGCCAGTTCGTGCATTTACCATGTCGATAACGATCTGGGCTAGGGCGTAGGCCGATTCCTCCCGGGCCTTGTACCGCGTATCGATGCCGGGCACATGAAGATAAAGCCGGTTTTCTTGGGGGAACGGAGAAAGAAGTTGCAGATGGAGAGCATCTTGCCTGCCTCCGAGCAATTCGCGGAAATACACAAAGGGTGACAGGGTGGCGGAAAAGAAGATGGTGCAATGGGCCCAGTCCAACCGGCGACGCAGGAGGGTACCGGGATTTTGGCAAAAAACCTTGAGCTCTGCCTGCTTACCGTCGGTCATGACAAATCTGGCATAATCGGCGCCGGCAAAACCTAACACCCGCAAAAAATGGTTCAAGTCAAAATAGAACTGCCGGACCTTGTTGGTGAACTCCCCCGGTACAGATGAGGCCAGGAAGCGTTCCAGCGCCACCGCCAGCCGTTCCAAGGCCGGTTCCAACATCTCCGGCAGGTCACCAAGGAGCAGGCCGGTACGGTTTTCCTCCGCCATCTCCCTGCGCCAACCCTGGAAATAATCCTCCACTTCCGCAAAGGCCCGGGCCAACCGGCGGTCCGTGTCCTGCAGGCCCCGGCGCAAGCGCACCAACTCCCCTTGGCTTAAAGCGGCGGAGTACATCTCCCGGCCGCGCCCCACCAAGTTGTGAGCCTCATCCACCAGGAAAAGGTAGCGCCGTTCACCGGGGTACAGGAAAAACCGTTTCAAATATACGCCAGGGTCAAAGACATAGTTATAGTCACAGACAATCAGGTCCGCCTGGAGGGACAAGTCCAGGCTGAGTTCAAAGGGGCAGAGCCGGTGCTGCCGTGCATACTCCAACACCCGCTCGGGGACAATCAATTCCTCCTGGAGCAGCTCGGGAAGGGCAGCCTCCGCCCTGCTGTAATAGTCTGCCGCACAGGGGCAGGCCATGGCCCGGCATTCCGCCCCGGGGTGCAGGCAGACCCGTTCCTTGGCCTCAATAAAAACCGTGCGCAACCTAAGCCCCTGTTCTTTAGCTGCTGCCAATGTCTTGCGCACGATCTCCTTTCCCTGGGTCTTGGCGGTCAGGAAGAAGATCTGTTGAAAACGGTCCCCTCTGGCCAAACGCTTCAAGGCCGGATAGAGGACACCCACGGTCTTGCCAATACCCGTAGCCGCTTCGGCGAAAAGATCCAACCCTTGTTCCAGCGCCAAGTTGACCATATCCATCAGCTCATCCTGGCCGGGACGGCGCTCCCTGAAGGGAAAGGCCAGCTGCTCCAGGGAGGCATTCCGAATATTTTGCCAAGTATCGCGGTCCTGCGCGGCTTGGAGGAAGGCAACAGCCAGGGATGTGAAGAAAGCCTGCCCTTCCGCCACAGAATATTCCACCGGAAAGGTTCGTTCCGCCAGGTCATTAAGGTTTAAGTAGGTGAGCCGCCCGGTAACATGGCAATCTGGATGAGCTGACTGAACAAAGTAAAGATACAAACGGAGTTGGGCCAAATGCTGGGGATAAGTCTCCTGGTTCAGCTCATCCAGGGGCAAGTAGGTGGTTTTAATCTCTTCGAGCCAAATCTCCCCATCCTGCTCCAGGTAGCCATCGATCCGGCCCCGCACCACCAACCGGTAGTCTTCCCATTCATAGGCAAACTCCACCGGTACCTCCCAAGCATACTCCGCCGGGCGCCGGTCCCGGATTAAGCGGTGGCCGCTACTTCCCTCCCGGGCGCGCGCCATGGAAAAACCTGGCTCACCCAGATCCTTGGGATGAAACAAGATCTCCAACAGGTCCTTCACGCCGATTTTGATCTCACGAACAGCCACAAAAACTCCTCCACCTATGCACATACAGCCCGTTCGTCGTCGACAACGTTTATTCCGCCAGCCGGGCGATCCGGGCGGCCCTTCCTCCTGTTGCCTGCAACAGATCCCGGGGATCCAGCATCATCTGGTACCCGCGCAACCCGGCGCTGACAGAGATTCTTTCGTGGGTCAGGGCACTTTCGTCGAGAAAATATGGGTATTTCTTTTTGGTTCCCACCGGGGAAACGCCCCCACGGATATATCCGGTTAACGGCTGAACTTCTTTTAGGTGAACCATCTCCACCTTTTTATACCCGCCCGCCTGGGCCAAGGCCTTCAGGTCCAGTTCTGTCCCTGCCGGAATAGACGCCATCAAAATACTACCATCCGCCGCCCGCAACACTAATGTCTTAAAGACCTCCGCCAGGGGCAGGCCCACTTTTGCCGCCACCGTCTCCGCACTCAGATCCTCAGGGTCCACCTCGTAGGTTTTGAGTTCATATGGGATCTTCATCCGGTCCAAAATCCTTGCGGCATTAGTCTTTGGGGTTGTGCTCATTTTGGGATCGCCTCTTTGTCTGTCGTTTATGTAGTTATATGGGGTATGTGGGAGGAATTGTTCTAGGGCCATTTATGCGGTAGGAGATCGTTTTGACGATTTCATTAATCCGGAAATCATCAAAGCCGACTCCGGGCTCCCCGCCCCTCCCACACCCACCAGGGCCAAAGGGTTTGGTCGGAAACCCTTTGGAATCAGCCGACCCTAGGAAACCCCATGGTTCCGGGGCCTCCTTCATTCATCCAGGGTTTCTTGAACGTCGCCGCCCTCCCTGGCCTTCTGCCTGCCCTCTAGTATGCCGTTTGCAGGGCGACCTCAACGTTCCTCCCTGAACTAATTCGGCGCTGTACCGGCCTCCTTGGCCGGTATTTCGGAGATTAATCTGTAAGATATGTCCACCACGGACGGATGAGTGTAGATAACACCGCCCCGACCAATCCGGCAAAAAATCACCCCTACACCTCAACGGCCTGCAAAAACAATTCACCACTTCTCTCCCACAATGTTCCTACCATATCACCGGAATCTCCGTTAGCTCCACCCACTCATCACCCGGCTCAACACGGTAGGCACAAAACTCCACCCCCGCCGCCCTCGCCTCCGCCATCCTGGCGGCAAAGGCCGGATCAGTCGCATGATTGGCGCCAACCTTCTCTGCCGAAGGATGCTGGGCAAAGAAGATCACCAGCCCCCGAAACCCTTCACCCACGGCCCGGGCAAGCTCTTGCAAATGCCGCCGTCCCCGCTCCGTCGGTGCGTCCGGAAACCTGCCGGTTCCCTCCTCCACCAGCGTCACACACTTCGCTTCCAACAGCTCCGCCTGCCCTGTCGCCTCATGGCATAACCCCAGGTCAAACCGGCCTACCCCATACACCACCTCAGGCCAGGCCCGGTCATAGCCAGCCAGGGGCGGCAGATCCCGCCAATGTGCCTTCAAGATTCGATTGGACAGGCGCGAATCAATATAAGCCCAGCCTCCTCCAACCGCGGCACGAACCAAAGTAAAACGGGTCTGCCGCTTGGGATGGCCTTCAAAATGCAACCCCACCTGGTTGCCAGGAAAGAGCAACTCCTGTAGCCGACCGGAGTTGGGGATATGGACAACCTCCACCTTCCCTGCAAACTCCACCTCCGCCGCAAACCTGTGCAGCCGCTTGCGAAATATGGCCGGTTCGAACCGGCCATAAAAGGTATTCGGAATCGTAATTTTCTTCATTATATCCGCCTTTAAATCCCTATTTGCCCTATGTATTCCACATAAAACAGCCTTCTCCTGCCCACCGCTTACGGCAAACATGGCCGGGGCGACACCCCGGCCATATTTTGTCCTTCCCGCCGCTCTAACAGCGAATTACCACCGGTTCCCTCTCGATGCAGTACCTACCCTGGATCAACTTAGGCTCTCCCGTCAACAAGTCCTTCCCCGACACGGCAAAGTCCACCGGCACCCGCCCGTACCGGTTCTCCAGGTTGACAATGGCCACAATCCGGTCTTCCTTGCCCACCCAGGTCAGACGAACGACGCCCTTGGTGACAAGCACCGCATCCTTGAAGCGGTAATTCAGTTTCACCTCTTTAGCCAAGCGGATAACATTGGTAAAATACTTGGTAAACTCCGGATCACCAGCGCTCCAGTCCACCGGATCCTTCTCGAACAGATTCGGCCAATGGTCATTGGCTGTTTCCTGCCCGGCATAAATTAACATAGCCCCGGGTAATAAGCTGTAAAAGACCGTCCAGTTACGCAAAGCAGCACCCCGCCCCACTATCTGAGCGATCCTGGGCTGGTCATGGTTCTCCAAGAACCGCATCTTCACGGCATAAGCCGGGTAAAGGGTCTCCTGAACATAGAGGTGGTTCAGATAAGCCTCCAAACTAGTCTCTCCACGGTAATAGGCCTTGAGGTACTCATAGCCGTCATAATCATAGGTCAAGTCAAAAGCCTCATGGAGTTCCGGATCGGACCAACAACCATAGCCCATGTCCCGCAGTCTCTTGATAAAACACTTCTCCACGCTCTCCGCCAACCAGATCACTTCTTTTTTCCTGTTCAACCGCTCACGAGCGGCCAGCCAAAACTCCACCGGCACTAAAGAAGCCACATCGCAGCGGAAGCCATCCACCCCAAAATCCAGCCACTTTTCCAGGACCCCAATTAAGTAGTCCCAAAGTTCAGGATGGCTATAATCCAGGTCGTAAACATCGGACCAATCGTCTATCTTGCGGGATAATTCACCAGCCTGATTCTTGATGAACCACTGGGGATGGCTCCGGGTTAAGACCGAATCACAGGACGTGTGGTTATAGACCACGTCAATGATCACTTTCATCCCCAGGGCATGGGCTTGATTAATCAGCTCCCGGAAGGACTCCTCATCCCCCAAGTCAGGATTGATCCGCTCGTAATCACGAATTGCATAGGGACTGCCATATTCCCCTTTTCGCCCGATCTCACCAATGGGATGAATCGGCATTAACCACAAAATATCCGTGCCCAGCGCCTTAATGCGCTCCAAATCCTCGGCCACCCCGCGAAATGTCCCGCTTGCGCTGTGGTTGCGCGTAAATACCTCATAAATCACCGCACTTTTCAGCCAGTTCGCCGTATCTTTGGGCATTATCCCCGGTCCTCCTTGCTATGTTTTATAAAATCCCCACTCCACAAATACTCTTTCGTCATTCCACCTAAAACCCCTTTTTCAATAAAAGTAAGAAAAACGCACCTTCCACAACCTCCAGAGCTAAAGGACTGGGTTGTTCCGGAATTTTCTTTTTGTTGTTTCAAAGAGTGCCTTTGAAGTAGAGCTTTTTAGCTTGCCTTTGTTGGTATGCGGGAGGCGACTTCCCGTCCCTCCCACACCCTCCAGGGCCAAAGGGTTTGGTCGGAAACCCTTTGGAATCCGCCGTCCAGGAACCATGGTTCCTGGACCTCCTTCATTCATCTAGGGTTTCTTGAACGTCGCTGCCCTTCCTGGCCTTCTGCCTGTCCTCTAGAAGGCCTTTTGCCAGGCGACCTCAACGTTCATCCTTGAACTAATTCGGCGCTTACCGGCATCCTTGGCCGGTATATCGGAGAAGGCCCATGGATGATCGAGTGTAGATAAAATCCCGCTTTACAACTAACGTCTCGCGCATCTCCCGTCAGGATGACGGGTGGTATTTTGTCGGATTGGTTGGGCATTGCTTCTTCGAATAGACTCGCGGCGTCAGACGCGAGCAGTCCTAGGCGCAAGGGAAACGAGGAGCGCAAACGTACTCAATGTACGTTGAGCACCTAGGAGTCGGCTTTGGCGATTTCGGGGTACGAAATCGACAAAACAATCTCCTTCCTCTAAAAGACCCAGACAATACTTTCGGATCACGCCGCCCCTGGGCCAATCCGGCAATACACAAAACCCTCCACCAACAGAACAACCCGGACAAACAACACCAAAGGCCCATCCACGACACCCACCCCTTGCAAAACAAAAAGCATGGATTCAGTCGAACCCATGCTTATCAACTCATCACCACTGCTTACGCGAGTTTGGACTGGATCCAGGCACGACCAGCATCCAGCGCCTCATCAAGCTTGGCCGGATTCTTCCCGCCAGCCTGCGCCATATCCGGCCGGCCGCCACCGCCACCTTCAACCAGGGGCGCCACCTGCTTCACAAGCTCTCCCGCCTTGATCTTGCCGGTCAAATCAGCGGTTACACCCGCCACCAGGTTAACCTTCCCTTCAAAAACACTGCCCAGCAGTAGCACGCCGGAACGCAGGCCATCCTTGATCCTGTCCGCCGCTTCCCGCAGCAAATCCATGGAATACCCATCCAACCGGGCCACCGCCACCCGGGCATCCCCCACTGCAATGGCCTTGGCCAGAATCTCCTGCACCGCCGCTCCCGCTTGCGACTTTTTACTTTGCTCCAGCTCTTTGCTCAACCGGTCATTCTCCTGCAGCAACTCATCAACACGCCGCACAAGCTGGTCCGGGGTCGTCTTCAACCGCTCGGCCACTTCCCGCACCAGGTGCCGCTCCTCCTCCACAAGCTCCAGGGCCTTCTCACCAGTCACCGCCTCAATCCGCCGGACACCCGTAGCCACACTGCCCTCGGACACTATCCGGAAGTAGCGGATCTGGGCGGTATTCGTCACATGGGTACCACCACAAAGTTCCTTACTGAAATCACCCACCCGGACCATCCGGACCTGATCACCGTATTTCTCGGAGAAAAGCGCCATTGCGCCCTCCGCCACTGCTTCGTCATAACTTTTGATCTGCGCACACACATCATACCCAGCGCCAATCACCGCATTCACCCGTCGCTCCACCTCGGCCAACTGTTCAGGGGTCAACCGCTCAAAATGGGTAAAGTCAAAACGCAGGCGCTCCGGGGTCACCAACGAACCCGATTGGTGCACATGGTCCCCCAGAACCTCCCGCAGCACCGCCTGCATGATGTGGGTGGCGGTATGGTTCGCCGCTGTCATCCGCCGGCGTTTCTCATCCACCGCCAGGGTAACCTTGGCGCTGTTCTTCGGAAAGTCCCCGGTCTTGCGCACCAGATGGATAATCCGGTCGTTCTGCCGCACTGTGTCCACCACCGAAAACTCCCCGGCGGACGTCTTAATCACGCCGGTATCCCCCACTTGACCGCCGGACTCGGCATAAAAAGGAGTCTCCTTGAAGACCAAGTGATAGAAATCCTTATCCTCACCCACCAGGCACAAGGAAGAATCGCACTGCAAGGTTTCGTAGCCTTTAAACTCGGAATGGGGCTGCTCAGCCACGGTAGTCCAAACCCGGTCATCCTCTTCCATGGTAAACTTCCCGCTGGCCCGGGCCCGCTCCCGTTGGGAAGCCATGCGTTCGTTGAAACCTGCCACATCGACCGACAGGCCTTTCTCCTCCGCCATCAGTTGCGTCAAGTCAAGGGGGAACCCATAGGTGTCATACAGCAAGAAGACCTTGTCCCCGGGGATCACCGTGCCGCCCTGGGCCTGTACCTCCCGGGCCGCTTGTTCAAACAGTTCGATCCCCACGTCCAGGGTCCGGCCAAAACCCTCTTCCTCGGCCCGCAGGACCTGTTGAATATGTTCCATCCGCTCACCAAGTTCGGGATAGGCTTCCCCCATCAGTTCAACCAGACGCGGGACAAGTTTCCAAATGAACGGCTCATTCAAACCCAAAGTCCGGCCAAACCGGGCCGCCCGGCGGAGAATACGCCGCAGCACGTATCCCCGACCCTCGTTGGAGGGCAGCGCCCCGTCGGCGATAGCAAAAGACAAGGAACGCAGGTGGTCAGCGATTACCCGCATCGCCACCTGGTTTTCCCCAGCATACTTCTTACCGGAGATCTCCTCCACTGCAGCGATCAGGGGTGTAAAAAGATCCGTATCATAGTTGGAGGTCTTGTTTTGCAGCACCGCCACGATCCGTTCAAAGCCCATCCCGGTATCAACATGCTTTGCCGGCAGTTCCTCCAAAGAGCCGTCAGCCTTCCGGTTGTACTGGATAAAGACCAGGTTCCAAAGCTCAATAAACCGGGCGCACCCCGCATTTACACCGCAAACATGGCCGGGAACATGGCTTTTATCGCACCGTTCCGGTCCCAGGTCAATATGGATCTCCGTACAGGGACCGCAAGGGCCGGTATCCCCCATTTCCCAGAAATTATCCTTCTCGCCAAACCTGAGGACATGGTCGGGTTGGATATCCGTCACTTCTTTCCAGAGGCGCTCCGCTTCATCGTCGGTCTTGTACACCGTGGCGTAGAGTTTTTCCTTCGGCAAGCCCCAGCGTTCGGTCAAAAGCTGCCAAGCCCAAAGGATGGCTTCCTTCTTGTAGTAGTCGCCAAAGGACCAGTTGCCCAGCATCTCAAAGAAGGTGTGATGGTAGGTATCTCGCCCCACTTCTTCCAGATCATTGTGTTTGCCGCTGACGCGGATCACCTTCTGCGAATCGGCGGCCCGCACATACGGCCGGGTGCCTGTCCCCAGAAAGACATCCTTAAACTGGTTCATCCCCGCGTTGGTAAAGATCAGCGTAGGATCATTATGGGGCACCAGCGACGAGCTGGGTACAATCGTATGCCCCTGCTCTTTAAAGAAGTCCAAAAACTCCTGGCGGATCTGTTTTGAGGTGCGCATGCACATTCGCTCCTTTATAACGGCAAAGCCTCAATTTCCTTGCTTTCCTTTACGTACTATGTCCAACTTGCTCCTAAAAAGCATCAATATGGAAATGAACATAACTAACGCACTATATTGTACAAAAAAAAGCCCTTGACTGCAATGGGGGAGCGGGGAAATAAAAAGAACAACGCCTGCCAAAAACCCGACAAACACCGGCGGTTCCATCTAAAAAAATCGGACAAGAAGACCCGTCTTTCAAATGCATACATCTGCTCCAATCCCGGCTTATTGCAGGAAAAAACATAAAAAAAACGAATATAATTGAATGATTTGCACTCACACTGAAAGGGGTCTTCACCTTGTCCGACATCATTGTAACTCCTGTCACCAACCGGATCGGTTGGAAGAGGTTTATTGACCTTCCTTGGCAGATCTATAAGTCCGACCCTAATTGGGTGCCTCCCCTGCGCTTGGACATGTGGAACACCATAAACCCGAAGAAAAATCCCCTGCTCAAGCTCGGGCCTTACCGTTACTTTTTGGCCTGGCGGAACGGCAAAACCGTCGGCCGCATCGGCGTCGGCATCGATGAGCGCCTAAACGAGAGAAAAAACCGGAAGGAAGGTTATTTAACGCTCTTCGAGTGCATCAATGATTATGCCGTAGCCGAAGCCCTCTTCGATACCGCCCTGGGTTGGCTTAAGGAAATGGGCATGACCTCCGTTACCGGCCCCCAATCCCCCTCCAACGGCGACGATTACCGGGGCCTGCTCATTAAAGGCTTTGATTCTCCACCGGTCCTGCTTGACTCCTACAATCCCTCTTACTACCCGGAGTTCTTTGAAGCCTACGGTTTCAAAAAGCAGTTTGACCGGTATGCCTTCTACTTCAAAGTCTCGCCCGATCTGACCGAGCGGTTCGAGCGGGGCGTCAATTATGCCATGAAACGTTATGGCTACACTGTACGGACAGTAAACCTGAAGCGTCTCGAAGACGAACTGGTTCGCCTCAAGGCCGTCATCGACCGGGCGCATCCCGAGTGGCCGGACATGGTACCGCCCACGATTGAGGAGATCAAGGAAGAAGCGGCCAAACTCTTACCTGTTGTTGACCCGGACTTTGTCGTGATCGCCGAAACAACCGACGGTACTCCCGTAGGTTTTATGGTGGGGTTGCCCGACTACAACCAGGTACTGAAGCATTTGAACGGACGCCTCCTGCCCTTTGGCTTCCTGAAGTTTCTCTGGTACAAAAAGAAAATTACCGGCGGCCGCAGCCTAATCCTCTTTGTCGATCCGGATTACCACAAGAAGGGAGTCTCCGCCGCTCTGTACTTAAAGGCCTTTAAAGCCGCATTGGCCAAGGGTTATACCTACGGCGAAGGCGGAACCATCCATGAATTTAACCAAAAGATGGTGCAAGACGCCATCGGCGCCGGCGGCGAACTCTACAAGATCTACCGCATCTACGAACGGGCCTTGTAAATGTTTTAAATGTTTTATGAGAAAAGGAAACGGTTGTAATGTCAGTTTACCGTGCCGCGCGGACCCATCAATCTTACTGTCAACCGGTGGAGTTCACTCAACTTTTTATTAGGCAGCCGTATCCTGTAATATATGACTAGTACTTGCGCATCAACTGGAATGCCATAAAAACATGCTTCCAAAGGTTGATCTAACAAGTATTTCCCTTTAACCCAAGGTCTTAAGGGAATATAATAGGTGTAATCCGTATTTGCGTTTATCTTAATTTTTGTTTCACCAAAAAACGGCCCATACAGTGGGCTGTATTTATTTAACAAAGCAGGAGCACCATCGATAAAAACTTCTTCAATTTTTACCGCGCATATGCTTTCTTTATAAATTTCTGTCCCGTCATTTTGCTCCGTGTTCTTAAAAACAAACGGAATTTCGAGATTATTTTGGTTTAGAACACACTCATACTCATAGGCTGCATCCTTTTTGTTCTCCGCTTTTATTCCGCTTGTTGCGGTAACAACAAACACAGGTAAAACAATGCTAAAGATCAGCAAGTATTTCTTCATCTTTATCAACCCCTGAAAAATTTTTCCTAACGTCCAAACCGAACTTTATAGTCTCCGCCAAAATTCTCTGCAAGTTTAATCAGTTCAGGCCCGTATTTATCTATCGGTTTGAACAATTATAACTATAATGTGCTAATCACTGCCTCTACCTTCTTCCACCTCCAACAGGGTTTTCAACCCTAAGCAACATTAAATTTATTCCCCTTCCGCCTTATGTCTCCTGCTTTTTACAATTACCCTATCCCCGGCGTAAATCCGAATCCCCCAACCGCTCTTGTCATCCTCCACAAAAAAGAAAATCCCGGAGTGTTTCCACAACTCTACGGAGAATCACAGGCTTTTTTCCATACAACTCTTCCGATTCGCGATAAGGCTTCTGCAATACAAGCTTATTCAAATTCAGCCACTGCGCCCTTTTGCTTCTTCCAGAATGGTATGAAAAAAATGATGGCAATCACCATTGCACTGAAGTCAGCGATGGGAGTGGCCCAGGTAATGCCGTTGATACCAAACAGATGATTCAGCAAAATCATCGCCGGGACATCCTGGCCGCCTTTGCGCAGCAATGATAAAAACAGGGGTTGAATCTTCTTGCCTACAGACTGGAAGATGGTGATGAAAATCATGGCCACTGAGATGCACGGGCCGGTAATACAGATAATGCGCTGGAACATCTGGCCATAGCGGACCGTGGTTGCATCTGCGATGAAAGCTCTGACAATAGGCCCTGCACAGGTGAACAAAAGGACCGTTTCGGCGCCCGCCACAAGCAGGCTAAGAGCGAAAGTTGTTTTAATCGCCGCCCGCATCCGCTGATAATTCCTGGCCGCATAATTGTAGCCAATCAATGGCAAGACACCCTGGGAGATACCGGTAGCGATGGCAAACGCCAGCACATCTATTTTCTTGGCAATGCCGATACCTGCCGCCGCCTCGTTGCAATAGGAGGCGATCAGGATGTTCAGCACAATATTGGAGAAGACGCCCATCAGGTTCATCAGCCAACTGGGCAGCCCCACAAAGAAAACTTCAAAGGGGATTCGCAGCTTGAACGTATAATGCTTGGGATTAAACGAAATCACGGTGGTATTGCGCTTCCGGTAAATCAAGGCCACAAAGTAAATCGTGGCGCAGAGGTTGGAAAGCATGGTGGCAATGGCCGCTCCGGCAATCTCCAGTTTAAACCCAAAGATAAAGAATGAATTTCGTTTGTCTAATTGCCCTCTGTTAAACTTTGCTGCTTTAAGCCTGTTAAACTCTGTTACATCTTCCTTAATTTTGCTGCAATTCCGATGACTTGCATCATTCTTCCCATCCCTCAAGATCATGGTGGCAAAATGAAGATCTATTTGAAGGCGGCAGAGAAACATGGTACAATCAGCGCGAGAAAGCATTGCGAAGGTGACACCGATGAAACAGCAACGGCCTTATCCCAAAGTCCTGATCTCCCCCAAGGCAGAACGCAGTATCAAGAACGGGCATCCCTGGATCTACGGCGAAGAGATCCGGAAAATTGAGGGCGAGCCTCAAAACGGCGGGCTGGTGGATGTATTTGCCGGCAACGCTTATATGGGGACGGGTTTTTACAACAGTGCCAGCAAGATTACGGTCCGCCTGATCTCCCGCAACGCCAACGATGTCTTTGATGCCCGCTTTTGGCGCCGCCGGGTGGAGTATGCCGTGCAATACCGCAAAACCGTCATGCCCGGCGCCGACTTCGCCTGCTGCCGCATGATTCATAGCGAAGCTGACCAGATGTCGGGGCTGACCGTTGACCGCTATGGCAGCATCCTATCCGTGCAAATTACCTGCCTAGGCATGGAACTGATCAAGGATACGATCTACCAAGCCCTTTGGGATGTGCTTACGGAAATGAGCGAAACGATCACCGGCCTTTATGAACGCAATGACACTGCCCTACGGGCACGGGAAGGACTGCCGGAGGACAAGGGCTGGTACCAGTTGGCTGGCGTACCTGTACCGGAATCCGCCGTCACGGAGATCTGTGAAAACGGCGTGCGCTACCTCGTTGATGTGGAAAACGGGCAGAAAACCGGCTTTTTCCTGGACCAGAAGTATAACCGGGCCGCAGTGGCGCGGATTGCCCGGGGCAAGCGGGTCCTGGACTGTTTCACCCATACTGGCTCCTTCGGCCTCAATGCGGCGCTGGCCGGAGCAGAGCATGTGACTTGCGTCGATGTCTCCCAGACCGCCATTGACATGGCCAAAGCCAATGCCATCCGCAACGGTCTAGACAGCAAAATGGACTTTCTCTGTGCGGACATCTTTGACCTCCTGACCAAGTTGGTCGACGAGAAATGCCGGGACTATGACTATATCATCCTTGACCCACCGGCCTTTACCAAATCCCCCAAGAAGGTGCCCGACGCTGCCCGCGGCTATAAAGAGATTAACCTGAAGGCCATGAAACTCCTGCCCCGCGGCGGATACTTAGCCACCTGCAGTTGCAGCCATTTCATGACGGACGACCTATTCCGCAAAATCCTGACCAGTGCGGCCAAGGATGCCGCCGTCTCCCTCCGGCAAATTGAAGGCCGTGGGCAGGCCCCGGACCATCCCATCCTGTGGAATGTTCCGGAGACGGACTACCTTAAATTCTATATTTTTCAGGTGGTCTGACCTGGTTGCAAAAATCGTATTTTTACATAAAAAGATCCCACCTCTAAAATGCCTGGTACTTAGAGGTGGAATCTTTCTCCTTCATTCAGTCAATTGTTTTCTCATTCAGCCGCCTGATTTCTTCAACTTCTCGATTATTTCTTCTACTTCCTCGACACCTTCAGCATAGAACTTCTCTTCATCAGGGGCAATTTCTTTGAGCAAACGCAGAAACTCACCAGCATGGACCCGTTCTTCATCGGCAATATCCTTTAATACCTCGATGGCCAGCTTGTTATCGGTTGATTCCGCCAGTTGCATGTAAAGCTGAATTGCTTCATATTCAGCGGCAACCATAAACCTGATGGCCCGGATCAGCTCCCCGTCAGTAAGTTTGCGCTCTTTCGCCAGTCCGGCAAAGGGATGTCCAAATTCAGGCATGCTTATTCCTCCTTAAAATTTATTTTTCCTCCTGCTCTGCGTATATATGCTGTTATACTTGCCGTCTGTTCCAACTTCTTCTGGAAATGCAGCTATCAGATTATTTCGTATTCCGTTTTCATCCTCCCTCCTTTTGCTCAACAAAGATTTAGCCACATAAACTGCTAACTAAAACTCCTCAGTTCGTATCGGCGAACAAACAACTGTTCCGTCAGAATCAGGCCAGTAAATAATTAATCTGATCTGATAAGCTGATGTCCTCGGGATTCCATTTTCGCTCCGGGCAGTTCACTCTTTCATAGGACATTCCCAGCGCAGCAATGAACTGCTCAAACTTCTGATCCAGCCATGGAGGAGTCCAGGCGCCGGACCTGCATCTGTTTATAAGATGTTTTAAGAAAGATTAGGGACCATGTTCACATGGCAATAATTTCAAAGTACTGCATGACAAAGCCTCTCGCTGCGCGGTCCGCCATGGCGCAATCGGCAACCATTTTACCAATTGCACAGGGCACTACCACAAATACCCTGTTTTTCATTATATCACTACATAATACTGCTGGAGCATAATACTTCAATCTCTAGCAATAAAGTCCCCTAAAGGATACAGAACGGCAATTAAAACAAAGCCACCAGAGACTCCGACCGGAAGTGGTTCTGATGGCTTAAATATGGAAAATGCTACCTAAATTTACCGATAAACCTATTTAATGAATCTTACCTTCTCTTCCATTGGCTTTCTTGTGGACGCACCAGCTGTGGCATCGACGGATTCATCATTACGGCCAATTATTAGCACGGCTACATTGCTATAGCCTTCCGGCACTTGCAGCAGTTGATCAAAATAAGCTTTCTTTTCACCGTTTAAGACAATGGTCGGTGAAGCCAGGATTTTCGTTCCATATCCCAGGGAAAGGGCCGCAATGGACATGGCTTCGGTGGCCAAGCCGCAGTCAAAGGAATCCGTGAACAAATTATTGGTACCGTAAACAAAGATCGCTACCGGTGCATCGGCAAGACCAAGTTTTTTGGGAGGAGGGCTATTTGGAGCGCCCTGACCGCCGGAGCCGCCCTTTGTCCTTGCTGCAATCATCGCTTCATTGATCTGGTTTAAGATTTTTTTGTTTGTTACAACAGTGAAATGCCAGGGTTGGCTGTTTAGAGCGCTTGGTGCATTAAGCCCAGCTAATAGTATTTGTTTGATATGGTCTTCACTCACCGGCTCTGTGGTAAACTTCCTGGCAGTCTTGGCGTTTGTGAGAATTTCAAGGGTACTTTGCGCTGCTTGTGATTCTGTTTTGGGAAGTCAACACTTTTCC
>DGDV01000039.1:0-25663 GCA_002385625.1 Firmicutes bacterium UBA3943
CGGGGAAACCGCTGACATTGACATTTTTGGCCAAGCAATATATAATTGAGTTAATTGAAAACCTTTCCGGATGATGGCAGAGAGAGAGCGGTCCACGGGACCCACCGAAGGGGGAAAACTCTCAGGTTTGATGATCTCTGCCGGACGGACCTCTGGAGAGACCCGCAAGGGCGCCGAAGGGGATTAATCTCTCAGGCCAAAGGACAGGGGAAGGTGTAGGGTAACACCCTTGTTCCTTTTCACGTGTTCGTAATGACCCGGGGATTTTCCCCCGGGTTTTCTATATTTATTTAAGCGTTGTTTCAATTCAAACAAAAGAGAGGAGACCTACCATGCGTTTTAACCCCCAAGTTGATCCTGTGCTCAAAGACCTTTTACACGAAGAGATTGAACGGCAGCAAACCACCTTGTCCATGATTCCGTCGGAGAACTGCCTCAGTTCGGCTGTGATTAAACTTTTAGGCAATGTCTTCAACAACAAATATGCTGAGGGGTACCCTGGTAACCGCTATTATCAGGGTTGTGGTGTCGCTGATAAAGTGGAGTCCCTGGCCATTGAAAGGGCAAAGGCGGCTTTTGGCGCCGAACATGCCAATGTCCAGCCCCACTCCGGTTCCGGCGCTAATATGGCGGCCTATTTTGCCTTGCTCAATGACGGGGATACCATCATGGCCATGGACCTCAAGCAAGGCGGGCATCTGACCCATGGCAGCAAAGTGAACTTTTCCGGTAAAGTCTATAATGTGGTGCATTATTCAGTGGATCCCAAGACTGAGCAGATTGATTACGACCAAATGCTACAACTGGCCAGGGAGACGAAGCCGCGGATGATCGTCACCGGAGCGACGGCTTATCCCCGGACCATTCATTTTGACAAATGGCAAGCTATTGCCGATGAAGTCGGCGCTTACCATTTGGCGGATATCTCCCATATTGCCGGCTTGGTGGCGGCAGGTGTGCATCCTTCCCCCGTGCCCTACGCTGATGTGGTCACCTTTACCACCCATAAAACCTTGGCTGGCCCCAGGGGCGCCGTTATTTTGTGCAAAGCCAAGTATGCCGACGCCATCGATAAAGCGGTCTTCCCCGGCTTGCAGGGCGGTCCTTTGATGCACGTTATTGCGGCAAAGGCCGCGGTTTTGGGCGAGGTAACAACCCCTGCCTTCCGCGGGTACCAGCAGGCGATCGTGGAGAACGCCCGGGCCTTGGCCGACGAGTTGCTCCGCCGGGGTTATCGTCTGATCTCCGGTGGTACGGATAACCACTTGATTCTGCTGGATCTCCGTCCGCTGGATCTGACGGGTAAAGTGGTGGCCGCTGCGTTGGAAGAGGCGGGGATTGTGCTGAATATGAACACTATTCCCTTTGATCCGAAGGGACCCAAAACCACCAGTGGGATTCGCTTTGGCACCCCGATCCTGACCAACCGGGGGATGGGTCCGGCCGAGATGGTCCAAATTGCCGACATGATGGACCGGGTGATCAAGAATTATGATAACGCGGCAATTAAGGCACAAGTGCGCCAGGAAGTGAAGGAACTCTGCGCCAGATATCCTATCTATACCGACTTGCAAATTTGAGGTTATGGGTGCAATTTGGTGCAGTTCATGGCAGAAAAAGAAACCCCCCAGGGGTTTCTTTTTTATGGGCTAATCCGAACGATAAAATGCCCCACGAAAGGCGTGACTGGGGTGGGGGAAGATTTAAAGATTCGGCATGGGTTACTTTTCGGCAATATTTGCCGGGTGGCAATGGCGAAAAGCTATCCTGTTTTTGGGGATAAGGAACAAAAGGCTTTTTTGTGCGTTTTAAAATATGGGAGAAACGTTCTAGAAAAAAAGAGCCGGCATTAGGCCGGCTCTTTTGAGCAGAGTTCTTTTATTAACTATTAACCGTTCTGCTTTTGAAACTCCTTCATGAAATCGGCCAAGGCTTGGCAGGCTTCGAGGGGAACTGCATTGTAAATGGAGGCGCGCATGCCGCCGACAGAACGGTGGCCTTTTAACCCGACTAAACCCGCTTGGGTTGCCTCAGCGGCAAATTTCTTCTCCAATTCTTCGTTGGGCAAACGGAAGGTGACGTTCATCAGAGAACGGCTGTCCTTTTGGGCGTGACCACGGTAGAAGCCGCCGCTGTTGTCAATGGTGTCGTAAATAAGGGCTGCTTTGGCTTTATTGAGTTTTTCCATGGCCGCGAGGCCGCCCTGGGCCTTGAGCCAGCGCAGGACCAACAGGACAATGTAGATGCTGAAGACGGGAGGTGTGTTGTAGAGCGAATTGTTCTTGGCATGAATGTCATAGCGCAGCATGGTCGGGATGTTTTTGGGCACCCGTTCTAAAAAGTCGGGGCGAATCAGCACTACGGTCACACCTGCCGGTCCCAGGTTCTTTTGGGCGCCGGCGTAGATCAGTCCATAGGGCCGGACGTCAAAGGGCCTGGACAGGATATCGCTGGACATATCCGCTACCAGAGGGATATCGCCGAAGTTTGGCAGATTGACCCAGCTGGTGCCAAAGATGGTGTTGTTGGAGGTAATATGGATGTAAGCGGGGGAATCGGATAGTTTTACAGAGCTTAGTTCAGGAATGCGGTCGAAGTTAGTTTCTTCGGAGGAAGCAGCGACTTTGGCATCACCGATCTTTACGGCTTCATCCAAGGCCTTCTTGGACCATGTGCCCGTCAGAATGTAATCGGCGGTGGCGCCGGCAGGCAGGAAGTTCATGGGCACCATGGCAAACTGGGTGCTGGCGCCGCCTTGCAGGAATAAGACACGATAATCGGCGGGGGCGCCAAGCAGTTCCTTAAACAGGTTTTCGGCTTCTTCCACGATGGGTTGGAACTCTTTGGAACGATGACTCATCTCCAGAATCGACATGCCGGTACCTTGAAAATCCAAGAGATCCCGTTGGGCTTCTTCCAAGACGGGTAACGGTAATGCTGCTGGTCCGGCATTGAAATTAAAGACTCTCTTTGCCAATTCTAATTCACTCCCCTTTTGTTAACAGGTAACGGGCTTTAAATATACTTGAATTATACTACGTTTGGAGTATCTTCTCAAGATTTCTGAAGAGAATCAGTTAAAAAATTAACAATATCCTCCATCGGCTCATTCCCGTGGTTCTGCCAAACCCGGAGCATTCCCGGGAAAAAACTTCTGGCGGAAAAGTTTGTCCACGAAGAGGAATCCAAAGAAAATAAGTGGAATATAAACGTAAAATTCTGCCCACTCTAGAGGGGTTATTAGTAATAATGTATAAAAAGCGGAGGGAAACCATGACCAAGAAGACTAATACCGGAAAGGTTTTTGCCTTATTAATGCTGTTGGCGATGGCGGTGGGGTCCAACACGGCCCAGGCCTGGTGGTGGAGGAAGACCATCGATTTTGCCGTCCTCAACCGGGAGGCTATAAAGCAAAACCTGGTGGAGTATAAAGAACTAGCCACACTAAAAAAACAATTGGAGGCGGAGTACGCCGACTATACCCAAGTGGTTTTAAAGGAGCAAAACAAGCTCAGCAAAGAATTGCTTGAGCGTTATAAAAAGGAACAGGCCGGAAAGAGTGGGCAAGATCAAGAAGCCCTGCTTAAGGAGTATCGGAAGAAAGCCGAGGAATTGGCGGAACAAACCCAAGAGAAGCTGGACCGGAAGCAATGGGAGATTCAACGGAAGATCGAACAGGCGGAAAGAGAAACCGAGGAGAAGGTAAATAACCTCATTGCCAAGGTGGCACAGAAGGAAAAGGTGCGTTATGTAGTGGATCAAACTTACGTTTACAATGAAGCCAAAAAAGACCTAACCCCACTGGTAATCAAGGAGTCGAGGAAGAAAAAGTAGATTGGCTTATAGTTAGTATTGTTGTGGTAGAACGGGCCGGGGAACCAAAGACTATTTATAGTCTTCGGCTTCCCGGCCCTTGTTTTATGTAGGATAGGATGGTGGATTTAGCGGGAGACTAGAAAGAGTCCGAAAAGAGGAGGATGATGGAGATGAGGATTTGGATAAAGATAAATACGTGTAAATTACTGCCGGTTTTGTTTTTGCTGGTCTTGTTCACCCTTGGGTGCGGCCTGTTGGGCGAAGAGGAGAAAGTCCGTCCCGCACCGCAACGTCAGAGCAAGAAGGTAGAGAAGCAGTCGATGCCAGCGGTTTTTCAAAGGATGGAGGATGCGGCGTTAGACCTTTACCATCTTCCCGGGGGTGATTGGAGCCAAGCTATGCAGGGCCTCAATAAACTTAAAAGCCTCTGGCAACAGGGGGAGCAGGAGTTGGACCGGGAAAAAGTACCGGCGGAGCAACGGATGGTTGTAAAGATGCATTTGGCGGGGTTGGAGGCGGCGATAAAGAACCGAAGCCTATTTAAGATGAGGGAACACGCCAACGAAATCACCGGTGCTTTACCGGATCTGACCAAGAAATTCAAGACGGTCATTCCGGCGGAATTGCTTAAAATGGAAGCGGCAATGCGGGAGATTGCACTTCATGTGACGGTGGCAAACTGGCAGACTGCGGGTAGCCTGGTGAAAAAAGCCCCGGATAATTGGCGAAAGTTTAAGCCCCAAGGGGAAAAGGTGGGTGCCAAAGAGGTGGGCAAGAATCTGGAAAACTCCCTGAAGGAGCTGGAGGAGGCGATTAAGGTTAAGGATCAGCAAAAGGCGCAGCAGCTTATAACCATGGTCGAAGCGGATTTGGCTGACCTAAGGCTAGCTTTTGCCCAAAACAGCCAGGGCTAGACGGGACAGATGAATGGATGAATAAAAAAGAGAAGTGGGGACTGGCCATGGTCCCCACTTCTCCATTGCCCGGGGGCAGCAATAGCAGCAATAATGTAAGATGGTCCTGACTATATATTGATCTCTGTGGTCATTCATCATTTTCGTGGTCATGTTCATCGTGTTCATGGTGATGATTGTCAAGACAGTGTTCGTGCCCAGGATGATCATGATCATGGGGCGGAATGATTCCTTGGTACTCAAAGGCTCCATCAATTCGTGGCCAGAGGAATCCCGCTCCGTCCGGGGAGATGAAGGACTGAGTGACTGTGGCCACCTCCCGGCCGGATTTGGTCTCCAATAGCACTAGCCGGTCCCGGCCCGGTTGGTAGGAATAGACTTGGACCTCATGCTCACCTGCCAGGCTTAGGAGAATATCACCGGCGAGTGTTTGTACCAGACGGGGGTGTCGCATTGCCAACTGAACTGGTGAAGGGATTTTGATCTTTTTACTTTCTTCTTTTGCCAGGTCGATGAGATAAAGATACCCGTCCTGGTGGGCCCCATATAACTGCTGGCGGTCGGAGTCCCAGACCAGGTCCAGCAGGCCGGAGGGTATGGTTCCTAGCAGGGTTGTTTTTTTGCTGGTTAGGTCGAGAGCATATACCCGCTGGATCTGTTTGTCCTTCTCCAGTTGCAAAGTATAGGCCAGCTTCCGACCGTCGCCGGACCAGGTGGGGTTGTTGCCTTGGCCAAGGGCTGTGGTGCGGCCACGATGGTAGATTTTTATCTGTCCGTCCTCAACAAAGGCAAGGGCATCACCCAAAGGCGACCAGCGGGGGTTGGTGATTTTGTTGCCTGTATAGATGCGGTAGGGTTTTCCGCTGATTTTGGCCAGATAGAGAGAACTGCCCCCTTGCCTGCTGTAGCTGAAAGGTGGCGTCGCGGTTAGAACCAAACCGGAACGAAGGTGCCAGTCGCCTTCGCGGATTTCCAGGTCGGCGGGCCAAAGCGCTGGACCCAGTGTTAAGCTGGCAAGCCGAGTTAGCAGGAAGGTAACCGCCCACAGGAAAAAGCAACGGCGAAAGGCTGGAAAACACAGGGGATTTGGTTTGCCTTTAAGATACCAAAGGACAAGGACCCAAGGGATCCAGAGGCTGAGTAGCAGGAGTGTCCATGGGATGATGCGGGCAACTAGGCCATAGATATGGGGCGGGATATCAAACCAGAAGTACCGGGCGGACATGAGGTCAAAACATTGCAGCCAGACGCCATAGGACAAGCCGGCGACAAGCCCGGTGAGGACCACGGTAACAACCAATCTTTCCGCGCCACGGGTGATTAACCCGGCGATAAAACCCATACTGTTGAGCATGATGAGGACGACCCCGCACCAACTTGGATCCAGCTTGGTGGGAAAAGGAACCTTGGACAGGTCCAGGTCGACAACGAACTGGAATAAAAACAACCAAAGGGCAAAAACGCCGGTGCTGAAGAGCAACTTAACGCCGATCAAGACCGGAAGAGAGATGGGGCGTGACAAGATAAAGTCCATGGTCTTCTTGTCGGCTTCCCGGGCAAAGCCCTGTAAACCATAGACAATTGCCAGTACTGCACTGGCAATTAATGCAGCAATCGAGAGTTCCGGCCCGAAGGGGACCGGGGCTTGGCGAAGAAAAGCTGTAATAGCCAGGGGCAGATAGAAGAGGCCCGGGAAGAGCAGATTAACGAGATTTTGCACGACCTCTTTTTGACAGAGCCGGAGGGTGCTTTTGTACAAGATGTTGCTTGTCATTGGAGAACCTCCCGGAATTTTGGAATTTGCCGTTTGGTAAAGGCACCGTTGCGACCGAGTAAATAGGTTCCGGTCTGTGGATGGAGAATCAGTGTTGTCAAGTTTAGACCGGATTCGTGGTGCAAGGGTTTGATCATCGCTTTAACCGGGTCGAGAAGGTAGAAATAAACATCAACATGTTGCCGTTTGTTCTGGTTTAGATAATAGAGGGTAACGATGAATTTGGGCGAGGGATGGTTAACCCGGTAAAACCTGGCGTAGATAATAGGCCGGCCGGAGGGGACCCCGGGAACGGGGTGAAAAGAAAAACCTTCTTTTAGGGTAACGCGGACCAGTTCACCGGCGGGAGAAACATACCAGATGGCATCGTTGGCATCATCCCAGGTCCAATGGTTGCCGACAGCGTCAAACTCCAGATATGGCCGGACTATACCGGTTTTTATGTCCACATGGTAAAACACCTGGTGGAAGAGGAGAATGGAATGTTCTTTGGTTGGGGCTTCGGTGGTGTAGCTCTCAGCGCTGGCGAAAAGGAGAGCTTCACCCGTCTGTGACCAGCAGGGATTAGTGCCGTTGCCAACCCAGACAGGTTTTTGCTTTTCGCGGGTATTTAATAGATAGATCTTGCCATCTTCTTCAAAGGCAAGGAGATCTCCCCGGGGAGACCAAGCTAAAACAGGTATTATTCCCTTTTTCTCTGTGTCGCTTTGGTAGAGGACCTTTGGTGTTTTACCGAGAGAAGCCAAGGCGATCCGGTAATTGGGGCCGCTGACGGCCAGGAGATTGTTCCTGGGGTTCCAGGCACCCTCCAGGGTCCAAAAGGCTGGTTTCTCCAAACCGAAGAGCTCCGCTCCGATGAAATTGCTGATCCGAAGGGGTACGGCCAAAGCCAAGTTCAGTAATAGGCCTAACAGGAGCAGGAGTACCGGCGGGAGGATGGAGCAGGTTAGTCCCGGCGTTTCCCGGAGGGATGGGCGTTGCTGCAAGAGCCAGATAACTGTCTGGAATGTAAGCAGAATAATGGAACCGCTGACAGCAAAAGCGATGACTATGAGAAAGAGTGGGATTACCCAGGAAGTTTGTTGTAATGTAAAGTTATGCAAGAAAAAGGTGGCCCAGGAAGACCAGGCAAGGAAGGCCCAGCCTAGCATCAATGGGGTTAATAGAAGGACAGCCAAGAGTTTTTTGGGTCCCTGGATCCAGAGACCAGCTAGGAAACTGCAACTGTATGTCAGAATGATCCCGGCAAGGATTAACCATCCTGCCCAGCTTCCGACGGAAAGAGCTTGTGGCAATTCGAAATAGCTTGAGCCGCATAGCCACCAGAAGGTAACCGCCCAGAAGAGCAGGATAGTAAGGCCGATCAGGTATTTCTCCGTCACGATTCTTAAAATGGACAGGGGTTTTACCAGCAGGAAGTCCCTTGTTTGTTGATCTTCTTCGATATCGAAGGCCTGCAGGCCATACGCCACGGCTAATGTAAACGGAACCCCCACGGAGAAGAGGGGGATGAGCCAGGGCAAGCCAGCAAAGGCGCAGGTTATTTTCAAAACGGCCAAGGCCAGTACAAATGGGAGCGGGAAAAGATAGAACAGGCTATTTTGGTGTAGTTCTTTCTTTAATAGTAACGGGCGGGGGAATTTCATGCCTTGTCCCCCCCGGCGCAATAATAGAGGAAGACTTCTTCCAAAAGGGCAGGGGAATCCTCCACCACTTGGCAGTCCCCGTTGGCACCGGTTATCTCCGGCCAAGCCTGGTCGGCGGCGGGGAGTAGATAGACCCCTCCGTCCTTGTTCACCTCAAGCTCCCTGACCTGTGGGGGGAGATTCTTCAGTTGGCCGGTGGTCCGGATTCGCCGGATGGAAGCCCGGACAGCATCCAATGCTCCGGTCGCCTGGATCCGGCCGTTAAATAAGATGGCCACATGGGTGGCGATGGTTTCCACATCATGCAAATCATGGGTGGAGAAGAAGATGGTTCGTCCGGTCCGCTCCGCATCTTGTTGGAGGATCTTCAGGAAGTCGCGCTGGGCCAGGGGATCCAACCCGCTCATAGGTTCGTCCAAAATTAACAGATCCGGTTCGGGAGCAAGGGCTAGGATGAGCGCCAAGCGGACCTTTTGCCCCTTGGACAAGGTACGGATCCGGGTATTTTCGGCTAAACCGAAACGTTGCAGGGAACTGGCGACAAACCCACTGTTCCACTTGGGATAAAGGTCGCGGCAGAACTTGATGATTTGAGCGATCTTCATCCAGCCATAGAGTCCCTGTTCTTCTGAAACATAGCCGATGCGTTGCCGTAAGTTGGGACCGGCCTGCCAGGGATCGCTGCCCAGAATATTCACGTTCCCGCTGGACCTGGGGATTAGGCCTAACAGGGTACGGATGAGGGTGGTTTTGCCCGCGCCGTTTGTCCCCAGAAGGGCATAGATGGTCCCCGGCGGTATATTAAGGTCGACCCCTTTAAGGACTTTCTTATGTCCGTAGTTTTTTTTCAGGTTGCTACATTGGATCATGTCTCCGGACATAACAGGACACCTCTTTGTTTCATTATTTTTTTGTTCTAAGAAAGGGATTTCGACAAGAGAATCCTGGATCCTGTAAAAATTACAGTATCATGCTTATTGTAAGAAGGGTTTTGCTTAAGAAGCCGCGAACAAAAGAAAGATTTGTTATAAGGTAACCACAAATTTTTGGCGGGCTTGTTAAATTTGCATAAAGTGAGGTGGATTGGAATTGGATAAGAAAGTTGCGCTGGTGACGGGGGCATCATCTGGTATTGGTGCTGCTACGGCCGTTCGACTGAAAAAACTTGGTTATGAAGTATGGGGGACTATCCGTAACCTGTCCCGGGTGGCGCAGTTGTCCGCAGAGCTGCAGAACAGCGTCCGTTTTGTGGAGATGGACGTGACCTCCGATGAATCGGTAAAACAAGGCGTGGCACAGGTGCTAAAGGAAGCTGGCCACTTGGATGTGCTGGTTAACAATGCCGGCTTCGGCATCTTCGGTTCGATTGAGGAGACACCGGTAGAACTGGCCAAGCAACAGATGGAGACCAACTACTTCGGAACTTTGCGCGTACTGCAGGCGGTTTTGCCGGGGATGCGGGAGCGGCGTGCCGGAACGATCATCAATGTCAGTTCTTTGGCGGCACATTTTGTCATCCCCTTCCAGGTACACTATTCCGCTAGTAAATTTGCGATCCGGGCGTTGACCGAGGGCCTCCGGCAGGAACTGCACCCCTTTGGCATTCGGGTTTTTTCCGTGGAACCCGGGGATATTAAGACCAGGTTCAATGATGCCACCCAGTTTGGCGCTGCTGCGGGCGAGTCGCCCTACCGGAAGTGGCGGGATGCGGCATGGCGGGTCATTGACCGGAATATGCAGGTGGCGCCACCGCCGGATGTTGTGGCGAAAACCATTGTAAAAGTTGTTCGAAAGGCCACGGGACTGCGCGGCCATTATCCCGCGGGCGATTTTGTTTCCCGGCAGTTTCCTTGGCTTGGCCGCTTCCTGCCCGATGGGCTCAGAGAATGGGCGGTCCGGGTTTTCTACGGCATCCAGCGCGTGGATGATTAGGCAGGGACGGGGGAACCCCTGATTTCTGCCTATAGTTTGCCGGAAATTAATAATGGTGATTTCTTCCTTGTCTGCTCTAGCCAATCCATTGACATTTTTTGACCGTAGTTTTATGATGAATTGTGTTTATGTTTTACGGTGGGAGTGTTGAGATTTATGAGCATTACTGTGGCGAAATTTGGTGGAACGTCTTTAGCTGATGCGAACCAGATCCGCAAAGTCCAAAATATCCTCAAGGCCGATGCCAAACGGCGGTATGTCGTACCGTCGGCGCCTGGCAAGCGGACCCCGAGTGATCAGAAGATTACTGACCTGCTTTATCTCTGTCATACCCATGTTCAGCAAAGTGTGCCCTTTGACGATGTTTTCCAGATTATTGCCCAGCGCTATCTAGAGATCGTACGGGACCTGGGCCTGCAAATGGATATCCGTCCCCACTTGGAAGAGGTGAAACGCAATATTGCCGCAGGCGCCTCTGCCGACTATGCCGCCAGTAGAGGGGAGTACCTCAACGGCCTGATCCTGGCGGAACTCTTGGGTTGGGACTTTGTGGATGCTGCTGAAGTCATCTTCTTTGATGAACATGGCATCTTTGATTCAGAAAAGACCCAAGCAGTCATGAGTGAGCGCTTATCCAAGCATTCCCATGCGGTCATTCCCGGTTTCTACGGTGCTCTACCCGGCGGCGAAATCAAAACATTCTCCCGTGGCGGTTCGGATATAACCGGCGCCATTGTAGCCCGGGGGGTTGGCGCAGACCTTTATGAGAACTGGACGGACGTCTCCGGCTTTCTCATGGCTGACCCGCGGATTGTGCCGAATCCCAAGACCATCCAACAGCTGACATATAGGGAGCTTAGGGAGCTCTCTTATATGGGTGCCAGCGTTCTCCACGAAGAATCCATCTTCCCTGTACGGGAAGCCGGTATCCCGGTGCGGATTAAAAACACCAATGCTCCGGAGGATCCCGGCACATTGATCGTCCGGGATCTGGAACCCGCGCCCAAGACGGGGGCGATCACCGGCATTGCCGGGCGGAAAGATTTTACCGTCATTGCCATTGAAAAGGCTTTGATGAACATCGAACTGGGCTTTGGCCGCAAACTCCTGTCCATCCTGGAAGTGAACAATATCTCCTTTGAGCATATTCCCTCCGGGATTGACACCATGTCGCTGGTGATTGCCGACGCCCAACTCAAGGGTAAATTGGACCGGGTTCTGGATGAGATCCGGCGGGAGCTTAAACCCGATTCCATCGAAGTTCATCCCAACATGGCCTTGATTGCCACGGTGGGACGGGGAATGGCCTATACCCCTGGTATTGCGTCGAAGCTTTTTACCGCTTTGGCCAAAGAGAATATTAATGTGCGCATGATTAACCAGGGTTCCAGTGAGATCAATATTATTGTGGGTGTTGAAACCGAAGACTTTGAACGGTCGGTCCGGGCTATTTATGCGGCCTTTGTGGACTGATCTTCAACCGGAAGGGCCAAGATTTCCGGTGGTCGAATAAACAGCAACTATCAATTGAAACAAGATTAATAGCCGTCCCGGTAACAGGGACGGTTTTTCTGTTCTTTCCCTGATTTTGTTTGCTGCGGGCAGTCAGTAAACCCGGGGATTTCCTCAGGTGCTTTCTGTTTTCCCGCCTAAAGTGTGGCGGGATTTAAACCGATAACGTAATGTACAGCAAGTTGAGACGGCATATCCGGGGTGAAATCGATGGCAACAGAGGCGCAGGTAACAGTGGACCAAGTTATGCTCGACCGGATTATTAATGAAACATTAAATGCTATTGAACATAGTAAAGAAGATATTTTTGAGATCGCTGAAGCGGCCAAGGGTGAACAACGCAGGCTGCAGAATGAATTGGAGAACCTGCGTAATGAGCTTAAACATGTGATTGACCAGGTTGACAGGTTGGAACTAATGTACCGCAGATCCCGGGTGCGCCTGATGGAAGTGAGTCGGGATTTTAACAAGTATACCGATGAGGATATCCGCGCTGCCTATGAAAATGCCCAGAAGATCCAAGTTCAACTGGCTGTGGAACGGGAAAAGGAGCAAAACATGCGTAAGCGCCGGGATGAACTGGAACGGTCCATTGCCGGCATGGACAATATGGTAAGAAAGGCGGATGATCTGGTTTCCAAAGTAGACTTGGCTTTGAGCTTTTTAAAAGGAAACATGAACTTTTTTAACTCCAACCCCAATGCCAGCACCCAGGAACGCCAATGGATGGGAGCGAGAATCATCCTTGCCCAGGAGGACGAACGTCGGCGAGTGGCCCGGGAGATCCATGACGGACCAGCGCAGGCCATGGCCAATGTGGTGCTCCGGGCTGAATTTTGCGAAAAATTGCTGGAGAACAAGCGACCGGAGATCAACAAAGAACTCACTGAACTGAAAGAAGTGGTAAAACAGAGTCTCAAAGAGGTCCGGCGCATTATCTTTAATCTCCGTCCCATGACCCTGGATGACCTGGGCTTGGCGCCTACCCTGCGCCGGTATGCCGAGGAGTTTAAAGAACGGGAGGGGCTCGAAACTGTTGTCACCGTCCGGGGGGAAGACAGACGTCTGGATCCTTCCGTGGAAGTAACCGTTTTTCGTCTGGTCCAAGAGGCATTGAACAACATCAAAAAACACGCCAAAGTGGACCGGGCCACGGTGGTCTTGGAGTTTGGAAAGGAACGTCTCAACCTGCGCGTGATCGATAAAGGCCGCGGCTTTGATCCGGTGAAAGTACATAAAGAGGTTGCCGGAAAACAAAGTTTCGGGCTTCTTTCCATGAAGGAGCGGGTGGAGTTGTTAAACGGAGAGTTTGAATTGACCTCTGCCCCGGGGAAAGGGACGACCATCCGTGTTTCTATTCCGATAACACCGGTGGAGAATGAGGAAGAAGGGAAAGTAACAGAAGAATAACACCCTGTGGTTAAGGATTGTTTAGGAGGAGTTACGGATATGTCGATCCGGATTCTGCTGGCCGATGATCATGAGTTACTGCGCCAAGGCTTGATTAAGCTTCTGAGCATAGAGCCGGATTTCGAAGTCGTGGGGGAGGCGAAGAACGGGCAAGAAGCCTTGGAGCTTGCCTTAAAGCTTCAACCCGATGTTGTCTTGATGGATGTTAATATGCCGGCCCTTAATGGAATTGAAGCCACAAAACGCCTGCGGGAAGTAAATCCCGCCATCCGCATCCTGGCGCTGACCGTATGCACCGATGACCAGTATGTCCACGAGATTATCCGGGCCGGTGCCACCGGGTATGTTCTGAAGGATGTGGACTCGGCCACCTTGTTTGAGGCCATCCGGGTTGTTGCCGAGGGCGAGGCCTATATCCAGCCGAGTTTGCTGGTGCGCCTGCTGGATGAATTCAAGATCTGGCGGGGCAAGGAGATCAATCAGTTCACCCCGGAGGAGCTGGGGTTAACTGAACGGGAGATGGAAATTGTGCAGCTAATCTCCCAGGGGGAGAACAATAAAACCATTGCCGAAAAACTCTTTATCTCAGAAAAAACAGTAAAGAATCACGTCAGTAGCATCCTGCGGAAGTTGGATCTGACCGACCGGACCCAACTGGCGGTATATGCCCTGAAGAAGGGTTTGGTTAAATAATTAAAAATAATAGGGATAAAAAGGCCGTTACGGCCTTTTTTCTTCTCCGAACGCAAGGAGAATAGGTCCATAGTCCCGGGTGAATTGAGTCTTTGGGCTGATACTGCTTGTGAACAAAAAATGTTATGATAAAGCTAAGAGGAGTCTGCATTGTTCTTCCTTGCTAGCCGGGGGAAAAGGGGTGATGGGAATGAAGGAGACGTTGCGTGAGTTAAGGGACGAAAAAGGTGCGATTCTCGTCTTATTTGCTCTGCTCTTCGTTTTTCTCCTGGGGTTGGTGGCCATGGTGGTCGATGCAGGTTTGGTCTACTTAAACCGTGCCCAGTTGCAAAGGGCCGCTGATGCCGCGGCACTGGCCGGCGCTTACCAGATGCCGGATACCACTGCCGCCCGGGACCGCGTCCGGCAATACTGCAGCCTCAACGGTGTTAAGGATGCGGATGCGGTGGATGTTACCTTCCCCAACAACCGGGTCCGGGTGGAGATTACCCGCCAAGTCAGGCTGTTTTTTGCGCCGGTCCTCGGGATTCGGACCATGGAAGTTTGGGCCGGGGCGGCTGCAGCAACCAGCCGCTCACGGGTGTTTGATTTTGCCCTTTTCTCCGGCGGTAAGGATCAAGATCTGAATTTTAATGGTTCCTCCCTATATATTGATGGCTCAGCCCACTCCAACCGGAACTCTAAGTTTCATGGCTCTTCGATTACCATCACCGGGGTAATGGATACAGTTGGCACTTTCCGCCGTAACGGCAGCAGTATCAGTATTGGTGCCGTGCAGGAGTACTCGGAGTTTTTGGCCATGCCGGATTTTAGCGAGAAAGTTCGTTTGAATGCAGAGAAAATCTACGATACCGACCATCTCTTTGGCAGTTCAATTGATGTTGATGGTGATATTGTGGTCAATGGTTCAGCCCATATCAACGGCAGTACCATCAGGGGTAACGGGACGATTTTGACCACGGATAATATCCATATCAATGGTAGCAGCATCAGGTATGCCACTGCCGGTGATTCTGTCTGTCTCTATAGTCAAAACGGTGACATCCATGTTAATGGCAGCAGTATTCAGATCTATGGCATCTTATATGCGCCCAACGGGTTAATTCAGATTAACGGTTCGAGCATTACGGTTTACGGTTCCGTGGTGGCCAATGAGATCAAATTTAATGGCTCCAATATCAAGGTCATCTACGATCCCAATGCCACCAACATACTACCTGGCGGCGAAATCAGCCTGGTGGAATAAGGCCGGGGTGGACAAAAATTTATTAACAAAAATTTAAAGTAAATGACTGATATAGCCGATAACAATTACGTATCAAGGGCGGTGTTGGGACTAAAGTCCCGGGTGAAAATGAGTCTCAGGCTGGATGTTCACTCCCCGGTCTAACTGGTACAATAAGAATCAGAAAGAAACAACAAGCCAATTAACAATCCGACGCGGAAGCAAAGGCAAAGATTTGTTGTAATACTTTTAATCGAGATTTACTTGGAGGGAGGGAACGCCGGGAGGCAACAGACCGGTTTTATCTTGAAGGGAGTCCCAAAATATATAATATGGAGGTTGAGGAAAATGTTGCGTCGTTTGTTTAAAGAAGAAGAAGGGCAAGGCATGGTGGAGTATGGTTTGATCATCGGTTTGGTGGCTGTAGTCCTGATCGCTGCTTTAGTGGCAATGCGGGGCGGTTTGGGCAACCTCTTTGGCAAGGTTGAAGAAGCTGTCAATAACCCTGAGAGCGCCGGCCAGTGATTGAAGCCACACAAAGTGAGGTTGGGGTGAATGCTAAAAAGTCTCCTGAAGGATGAGTCGGGCCAAGGGATGGCGGAATACGGACTAATCATCGCAATCGCTGCCATTGCCGTGATTTCACTGATTATCCTAATCAAAGAGGGACTAAGCGCCATCTTTCATAAATCAGGAGAGTCATTAGCACACCCGGAGAACGCACATTAGTGGGAAAGAGGGGGTAAGACTTGCAAGCACGGGGTCTTACCCCTTCTCAGTCTATCCGGTGTGGATACATAACCAATTAATCTTGGGGAGGGAACCCTTTGGACCACAAAATCTTCACAGCCTCCGATGTTATTCTGTTCATCGTTGTCCTGACCGGCTTGGTCACGGATCTGCGCTGGCGTCGCCTGCCCAACTGGTTAACGTTTCCTGCGATGATTGTGGGTATTATCCTGCAAACTGTTGCCAGTGGCTGGCGTGGAACATTGGATGCCATCGGAGGGGTTCTCTTCGCAGCCGTCCTTTTACTCCCGTTTTATCATGGCGGGTTGGGGGCGGGGGATCTCAAGTTCGTGGCGGCGATTGGCGCCTTAAAAGGTTGGCGTTTCGCTCTTTGGTCCACGTTATACGGCGCGGTCTTAGGCGGTTTGGTTTCTGTCATCATCCTCCTCAGGCAGCGGCGTTTAAAGGAAGAGTTTTGGCGCTTCTTCCTAATGTTGCAGAACCTCCGGCAAGACAAGGCCGACCGGCCGGATTTGCGGCCGGAGAAAAAAAGGGAGTCGTTGTTTCCCTACGGTGTGGTCCTGGCCATTGGCGTATTAATCTTTCGCTTCTTCGGATCCTGATTTGAGGGGGTGAAGGAGATGACAATTTGTTGGCGGCAGGAAAAGGGTTCGGCTATGGTGGAGTTTGCCTTGGTCATTACACTTTTCCTTATGCTGTTTATGGGCTTGGTGGAGTTTGGCCGGATCTTCCACGCCCAATTGACCTTGGATAATGCAGCGCGGCAAGGTGCACGGGTGGCGGCAGTTGGTTACTCGGATGCCCAGGTGCGCGCTGCGGTAAAATCGGTGGCGACCCAGCTCAACCTGGAAGATTCAGATATTACCATTACACCGTCGACAAGGCAAAAGTTTGATCCGGTAACAGTGAAGGTTCAAACGGAACTCCCATTGATTGTCCCCATCATCTCCGGCTTGTTGCAAAACCCCTTCCCGGTCAGCGGGCAAGCGACCATGATGATGGAAAAGTAAAAGCAGTTGATATTAAATTGTTAGATAAAACGGGGGGAGTACCATGTCACAAAACCGAATCGTCTGGCTCCTGGCGCTCATCATGGCAGCGGTCTCGGCGTGGCTTGTTCATCGTACCATCCAGGAACAATCAAAGGTTAAGCCGGCAGAGATTCCCACCGCCCAGATCCTGGTGGCCAAGATGACTATTCCTGCCCGGACCGTGATCAAGGCGGATTGGGTGGAGTTGAAAGCGGTGCCTGTTAACGCCATTCCCGGCGATGCGGCCAGGTCCGGCAAGGATGCCGTGGGTAAAATCACCCGCTCGGAGATCTTGGCTGGTGAAGCCATTCGCAAAGGGCGCCTCCTGCGGGAAGATGAGTTGCTGGGATTGCCTTTAATGATCCCCCAGGGATACCGGGGTATGACCGTTAAAGTCGATGAGATAGTGGGCGTTGGTGGCTTTGTCCGTCCCGGCGATCTGGTGGATGTTTTGGTGACCCTGAATGAAGGCGTGGTCAAAGAGGATGAGAAAGTTACAATAACGCTGCTCCAAAACGTTCAGGTTTTGGCGGCGGCCCAGGAAATGGAGTCGCCCGCCGGCGAAGCGGCGAAGAAAGGTAAGGTTTCCTCCTCGGTGACCTTGGCGGTGAATCTGCAACAAGCCCAGAAACTGGCCTTGGCTGAAGAAAACGGTAAGTTGCGGCTGGTGCTTAGACCCCTCAATTATGTAGAAAGTGAGCAGGTGGAACCATTCTACACCAAAAACCTGGTTATTCCAAAGAAACAGCCGAAGCAGGTAAAGAAGGTTGTTTACCGGCCCCAACCGGTGGCGCCGAAAAAGCCGAATAAAGTGGAAGTAATCTCGGGTGCTAAAATCAGTCACGTCGATGTCGATTAAGGGGGTGTGTCCAAATGCGACAAATGATCCTGCGTCTTATGGTGCTGACTCTTGCGCTCGTGTTTATATCCCTGCCCGGATTGGCTGAGGATACACTCTTTATGACTGTCGGCGAATCCCAGGTGCTGCATTATAAAGATCTGACCCGGGTGGCCACAAGCAATCCAGCGGCAGTGGAGGTGGTGGTCACTACCGGGGGAGATGTATTGGTCAACGCAAAGGCTGTTGGCTTGTCTACCGTCCATATTTGGTACGGCGGACGCCGCGCCAGCTTCCGGGTGGAAGTGGCCGAGGATTATTCTTCCCTGGCCAATGAGATCCGCCAGATTATCGGCATTCCCACGGTCCAAGTGCGGGTAACGGCCAAGACCGTGGTCTTGGAAGGGATTGTCGCCAACGATCTGGAATTGGCCAGGGCTGAGACCATTGCCAAATCCTACCGGGAAGTAGTCCACAATTTTTTGACCGTCAAGGATTCCTATCAAGTTCACATTGCCGCATTGGTGACCGAGGTCCGTGTGGATGACCTCAAGTCCCTGGGTGTTCAATGGGGTTCGATGAACGTCACCGGCGGTGAAGTAGTGGGTACCTCGATGATCTGGGAATACCTGTTTGAAGCCAATAAATACGACTACATTGAACAAGAACATGTTTGGGACCAGCGCCGCGTTGCTCCGATTGGCGCTCGTTTAACCCACTTGTTTGAAAACGGGCGGGCCCGTTTGCTGGCGGCGCCCAGCATTTTGCTGCAAAGCGGCAAAAGCGCCCAGTTTCTGGTGGGCGGGGAAATTCCCATTCCGGTTGTGACCAAGGATGGCGTGGAGATAACCTGGAAGGAATATGGTGTGCGTTTAGAGACTAAAGCCAGCATCGGACAGGACGGAATGATCGACTTGATTGTCATCCCTGAAGTGTCCAACCTGGATTGGTCCAATGCAATCACGACCAATGATATGAAGGTGCCGGCCATCGCTACCCGGCGGGCGCAGACCCAGTTGAAGATCCAAGGCGGTTCCACCATGGCCTTGGGCGGGCTGTTACAGCGGGAGGATTCCCAAAATACCAACAAGATCCCGCTCCTGGGCGATCTGCCTGTGATCGGGAAACTCTTCCGCAGTGATGATTTTCGCAAGGGCCAAACGGAATTGGTGATCTTTATTACTCCTACGATTGTACCGGTAGGACAATCGCCTAGCATTGATCGTATTCTGCCCAAAGATGCCCAGATGCCGAGAAGCATTGATCAGCAATAGGCTTCGAAGGAGGAAAAATAAGGTGGGTTCCAAGAAGATTCGCGTCCTCATCGTCGATGATGTGGCAGAAACCCGGGAAAATGTCAGTAAGCTTTTGCTGTTGGAAGATGACATCCAGGTGGTGGGGGAAGCCGGCAACGGCGAGGAGGCCATTTCCTTGTCCCGCAGCCTTCAACCGGATGTGGTCTTGATGGATATCAATATGCCTGTCATGGACGGGATAACTGCCACCGAAAAACTAACCATGGAGATGCCGCAAGTTGGTATTATCATCATGTCCGTCCAAGGTGAACAGGAATACCTGCGGAAGGCGATGATGGCAGGCGCCCGGGAGTATTTGATCAAACCGCCCAGCGGCGATGATTTGGTGGCAACTATACGCCGGGTCTATGAGGTGGAATGCAAACGTCGGTTAAGTCAGGGCTTGCCACCGGACGGCGCGAAGACAGTCCGGGAGCCGGGACGCGTCATTACGGTCTTCAGCACCAAGGGCGGAGTCGGTAAGTCCATTTTTGCCGTGAATCTTGCCGTAAGTTTGCAGCAAGTCTCCAAAAGACGTGTGGTTTTGTTGGATTTGGATCTTCAGTTTGGCGATGTGGCCATGTTGCTTGATTTATTGCCCAAGCGGTCCATTGCTGATCTGGTCAGTGAGATGGAGCATATGGATAAAGATCTGGTGGAGGCGCATTTGATCGAACATGATTCGGGAGTCCGGGTCCTGCCGGCGCCCCTCCGCCCGGAGTATGCGGAGATTATCACCGGGCGTCATATTGAGGCGATCATCAATATTCTTAAGGATAACTATGATTACATCATCGTTGATACATGCCAGTCCTTCCAGGATACGATCCTGGCCGCCCTGGATGCTTCCGACCTTATTTATATGCTGACCACATTGGATGTTCCGACGATTAAAAATATCAAGTTGGGTTTGGATGTTATGGCGTCATTGCATTATGGCAGTGACCGGATCAAACTGATTCTGAACCGTTCCACGGCAGAGATGGGTGTCTCCGTCCGTGATTTAACCGGCAGTGTTCCTTACACGGTTGCCTGTCAATTGCCCAGTGAGGGTAAGGTGGTTGTCGGTTCCATCAACCGGGGCATCCCCTTCGTCCAATCCGATCCCAAAAGTCCGATTTCCCAAGCCATCTTTGAGTTGGCGCAACAGATTAACAACCAATTTCATCCCGGAAAAGGGGAACCGGCGAAACAGAAAACTCCATGGTTCAGTCGTTCAGGGAGGTAATGCAAGATGTCTTTGATGGCAAGGTTGGATAAGGGGAAACGTCCGGTTGATGAAGGCGAGAAAAGGCCGACGGAAACCTTGGCCGAACGACCGGAACGTTCGGAACGCCAGGAACGATTAATCTCCCACCTCAGCAAACCGGTGGATGTGAGCAGGCAATTAAAGCACCGGGTGCAGGAGATCCTGATGAAAGAGGTGGAAGCCGAACTTTTGGACCGCAGCGACGAACCGGAGATCCAGGAGAAGTTGCAGGAGAAGATCGCTGAGGTGGTCCAGTTTATCTTGGAGAACGAGCATCCGACCATGACCCGGGCGGAGCGTCAGAAGATTATCTCCGAGATCACCGACGAAGTCTTGGGATTTGGCCCGATTAACTCGCTGTTGATGGACCCGACGGTTTCGGAGGTGATGGTCAACGGGCCACACCTTGTCTATGTTGAACGCAACGGCAAGCTGGAGAAGACCTCGGTAAAATTCCGTGACAACGAGCACGTCTTGCATGTGATTGAGAAGATTGTGTCGCCCATTGGGCGGCGGATCGATGAGAGCAGCCCAATGGTGGATGCCCGTCTACCTGACGGTTCTCGGGTGAACGCCATTATCCCGCCCTTGGCGCTCAAAGGGCCAACCATCACCATCCGTAAATTCTCCCGGGACCCCTTCACCGTTGATGACCTGATTAACTTTGGTACCCTGACGCCGGAGATGGCCAAGTTTATTGAGGCCTGTGTCAAAATTCGGCTGAACATAGTGGTTTCCGGGGGTACCGGCAGCGGTAAAACCACAACCTTAAATGTTTTGTCGTCTTTTATTCCCCCGGATGAACGGATCATCACCATTGAAGATGCGGCTGAGTTGCAACTGCGCCAGGAACATGTGGTTTCGCTGGAAACCCGTCCCCCCAACGTCGAGGGCAAAGGAGCAGTTCTCATGCGCGACCTGGTTCGCAATGCCTTGCGGATGCGGCCGGACCGGATTATCGTCGGTGAGGTGCGGGGCGGTGAGGCCTTAGACATGCTACAAGCCATGAATACCGGCCATGACGGTTCCATCACCACCGGCCACGCTAACTCGCCCAGGGACATGATTGCCCGGTTGGAAACGATGGTGCTGATGGCAGGGATGGAATTGCCGTCTCGAGCCATCCGGGAACAGATCGCTTCGGCCATTGACCTGATCATCCAACAGAACCGTTTGCGTGACGGCAGCCGCAAGATTGTCAACATCACTGAAGTCCAAGGCATGGAGGGTGATACCGTTGTTCTCCAGGATATTTTCGTCTTCGAACAACGGGGTGTGGATGAAAACGGGAGAATCATTGGCAGGCTCAGACCTACCGGGATTCGCCCGAAATTTTACGATCAATTTCAACGTTCCGGTATCCAATTGCCGCCGGATCTCTTTGCGGTCTACTAATCTTCTGCTCCAGTGTTTGCCCGGAAGGAGGTTTTGTTGATGCTGGCCGCCATAGCTTGTTTTATCACGGTTTTCCTTCTTGTCCTGGCCATTGCCGGGCAAATTTCCTCTGACCGGCAGAAGGTATTAAAGCGGATGGACCGTTATATGGACATAACCGGTGCCGATGGCGGCCAGGCCACTGCAGCGGAGGATGTATTTAACGGCCCCAATCCCATGCGGGAGATGTTGGGCGCCTTTGGTAAGAGTATTGAAAAGAAGGCGTTGGTCCACTGGCTGGATCTGCAATTGGCGAAGGCGGAGATCCCTTTGAAAGGTTATGAGTTTTTCTTTCTTGATCTTGCCTTTGTTTTCGGGGCTGCCCTGTTGTGTCTGATGGTCAACCCCCATCCGGTCTCAGTGTTTGTCACCGCGCTGGTGGGCGGAGCGCTGCCCATTATCTGGCTGCACCACTTGCAACAGAAACGGCTGCATACCTTTAACGCCCAGATTGCCGATGCCCTGGTGTTAATCTCCAACTCCCTGAAGGCCGGGTATGGTTTCTTGCAGACCATGGAAATGGTGGCCAGGGAATCGCCGCCGCCCATCCGGACTGAATTTGCCCGGGTGCTGAAGGAGATCAATCTTGGTATGACTACTGAAGAGGCGCTCCACCGGATGGTGGAGCGGGTGCCTAGCTCCGACTGGGATCTGGTAGTGACGGCCATGTTGATCCAGCGGCAGATCGGTGGTAACCTCTCGGAGATTCTGGATAATATTATCAACACCATCCGGGAACGGGTCCGGATCAAGGGAGAGATTAAGACACTGACGGCCCAGGGGCGTTTGTCCGGGATGATCATCGGTCTTTTACCTGTGGTGTTAAGCCTGTTTATGTTAATGATCAATCCCGAATACATTCTCCGGTTGTTTAAAGACCCCCGGGGACAGGCGATGTTGGCTTACGCCTTCTTTTCCATGGTGATGGGACTGATGGTGATCCGTAAGATTATCCGGGTTGACGTGTGAGGGGGGAGAATGCGGGATGTCGACAACAGCGTTATTGGCGGTGGCAACTACCTTTATTACCGTTATGCTCTTGACAAAACTATTGGTGGGAATCTTGTGGAATCCCAATACTGCCATTAAAACCCGCCTCCAGCAGATTCAAGCCAGGGACGAGATCTACAATGCTGATGAGCCCTTGGCCCAACCACTGCTGATACGGATTTTCGGTCCCGTCTTGGCGAAGCTGGACCAAACCATTAGCCGGTTTACACCCGCCACCCTTCTGCAGCATATCGATGCCGACCTGGAGCGGGCCGGGCGGCCGTGGAACCTGAGCGCAGCCCAGTATGTGGTGGGCCGCCTGATTGTGGGAGTGGTTGTACCCCTACTGCTACTTGGGGTTATGGGGGATAAGGCTAATTTCATCATGGTCATCGGCCTGTTTGGCTTAGGCAATGTCATTCCCCGCTTTTTGCTGAAAAAGGCCGTTACTGGGCGGCGAAAATCCATCGACCGGGAACTGCCCAATGCACTGGACTTGTTAACCGTTAGTGTCGAGGCGGGACTGGGCTTTGACGGGGCCATCCTGAAGATGGTGGAGAAGACGACCGGCCCGCTTACCCAGGAGTTCCGCCGGATGCTCCAGGAGATTCGGATTGGCAAGGCCCGCCGGGAGGCCCNNCCTCGTCGTCGGCAGCTTCGAATGTGTATAAGAGACAGGGACTGGGCTTTGACGGGGCCATCCTGAAGATGGTGGAGAAGACGACCGGCCCGCTTACCCAGGAGTTCCGCCGGATGCTCCAGGAGATTCGGATTGGCAAGGCCCGCCGGGAGGCCCTACGGGAACTGGCGGAACGTTGCGGGACTGAAGATGTGCAAACCTTTGTGGCGGCGGTTATCCAAGCCGACCAGTTGGGCGTGAGCATTGGCCGGGTTTTGCGCATTCAATCGCAGCAGATGCGGATGAAACGCCGGCAACAGGCGGAGGAGCGCGCGATGAAGGCGCCCATTAAGATGTTGATTCCCATGATTCTATTTATCTTCCCCACCATCTTCATTGTCCTGCTGGGCCCCGGTGTGCTGGAGATGCTTGATCAAGCCAAAAACATTGGTTTACAGTGATGTGATGAAATGAGCAAGTATGTTGAATTAATAACCAAGGAAGGGACGCCGGTCCTCCACATCCGGTTGGCCGACAATTTTTGGCTGCGACTCAAAGGCCTGCTGGGTAAGGAGGGTTTGTCGCCAAAGGAAGGTCTGCTTTTGGCGCCCTGCCGGTCTGTCCACACCATTGGCATGAAGTTTGCCATTGATCTTGTCTTTCTTGACAAGGACAACCGGGTTTTGGCGGTGTACCGAAACGTTCCTCCCGGAAAACCCGGCATAACCGTGAAAAACGCGGCCAAAGTTTTGGAAACCGCCGCTGGCGTTACCGATAAATTTCCTTGTCCGCCAGGGGCACAACTTCATTTTAAAACCGGAGGAGCATAACCATCCTCATTTTGGGTCCTTTTCCTAGCGCCAGGGGGAGGATCCTTTTTTAGGCGCTGGAGGACCTTTCTTGACAGGCGCCCGAGGTTTTTTTATAATGAATTGGTAAATAGTTTGGCGTGGGGATCGGGCAGAACCAGCCCGGCATAACCCCATATGTAGCTAAAAATTGCATAAGGACGGTTGCAGGTGCCCCCGGGAGGGGGAGAATAGGGAAGTCGGTGCAAAACCGGCGCGGCCCCGCCACTGTAACAGGGAGTTGTTACCAATAAGTCACTGGAGGAATTCCGGGAAGACGGTAACAGCGATGAACTGGAGCCAGGAGACCTGCCTGCTAACTTAAGTCACGCCTCCGAGGGGAAGGGAGTGATCCGTGTGCGTCACCAAGTTGCGACTCCGACCTAAAGCAGGCGGGGTCTTTTTCATTTGGTTCAGGCTCCGAAGCTTTGTTTGGAAGAAAAGATCTTGAAGATAAAGGGGTTTGCAGATGCGTTGGAAAATATTGTTGTTGATTGCTCTGGGTGTCTTGTCTGCTGCGGCGCAGGTATCGGCGGAAGCGCCGGCTGATACGGAAACAGAAGAAGGAGAAGAAATGGTTGTGACGGCGACGCGGATGCCGGTGCATGTCTCGGAGGCTCCTGGAAGCGTGCATGTCATTACCGAAGACCAGTTGGCGGAGAACCCGGGCCACCGGGACTTGGCTGAGTTGCTCTCTTACCATCTGGGCGTCCAAGTTAATTCCTCGGGCTATGGCGGGGCTGTCTCCTCCGTTAGTTTACGCGGGGCCGGCAGTGAGCAGGTGCTTGTCCTCTTGAATGGCATACCTCTGGTCAATCCGCAAATCGGCATGGCTTCCCTCAGTTTTATCCCTCTTGATGTGATTGACCGCATCGAAGTGGTGCAAGGCCCCCTCTCCGCCCTTTACGGCGAGGATGCCATGGGCGGTGTGATCAATATTATGACCAAGGACGATTGGCAGGGCCACCGGCTGAATTTGGGCGGGGGAAGCTATGAAAGCGGTTCCCTCCAATATTCCCATGCCTGGCAGTGGGGATCCTTCCATTTGGGTGCCGCCTCCTCCGACGGTTATCGTCCCAACAATGAGTATGAAGCCAACTGGCAAGTATTGAATCTCCGGCCCAAACTGGGCAATTGGGAGTTGGATCTCGGGTTTTACCGGTACAAGGATGACAAGGGAGTGCCCGGTTCCATCACCTACTCGAGTCTAACGGCACAGGAGGAAGACGGCCAAAGAATCCTTTACCTGACGGCACGTAAAAATCACAAGGGTGGAGAGACGCTCTTTCGCGTCTATGAGGTTGTAACCGACAGTTTCTATAGGGATGAGTTCAGCCTTGGCGATCATGAAGCCTACCGCAGGGGACTGGAGGCCCAGTCTGCTTGGGAGCTATGTAAGGGTTTGGAGTTGGTGGCAGTCGGGAAATGGGAGCGGACCGGCGTTGACAGCAACACCGTGGGTGAACAGGATCGGACCGCTGAATCCCTGGCTTTTCAACTGGCCTGGCAGCCCCGGGAGAAGTTGAAAGTATACGGGGGTGACCTCTGGGCCCATAGCTCCGACTACGGCGCCAATCATTCTCCACGCTTGGGCGTGGTTTATCAGGCAAAACCGGGACTGGTTCTCAAAACCATGTATGCCGAGGCTTTCCGGGTGCCTACTTTGAACGAACTTTATTGGCCGGAG
>DGDV01000039.1:25870-192555 GCA_002385625.1 Firmicutes bacterium UBA3943
GTGGTAATCCCAACCTCAGACCGGAGACCGCCAAGACCTGGGAAGCCGGGTTGGAGTACCAATACCTGGATAGGTTATTGGCCAAGGTAACATGCTACAGGACCAGTGTTGTTGATCTGATTGAATGGCGGCCGGAGGATGACGGGGACGGCGATCTACGGAACGCTCCCTGGTCACCGCAGAATTTTGGCCGGGTCCGGATGAAAGGAGTTGACCTGGGCTTGACTTGGCGGTTGAACCAACAGTGGTCGACTGGCCTTCAGCTTCATTACCTGGATGCCAAAGAATTGAATGAAGTGACGGGGAACTATGATACCAAACTGGACACCCGGACGCCGCTGAGTGCCGCTTGGCACCTGAAATACAGTGGAGAGCGCTGGGGTTATGCCATGTTCACCCGCTACTTTGATGGTTATGGTGATGTGGGGACCTCTGTAATCCTTGATCTGCTTTGTACATACAAGATCAAAACTGGCTGGACAGTTCGTTTAGGTGTCAATAATGCCTTGGACCGTGATTATGAGTTTTCCGCCGGTTACCCCATGCCGGGCAGGAACTTCCGGCTGGAAATGGATTTGAAGTTTCAATGATGGTTGACGGCAAGAACCTTTTGGCCAATGGCCTGTTGAACTATGGCAGGAAGGAGCGGGTGCGTTGAAGGGGCTGCGTTGGGCAATGCTCGTCTCCGTGTTGGTGCATGTGGGGCTATTTCTTGGCCTGTCCGGACAGAGTGCACCGTCGACCGAAAAAAGTCCCCCGATCCTGCGTCTTATGCTAACGGCGGATGGACGTGGTGCGGGCAGTACTGGTCCAACCATGCCGGTGGCCAAGGACCGGCACAGTGCCGTCTCTGAACGGCCGCGCCAAGTGGTCCAGCCTGTTAGTTCCCTGGATATCCCTCCCACAGCATTGGCCAGAGTTGCCACGGCTCCCGCAGAGGAAGAGAGGACGCCGGTTATCGAGCGACCAGCACCGGTGGCCAATGGAGAGCAACCGGTTCAACAGGAGAATTTTATTGCCGGAGTCCCTACGCAAGTTGAGAGTGCAAATCCGGACAAGCTGGAACAAAGCGGGGTTAGTGCCAGCATTTCAGCTGTGGATCAGCCAGGTCATGGTGCAGGGGCTTATAACCCGCCGACGCTGCTTCGGGATTTACCTCCTGTCTACCCGGATGAAGCCCGTTTTAACGGCTGGGAGGGCCGGGTGGTCTTGGAGTTGCTTGTTGGTGAAGACGGCAGGGTTGCCAAGGTGCGGGTGCTTCAGTCGTCGGGCCGGGCCTGCTTGGACCAGGCTGCGGTGACGGCCGCCCGTCATTGGCGCTATCGCCCCGCTCAGCGCAACGGGGTGGTGACAGCGGTCTGGGTTCAGCGGGCGGTGCGTTTCCGCTTGGAATGAGGCCTGCTCTGAATAGTCAGTGGTTATTGTGCACCTTGATGATGGCATGGGAGTGATGTTAATGTGGGAGTGGTTCATTAAAGGTGGTCCGGTGATGTATCCATTGCTGCTCTGTTCCATTGTGGCCCTGGGAATTATTCTGGAGCGGTTATGGAGTTTTCCTGGTTTGCTCCGGCAGGGTCGGGCCATTGCCGGGGCAAAGCTGCCTGCAGCGGAACGGGAAAAGGCCTTGAGCGTTTTGGTGAAAGCGATGAGTAAAGGTTTGCCTGTCTTGGAAGTGATCATCACCGTCGCTCCCATGTTTGGTTTTCTGGGGACTGTTTTGGGGGTTATTGACACCTTTGAGCTGATGGGCAGGGGAGTGACCCAACTTAATAAGGCAGGTTTGAGTGAGGGTCTGGCCGAGGCGTTAATTACTACTGCTGCCGGGTTGATCATCGCCATTCCGAGTTTAGTCGTCTATCATCTGCTGGGGCGGTGCATCGATGGATTTGTCGATGAATGCAACAGGCGGCTGGTGGATGAAGCAGGCGAGAAGACATGTTGAAACGCCAAGCCCGCCGGCTGCCGGAGATTCCCCTTACATCGTTGGTGGATATTTTCTTTAACATCCTAGCTTTTGTGTTAGTGGTTGGTTCTCTTGAGCAGGCGGTCCCCCAAGAACTCCGGGTGGATCTCCCGCGGACAGCTCCTATTGCTGAAAAGATGCAGGATTCTAACAACTTGCTCCACATAGTGCTGGATCGGCAAGGGGTGATCCGCTTGAACAATCGGATTATTCCCAAGGAACGGCTGGCGGAAGCCTTGAAGCAAGAGTTGGCCGGGCGGATGGAGACGGTGATCTGGGCCGACAGGCAGGTTCCCTACGAGGATGTGGTTCAACTGATGGCCTTGGTCCGGGATAATGGTGGCGCCAAGATTACGCTGGCGGTTTTAGCAGAAGGGCCACAGTAAAATCCAGAATGGGCTTGCGTGCTTATTACCCCTATGCTATAATTGAGAAGTTGAAAAATGGACGGCAGGTGATAAAAGAATGAAAGCAGGAATTCATCCCGAGTATAAAAAGGTAAGAGTTACTTGTGCCTGTGGGGAGACCTTTGAGACCGGTTCAACCAAAAACGAGATCCGGGTGGAAGTATGTTCCAAGTGCCATCCGCTTTTTACCGGCAAGCAAAGAATTGTTGACTCCGGTGGCCAGGTTGAAAAGTTCCTTAAACGTTTTGATGCAAAAAAGAAATAAGCAAAAGAGAAAAACAGAGCTTTCAACGGGCTCTGTTTTGACTATTAATTAATCCTAAATGAGGTGTTAAGATGAAACGCCCCTTTCAATATGGCGGTCAGGCTGTAATTGAAGGTGTCATGATGCGGGGCCCGCACCACTATGCCATTGCCGTGCGAAAATCCCCGGATGAGATTGTTGTCCATGGGGAAGCGCTGGATTCATTCGTGCAACGCAGCCGCTTTTTTAAGCTGCCATTGATTCGTGGTGTCGTAGCCCTCTTCGAATCCTTTGTCCTTGGTTATCGCGCCCTCAACTTTTCCGCCAATCAGTTTATGGAGGGAGAAGGGGAAGAAGAACTTTCACCTCTGGAAATGACTCTGATGATGCTCTTGGCCTTTGGTGTTGCCATCATCTTTTTTGTTGCTTTGCCGTTGTGGGTGCGTAACCTGGCGGGTGCCGTGGTGAAATCGGTTTTTTACCAAAATGTGCTTGAGGGTGTCATCCGGGGCCTTATTTTGATCCTTTACATTTTATCCGTTTCCCGGATCAAAGAGATCAAAAGGGTCTTTGCTTACCATGGTGCGGAGCATAAGACCATCTTCACTTACGAGGCTAAAGAAGAATTAACTGTGGAGAACGCCCGGACTAAGTCCACCCTTCACCCGCGGTGCGGCACAAGTTTTCTCTTGTTTGTCATCTTGGTGAGTGCCGTTGTGTTCTCCTTCTTAAAAGCCGATACTTTTCTCCTCCGCTTTGGTTACCGGATTGCCCTCTTACCGGTGGTGGCTGGCTTGTCCTACGAATTAATCAAATTCTCCGGCCGGCATCAGGATTTCTTCTTATGGCGCTGGTTAAGCCTGCCCGGCCTGTGGCTGCAGAAAATAACCACCCGTGAGCCCGACGATGCCATGTTGGAAGTGGCAATTTCCGCTTTAAAAAGAACTTTGGAGCTTGAACACAGTGCCGGTGAGGGTCAAACGGGACTGTCTGCTTAAGAAATTCCTGCTTGTTGCAAGTCTCTAATGAGGTGGATCTATGATAGAAAAATTGGAAGCCCTACGAGAGCGTTATGAAGCGTTGAGTCAAAAATTGGCTGATCCGGAGGTTATTGCCGACCCCGGGCAGATGCAACGTCTGGCGAAGGCCCACTCCGAGCTGGAGGAGGTTGTCACTGCCTACATGCAATACCGGGGAGTTGAGGAGGATCTGGTGACGGCCCGGGAGATGTTGGCAGAGACAAGGGATGCAGGCGAGGAGAGTATGCTCCGGGAGGAGATCAAGCAACTGGAAAACAAGAAGGAAAGCCTGCAGCAACAATTGAGAATCTTGCTCCTGCCCAAGGATCCCAATGATGATAAGAACGTGATCCTGGAGATTCGCGCGGGGACCGGCGGGGAAGAGGCGGCCTTGTTTGCGGCGGATCTTTTCCGGATGTACTCCCGGTACAGTGAGTCACGGGGTTGGAAGATGGAGATCTTAAGTACAAACCCCACGGAACTTGGTGGGTTTAAAGAGATTATTGTCAGCATTGAGGGAGCTGGCGCCTACAGTGCTTTAAAATTTGAAAGCGGCGTCCACCGGGTGCAACGGGTGCCGGAGACGGAAGCGGGCGGGCGGATTCATACCTCTGCCGCCTCCGTCATTGTGTTGCCGGAGGCCGAGGAAGTGGATGTGACCATTGATCCCAATGATATCCGCATCGATGTTTACCGTTCTTCTGGTCATGGCGGGCAAAGCGTCAACACCACTGATTCGGCGGTTCGTGTTACCCATCTTCCCACGGGAATTGTGGTGGCTTGCCAGGATGAGAAATCCCAACTGAAAAACAAGGAAAAAGCCCTGAAGATCCTGCGGGCGCGGCTGTTGGACAAAGCCATCGCCGAGCAACAATCGGAGTTGTCCCAGACCCGGCGGGATTTGGTCAGGAGCGGCGACCGTAGTGAACGGATCCGGACTTATAATTTCCCGCAGAACCGTGTCACCGATCACCGGATCGGGCTCACCTTACACAAGCTGGATACTGTTATAGCCGGGGACTTGCAGGAGATCATTGATGCCTTGATCCTGGATGAACAGACCAAACTGTTGCAGAGGGCTGAAGCATGAACTTAACGGTGGGAGACGCAGTCTTAAAAACCGCCAAATACTTTTCCGGGCTGGGATTGCCTGCTGCACGCCTTGAGGCGGAGCTGCTCCTGGCCTTTGTTTTGGGCTGGGACCGGATCAAGATCTACCAAAATTGGGATTGCCCTTTGCGCAGCCAGGAGATTGATGCCTACCGTAATGTCTTGCGTCAGCGGGCCCAGGGGACGCCCATGGCGTACATCACCGGGAAAAAACCCTTTCTGCAATGGGATTTTCAGGTGGAACCAGGAGTGCTGATCCCCCGGCCGGAGACGGAACTCCTGGTAGAAGTGGCGATATCCGCCCTGGATGAGATGGCGGGTGGGCAAGCAGCTGGACTCCGCGTGGCCGATCTGGGTACCGGCAGTGGCATTGTGGCCATTTCCCTCTCTAAACTCCGTCCAGGCATTCTGGTGGACGCTTGTGACCTATCTGAACAGGCCCTTACCGTGGCCAGAAACAATGCCCGGCAGTTGGCAGCGGAGGAAAACATCCGCTTTTTCCAGGGGGATTTTTTTGCTGCCTTGGACCAGGTCCGCCCGGCGGAGGGTTATGATTTGATGGTCTCCAACCCTCCTTATATCCCGTCCAAGGAGATACCCGGCTTGGCCCGGGAGGTCCGCCAGGAACCGCTGTTGGCTTTGGACGGTGGTCCGGACGGTCTTGCTGCTTACCGCCAAATTTTGGCCGGTTTGCCGGATACACTGCGTCCAGGCGGGGGGTTGGTGGTGGAACACGGTTATGATCAAGCACCCGCCCTGGTCGATTTGTTCCGCCGGGCAGGTTTTGCCGAGACCAAATCCTTCAAGGACTTGGCCGGCCACGACCGGGTGCTCTGGGGGAAAAACTACCGGCGCCCATGAGGAATAAGTGCCCGCGGTTTTAAGGGGCCACGCATCTTTTCCCTGAATCTAAGGAAGTTTTATTGGTAATTTAGGGATAAGTTGGTTAAAATCCGGAAGATTGGATTTGCTTTTCTGAGAAATTAGGATTATGATAAAATAATCCTACTATTGTTACGATCTTTGGGAGGTTTGTCGGTTTGCGACAATGGCTTCGCACCCTTTTTAAACGGGTAACGCCCGCCCAAGTCTTTGTGATGGGCTTTTCCGGTTTTATCTTGCTGGGAAGCATTTTGTTAACCTTACCGATTGCTACATATGCCGGCCGTTTTCGCTGGCTGGATGCACTTTTCACTTCCACTTCCGCTGTTTGTGTCACCGGTTTGATCCTTCAGGATACGGGGACAACTTTTACACCCTTCGGCCAGATCGTGATTATAACATTGTGTCAGATTGGCGCCTTGGGTGTTATGACTATGTCCACATTGATGGCGCTTATTTTGGGCAAACGCATCGGACTTAAGGAACGGATTCTGATTCAAGAATCCTGGGGTCAGTCTGACCTGGAAGGGGTAGTTCGTTTAATCAAGAAAGTAGTCCTGTTTGCCCTGGCTATGGAAGTTATGGGCGGGATTGTTTTATCCCTCCGTTTTCTTAAAGATTTTCCCTTCGGACAAGCGGTTTATTATGGTTTTTTCCATGCTGTTTCCTCCTTTTGCAATGCGGGCTTTGATGTTTTCGGCCCTGTCTACGGGCCTTTTACCAATCTCACCCATTATCTCACTGATCCCTGGGTTATGCTGACTGTTGCCGCTTTGGCCATCATTGGCGGCCTGGGCTTTCCTGTCCTCTTTGAGCTTGCGCAGCAAAAGGAGAAAAAACGCCTGTCTGTGCATACACGTTTGGTATTGCTGATTACTGGCTTATTGTTGGCCCTGGGTACGATCTTCTTTTTGCTGTTGGAGTTTAATAACCCTGCCACCCTCCAAAAGCTGGATTGGCCCGGTAAAATCCTGGCCGCCTTCTTCCAGTCGGTTACCCCGCGTTCGGTGGGATTTAGAGCCCTAGACCTTGGGGAAATGAGGGATGCATCACTTTTTCTCATGATTGTCCTGATGTTTATCGGCGCCTCACCTAGTTCCACCGGGGGAGGGATTAAAACGGTTACCTTCGGTGTGTTGTTGGTCACTGTTCGGGCGACGGTAAAAGGCCGGGAAGATGTGGAACTCTATGAACGCCGCCTGCCTAAAGAAGTTGTTTATAAGGCTCTATCTGTTACTGCCATTGCTTTGTGTGCAATTTTCCTTGTCAGTATGCTGCTTAGTATCACAGAGAAGTTTAGTTTTTTCCAGATTCTCTATGAAGTAACTTCTGCCTTTAGCACCGTTGGCTTGACCACGGGAATTACCCCTTATTTGTCGGATTTTGCCCGGGTTATGCTCATCATGATGATGTTTGGCGGCCGTGTCGGACTTCTGACTATCGCCCTTGCCCTGACCCAGCGTATGCAGGCGGGGAATGTGCGGTATATGGAAGAAAACGTGATTATTGGCTAAAAGGGAGGATTTCGGGATGAAATCTTATCTTGTCGTGGGTTTGGGCCGTTTTGGGACCAGTGTAGCCCGGACACTGACCAAGTTGGGCCAGGAAGTGTTGGCGGTGGATATCGATGAAGAGCGGGTTAAATATGTGGCGCCGGAGGTTACCCATGCCCTGCAAGTGGATGCCACCGATGCCAATGCCTTAAAATCGTTGGGGGTGCGCAATTTCCAGGTGGCTGTGGTGGGCATTGGCGGAGATGTACAGGCCAACATCATGACCACCTTGCTCCTAAAGGAAATGGGTGTTCCCTATGTGGTGGCAAAGGCGCTCAATAAGATTCAGGGGCGGGTCCTGGAGAAGGTGGGAGCGGACCGGGTAGTCTATCCCGAACGGGACATGGGCAAACGAGTGGCCCATAACCTGGTTTCCGCCAATCTGGTGGACTATATTGAACTGGCCCAAGGTTACCGGATTGAAGAGATTGCCGCACCCCAGTCCTTTGTGGGGAAAAGCCTTAAGGAGCTTAATCTCCGTAACAAAACGGACCTTACCATTATTGTGATCAAACACACCGACGGCTCCTTGCTGATCTCACCGGGTGGCGACGCCACCATTCAAGCCGGTGATAACCTGGTGGTGCTGGGGAAAAACGCTGATTTGGATCGAGTTGAGCAAATGAAATAAACCCTTACGAACTTGAAGAGGACAGGGACCAAAGGATCCCTGTTTTTTTGTGGGCAGGGCCAGTCCCTGGTCTTTCTCCCGTTGACCTTGGAAGCTAAGCAATGATGTTCTAAAACCGTCTAGCTGGCGTAAACTGGATAGTAGTATTTAGATGAAGCTTATGCCCGGTTTATTCCCGGCCTTAGCGGGACCAGGTAAGGCTTGCCGTTAATGGAGGCGGGTGAGGTTGATGGGTGGTCCGGAGACTCCGGAGTACCGGCAACCGGTTAATGAACTGTATATCGCTGGCCGGTGTCTCTTTCGCTTTATGGGTTTAATTGGTTGCGGCAAAACCCAATTGATCCGGCGGACCCATGAGGTATTAAGCGGGAGAATTCAACTGAAGGTCGCCTACCGTACAGGGAAGGTTGCCCTGAAGGATGCCCGCTATTTGGAGCGCCTGGGTTTGCCAATCCTTGCCGTGCCCGAGGGTAACCCCACCCGGGATCTGGAGTTTGAATTATGGCCATCACCGGTGGACGGTGGGGCTGTTCTCCTGGAGGAGCGGATGAGAGCACCTTTGCGCCTCCGTTTTGGACGGGAGGCCCGGGTCTGGATCCAACCGGTTATTCTCGGCGATGCCTGGCCGGAGAGATACCCCGGGTTTTTAAAGGACGTGGACATTGTGGTCTTAAATCATCTGGATTTACTGCCTTTTACCGACTTCTCCCTAAGCCGTTTCAAACGGGGGTTGCGCGCGGCGCGTCCGGGAGTGGAACTGCTAAGTATCAGTTGCCGTTCGGGATTAGGCCTGGAGAAATGGCGGGAGTGGGTTCTTGCGCAACTGGGAATCTCCCCGCAGGAGACGGGGGCAAAAAAGTAAAGAAGCGGTAATGGTTAAGGATAGAGTTAATATTTTTGGCCTACCCTAAAAGGGGAGGTGAGGAGGTTTTGGGTGAACAAATCGTCCCCGACGAGATCGGTAAAGAAGTGGGAGCTGCTGCTGAGCTGCACAGGGGCCGTCCAAATCCCCGCGAGGTTAAGTCGCAAGAGGTCCAGGATGAAAGCGTCCAAAATCCCGCCGGGAATAAGGGAATAAAACTGCCGATACGCGATAAGGTGAGAGGAGAGGATTGACGCCAAGCCAGGCGCCAATCCTGTTTTTTTCGTGGAAACTCACCGGCCGGAAGAAGGAGACATCCACGATTTAGCGAATAGTACACCCCGGAGGTGGAAGCATGTTCCGTGATGAAAAAGGCTTAGAAGTGGAATACCGAGAGAAGATGCGGGGCGGGGACGGAACCGTTGCCATCCGCCATTTGTTTCCCAAGGACGAACTTGGCCCCCATTGCCGGATGATGGCCAGGATTACTTTACCTCCGGGTGCGTCCATTGGGCCCCACGATCATACCGGAGAACGGGAGCTGTATCATATTATTCGCGGTAAAGCTTGTTTAGAGGAAAACGGGAAGACCTATACCATGGTCCCAGGCGATTCTTCCATCACCGGAGGAGGAGGGGTTCATGCCCTGCGCAATATCGGGGACGAACCATTGGAGTTACTCGCGGTGATTGTTCTGGATTGATGGTCATTTCACCACAGTAAGGAGCGACATTAATGGGAGATGCAATCACCCGGGCTGTCGGCTTTGGCGGGATGGTCCGGGTTTATACCGGGGTAACAACACAACTGGTGGATCAGGCACAGCGCATCCATGATACCTGGCCAACAGCCACAGCGGCTTTTGGTCGTGTGCTGACCGGGGCAGCCCTTATGGCCGCGATGGGGGATCCGGAAGACCGCCTTACCCTGCAGGTGGTAGGGGACGGTCCTGTCGGGCGGATTTTGGCTGTGGCGGATGGGACGGGTCATGTCAAAGGTTACGTGGATGAGCCCCATGTAGATCTGGACTTGAATGTCCGGGGAAAGCTGGATGTGGGGCGGGCAGTCGGTAAAGGGCAGATTTGTGTCATCCGGGATGCGGGCTTACGTGAGCCGTATCGGGGCGTTGTTGAACTGGTCTCTGGGGAGATCGGCGAAGATCTGGCCAACTATTTTTTGGTCTCCGAACAGACGCCGTCTGCAGTAGGGGTTGGTGTGCGGGTGGCGCCGGACGGGCATGTTTTGGCCGCCGGTGGCTTTATCATCCAGGTGCTGCCGGGCGCCGACGACAAAATCATCTCTGCTTTGGAGGCGATTATTAACAGCCTGCCCGATGTCTCCGCTTGGATTGCCCAGGGGGCCGACTCCCGGCGGATGCTGGAAGTGTTACTCGGCGGGGAGATTGACTCCGAACCGGAGGATCTGCCGGTGGCTTTGGCCTGTGATTGCAATAAAGAAAGGTTGCTGGGGGCCCTGATCAGTTTAGGTCCTGATGAACTACATAATTTGGCCGCCGAAGGCAAGGACGCCGAGTTAGTCTGCCACTTTTGCCGGACAACCTATTATTTTACTCCCGGGGAATTGTCGGATCTGGCAAAACAAGCTCAAAAACCTGCACAACAGCCCGGTTCGTTTAAGCAGGACGTTGAGTAATAATTGAAGAATATTTTTATTCTTACCACGGGGTTAACTGTTGGGAACACCCCGGCAAGTAGCGGTAAATGGCGACAAAAATGAAAAGGAGGACGGTTATGCTAAAAAAACTCTGTCCTCAGGTGCAAGCTGAGTCCGTTGTTAACCTTAAGCCGGAGTTCTTTATCTGTCAAGGAATTCGCGGCGTTATTATTGATCTTGATAATACCCTGGTGGCCTGGGGAGGAGATTCCTTGGATCCCCAGATGACAGAGTGGGTGGAAAGTATGAAGGCCGCCGGTTTAAAGATGTGCATCCTCTCCAATGCCCTGGAAAACCGGGTTAAAAAGGTGGGAGACAGCTTGGGACTGCCTTTTGTCTCCCGTGCGGTCAAACCCCGGAAGTCGCCCTTCCGGAAGGCTATGGAACTGATGGGAACCAAGCCAGAGGAGACCGCCGTGATCGGTGATCAGTTGTTCACGGACATTTTGGGTGGTAACCGCTTGGATTTATACACGGTGTGGACCACTCCCATCAGTGATGAGGAGTTTGTTAGCACCAAGGCCGTTCGCCGTTTAGAACGCATTGTGGTTAAACGTTTCCGGCGGAAGGGGATCTTACGATGAAAAAGACCCACTGTCCGGGCTGCGGTGCACCTTTTCAAGCCACCGATCCGGGAGCCCCCGGTTTCCTGCCGCCGGAGGCGCAGGAACGACCTGATGCCATCTGCCGTCGTTGTTACAGGTTAAAGCATTATGGACAATTGGAGTCGGCTGGCCGGTCTTCAGTTAAGATCGAACGGGTGATACGGCAGGCAATGGCAGGGATCGATCTGGCCGTTTTGGTTGCAGATGTCTTTGATCTCGAAGGTTCCTTTGCTACGGGTTGGGTCGAGCTGATAAAAGCTCCTGTACTGGTAGCCCTGAATAAGATTGATCTGCTTCCGGCCAAGACTCCAGTTGACGAAGTGGCCACGATTGCCGAGAAAATCTGGGCAAAACGCCTGCCTGACCTAGGTTTGCGTGGAGTGATTCCGGTTAGTGCCAAGAAAAGCCGGGGCCTAACCCGGCTTCGGGAGGAGATAGTTCTTAACCGGGGAAAACATCATCGCATCGGTTTTTTCGGCGTGACGAATGTGGGGAAATCGTCCCTGCTGACCCGGTTTTTAGGGGAAGATGCGGTCCGGCCTACAGTATCCAGTGCTCCGGGAACCACGCAAGGGGTCACCCATTGGTATGATCAGCAAAGGGACATGACCTTTTATGATACCCCGGGCTGGGCCCCGGGCTCCCGCCTGACGGACCTGGTATGTCCTGAGTGCGCCGGTAGGCTAGTGGTCAAGGAGAGAGTGCACTCAAAATTCCTACAACTTTCGCCCGGCGGGGTTTTGATGCTTGGACCGTATGCCATGCTGACTTTGGCAAGTGGGGACTCCTGCAATTTCTCGGTTTATCCGGCTGAGAACATTGCTTTACATGTAACCAATCCGGTGAAAGCCGGAGAACTTTTGGCCAATAGCCCGGGCTGGCTCGGCAGTATTTGTGACGGGTGCAAGAAAAACCTAGCCTGGCAGGAACAGGACTTTACGGTACCCGCTGGTTGTGATCTTTATCTCTCTGGCCTTGGCTGGTTAACACCCAGGAGTACGGCGGCCAAGATGAAGCTTCGTTGGCCCGCTGGGGTGGAGGCGGGGGTGCGCCAGCCCAACTTATTTGGGCGAAAGTGAAAGAAAAACCCCATTGATTTATATTTAAACGGAGAAAGAATCGCCCGTGTTTTCTCCGTTTTGTGTTTTATAGGTGAGGCGCCCGCTATGGGCCGTGTTTTTGGGGGAGGGATAACTCTCCTTTTCCTCTCTTGATTAGTGTAGAAATTTAACTTTTCTTTAAAGCACTTCTCCATTCAAGGAGGAGTTTTATCAATTAAAAGGAAATATAAACTAATTATTAGGATGATAAAGTATGGGTTATCAAAACTGTTAAAGAAAATTTCTTTTTCGATGTATAAATCACCCTTAAGTTGGTGAAACTAATACGATCACCTTAGAAAGGGTGATGTTGAAAATGACCGATAATTTTCTGGTCTTTACTGCGGATATTGTCGGATCCCGAAGGACTAAAGATCAGCCATGGCAACAGCAGGAGCTAAACAGGCGATTACAAACCTTTGCCCAGGAATACGCGGAAGCTTTTCTATGTTTACCCAGTCTATCACGGGGAGACGAAATACAGGGGGTCTTGGCTGAACCGACAGATTTTGCCAAGATGATCCGTCGGCTCCGTTATGCAATTCGGCCGCTGATTATTCGGGTTGGTTTAGGTGTTGGTACAATTACAACGGACTTTAACCCAAAAGACTCGTGGCAGATGGATGGACCGGCTTTTCACCGGGCCCGTCAAGCCCTGGAAGAAGTAAAAAATTTGAAATGGGCTGTAACCAGATGGGTTTCCGATCGGCAGAACATTGATGGGAAACTGAACATTTTGTTAAAAACCGTTGGTGTAATTCAATCACGTTGGACTCCCAGTCAATGGGAGGCAGTGTCTCTTTATGAAAAAATGGGTACATACAAAGCCGTTGCACAGTACCTGGGAATTACGGCACAAAATGTGGAGAAGCGGTGTAGAGCGGCACGGTGGCACGTGGTGCGGGAGGCAGAGACGGAACTTGGCCGATGGGTTCAGGAGGAATATTTCGGGTCCCACTAGGTATTAGGTTTGTGGAGGAGGCCGGTTGCGTTGGGCTTTTGGCTGTTGGTGTTAGCCCATGTCATTGCCGATTTTTTGCTGCAAGGCAGGAACACAGCCAGGAAAAAAGATCAGGGACGTTTGTCCGGATATATCCTCCATGCCGTATTGGTATTGGGTACTTTTTTGGTGTTATTCGCCCAAATGCTTCACCCACGTTTAGTTCTTACTCTGACCGTTTTGAGTCTCCTGCATATCGGCCAGGATGCCATCAAAGGTTTTATTACCCGCAAACTTGGTTCTTGTTCTGAGGCGATAGTTTTCCTTGTTGACCAGGGGCTCCATTTGCTGGTACTGCTTTGCTACTGGGTGTATTGGTTGCCCATCAACGGTTCATTGCCGGTGGTACGGTGGTCTTTGGCGGGCGTGTTACCTGAGCCGGGGCGTTCATGGTTTATGCAGACGATTCTTCCGATGTTAAATGAGGACTTAGTGATTACTCTGGCAATTTTTATTGCCGTTATTTATGGCGGAGCTGTTTTTGTCCGAAAAATCTTGGATACTTCCCCGGTTTCCTTAAGTGCGGACAATGAGCGGAGCATTGGCCGAATCCTCGATACCGGACGTTACATTGGTATGGTTGAGAGGATGATCTTACTTATTTTCATTGCCATGGACGCCTTTGGCGCTGTGGCATTTGTGCTTACCGCCAAGTCCATTGCCCGCTACCAAGAGCTGAACCAGAAAGAGTTTGCCGAGTATTACCTGGTTGGAACCCTCTCCAGTACGGCTGTGGCTTTACTGGGAGGAGTATTATTACGTTATCTTTACAGTCTGAGTTGATGTACTGCCAAGCAAATAGATTAAATTGATTATAGCAATAAAAAGTTATTGAAAAATATACGGATAAATGGTATAAATGTTATGTTACATAAAGAAAAAAAGGGAGCAGAGAAGATATCCTTGAGGTTCTTTGCCAATTTACGTAACGTGATAAAAAATGAAGCGGAGGCGATGCCTTTGGGAGAACAGCTGCTCTATTTCCTGGTTGACACAGGGGATAACCATAGAGGTCACGGATAAGCGGCGGGATTATCCCTTGCAGTTGTTTGCCGGCGATAAAAGAGAAAAGTTTCTTAGCAAAAAACAGTTTGGGGTGGAAGGAAATTGAGTTTTGAACCAACACGAATTAGGGAAAAGATTGAAAAGTCTTTGGCTGAATCAGGAAAGTGCGAAGAGGAGTTGGGGAAAAACGTTGCCTTTCATATGACAGCCTGGCTTGAAGAACTAATTCGCTTGGGGCAATTTTACCAATCTCCGGAGAGATTTACCAGTACGGAGGTTTCTGAACTGATTCAGAACTTCTTGACCAAGGTCCCGGGGCATTTAACCGAAGCTTCCCGCCTTTTCTTTAGAGATGAGTACCGCATGACCAAAATTGAATTAATTAATAAATTGTTGGTCACCGGGGAACTGGATTCGGAGGAAAGAAAATTCTTTGAAGCCGGCGGTATTCCCATTACAGAATTGGTTTTAGGTATCCAAAAGGCCATGGGTGATAACAAATTTTTCCCGATTGACGCCACCCTTTGGGAACCGGGCGAGGAAGTCTATGACGGCGCAATTTTGGAACGCGCCAATGACGGAACTTATCGCCTTTACATTCAAAAAGCCCGGGATTTGGATGCGTTTATGCTTTCTGAGAGCAAAGCCTACCAATACGATAGTTTTGAGTTGGCGGCGGAAGCTTATATCCGGTTTACCTGGGGTAAGAGCATTAACGGCATAAAAATTAACTGGAAAGGCGCTTTAACGGTTTAATTAATTACGATAATTTCACCTTACTGATTGCCCGTTGAAAACCTTTGAAGTGAGAAAATGAGGGCTTCAAGGGTTTTCTTTTTGTCGCATGCTGTTTGACAGCGCTTAATTTGTAGATGGGGCCATTCATCGGGTTAAAGGTGGTTGAATTTTTGTCGATAAAATAGTGGACGGGATCATGCCGGAAGGTTCGAGCTTGTAAGGGGGAGAGCTTTTGACAAACGAAGTTGCTTGGGTCATCTCAGCCAACATGGGTTTAGGTCATCAACGTGCCGCCTATCCGCTTAAAGATATTGCCTACGAAGGGATTTATTTATTTGGTGAAGAAGCCATTGACTCCAAGAAAGAACGGCTTTTGTGGGCAATGTTCCGGGAATCCTATGAGTTTATCTCCAGGACGCGTAATGTACCGGTTTTTGGCCATTTTTTGTTTAGTATGTTGGAACGTTTGCAGAATATATCGCCATATTATCCCTTCCGCGATCTGTCCCAACCTTCGTTTCAGGTAAAATCCCTGTCGTTTCTAATTCACCGGGGCTTGGGGGAAGGGCTGGCGAAGAAATTAAAGACGAAGCGACTGCCGGTCATCGCTTCTTTCTATGCTGCGGCGGTGGCCGCAGAGGAACTGACGGATCTCCCTGTCTATTCCATTATCTGTGATGCCGATATCAACCGGGTCTGGGTTCCTGAAAATCCCAAGAGCAGTAGGACCATATTTTTTGCCCCTTGCGGCCACACCATGCGGCGGTTAAAGCAGTACGGCGTACCCGATGAACGCATTTTTTTAACGGGTTTTCCCTTGCCGAAGGAGAATATTGGTGGCCCAGACATGAGCATTCTCCGGCATGACCTGGGGAAACGCCTGATTCGCCTGGATCCCACCTGGCGTTTTCGTACCATCCATGGGGAAGAGGCCAAGTATTATTTGGGTTGGGATATCAGGGAAGATAAGGAGACGTATCCCTTGACCATTACCTACACGGTGGGCGGCGCCGGGGCGCAAGCAGAGATTGCCAGGGATGTTTTGCGGAGCTTAACGGGGAAGATTAAGGAGGGTAAAGTCCGTTTGAATCTGGTGGCTGGTGTGCGCCCGAAGGTGGCCGAATATTTTCGGGAGATCATCGCCAAAGCCGGTTTGGCCAACCATGAAGGGGTGCAAGTTATCTTCCAACCTTTGGCTAAGGACTACTTTGCAGATTTCAGCCGGATTTTGCACACAACGGATATTTTGTGGACCAAGCCCTCGGAGTTGTCCTTCTACTGTGGCCTGGGCCTTCCCTTGGTCATGGCGCCGTGTATCGGACCCCATGAGGTTTATAACCGGCAATGGCTTCGGGAGATTGGCGCCGGCATTCCCCAGCAGGACCCAAGATACGCTGGGGAATGGTTGTTGGATTACTTGATCGATGGTCGTTTGGCCCAGGCGGCTTGGGACGGATTTCTCTATGCCCGGAAGATGGGGACCTACAAGATTGAGGAGATCCTCAGGACCGGTACCATGCAAAGAGAGATCTCGCCGCTTAAACGATGACAAGTCAGCCGTGGCAATAATGGGCGCTCTGTAACATCATAGAAAACTAATGCTAACGGGGGACGCAAAGCCGGTTTTTCCGTCTTTGGATCCTTCCTGCTTTATCTTGGATTTAGAGGGGGCCGGCTTTTTGGTGATTCGGGGTTTTGCCATGATTAACGGCGTTTCATTTACCGACGGGAAACACCGTGTGACAGGACGGATCCTGCCGGACGGCCGTTGGGAACTTCAGCCGGGGGGAAGGTGGTACTGGCGGTTTTCTCCTGTCCAGCGCTGGGCCATCCTGGTTGTTGTGGGATTGGAACTCCTGTCCTATACAAAGTGGGGTTCTACCGTTGCTAACCTCCTGGGTGTCATGGAGATCCTGATTATGATTGTTTTTGTCGGCCGTTTGTCCAAGGTGCACCGGCAGTTTCATGGAGCAGAGCATATGGTTGCAAATGTGCTGGAGGGTCGGGAAGCGGCGATTTTACACCCAGGTTGCGGCAGTAACCTAATCTTGCTTCTGCTGCCGGGTGCCTTGGTGCTGTTTTTGCCGTGGCCCCTCCATATCCTCCTGGTTTTGGAGGCGGTTTATGCAGGGATTGTGTTCAAGTGGCTCTGGCCAAGGCTGTACCGGGGGTTGAAAACCGGGGATAAATGGGCCCACCGCTGGTGGAAGGTAAGCCAGCGTTGGCAACGGCTGTTTGTGGCCGAACCCCAGCCTGAGCAGGTGCAGTTGGCTGACGCAGTATTAAAGCACCTACTCCAAATGAGGTCTGGCGGTGCTGAAAAGAAATGCTAACTTATAAAAGAAAACATCCCTTCTCTTAGGAAGGGATGTTTTTTGATTTTATTTAGGGACCTTTTTAGATGCACAGGCCGGCAATGGCTAAGATGGCAAGGATGATGTTCCAGGTGCGTTGACTTTCGGTGGTCTCTTCCAACTGGGCGACTTGGGTGCGCAGTCTTTCGATCTCCTCGGTTTTTGCTTTGTCATTGGTCTCTAATTGACCGACGCGGTCTTTTAATTCCAGGATCTCAGCAATAATTTGTTGGGCCTTTTTTTGCAAGGTCTGTGCATCATTCTCCGAACGGGCCAGGTCATCCTGGGATAAACGTAAACCGCCTTCCAGATATTTTAAGCGATCATCGAAGAGATTCATCTTTGCGCTCAAGGCTACCAGTTCATCGCGGAATTCTTTGGAAAGATTGCTGATGGTGGCCACATCTTCTTTGGTTGTCAGCTTACTGCCCAGGGCCATTTCGTTGAGGATCTTTGCCACCAGGACCGCCGCGTCATACCTGGTCATGGGTTGGTCGCCACGGAAGGTTCCGTCTTGGTAATAGGTCAGGTAACCTTTCTCCACCAAACTTACGACAGCTTTATAAGCCCAATGGTTAGGGGGGACGTCTGTTGGTTTGGCGGATTGGGCCATGGCCGGGAATGCCACAGTCAGGCTAAGAACCAGAGTAAGTAGCACCGGGGTCAACCAACGATTCATCAGTTTCATTCTTTTTCCTCCTTAATTTTAATAGTTATGCTTGGCGAATAAACCGGTAACCGGCCGGAAAGCGTCGGTTGAAACTGCAGGTTTTCAATGGCAATGCGGGACTCGCCCGGCCGGAGGGCCACCAGGAAGATGCGGACAAGACTGTACTTGCCCTCACGGAGTGGCTCTTTGCGTTCTGCCGTGATGCCACGCACAACTCCCACCACCGGATCATCCGTCCCCGGTATCCAGCGGGCTTCTTTGTCATTGATGCCAAAACGCCCACGGGCGATGCGTAGTACTTTGAAGTGTGAGGGATCGTAGTGAAGGTCCATGGAGAATTTGGCCAGCGGGGGCAGGCGTTCACCCAGGATTTCGAGGCAGAAGGCTTCCCCCGGCGAGACGCTGGGCAGGGAAGTAAGCTTAAGTGCCCCTTCCATCACAGGTAAATTTAACGTCGTCGTTGCCAGTTTTTTCGTTCCCCCACGATGACTGCCGGTCATGGCGACACCAACTTTGCCTGGTGTCTCCGGGATTATCCACCAATGGACCTGAGCCTCCTTGCCGGCGGGGAGATCCTCCACATATTTACGGGATGTTTCACCGTCGGCCAAGCGGATTCCTGGCGTCAGCTCCAGGTTTACCCAGATATCCCGGGCGGTGGAACCGCCGGTGTTAAAGACCCGGCCTTCCAGGCGCAAAGGCTCGCCCTTCCAGCCAGAAACGGAGAAAGGTTTGAACTCTGCTTGGAGGGTAGGGGGGCCGATGATCTCGACGTTTCTTTTAAGCTGGTTGGCTTTGAGATCGTCCCCGGTTACTTTCAGGCCAATCTCCGTCTTGCCAAAGGCTTTGCCGTTGGCCTTAATCGTCCAGAGCATTTGGCGGGTTTCCTTTGGTTCCATTTGCGGAATTACGACGGACCCTGCCTTGTCCAACAGGGACAAACCTGCCGGCAATTGCAGTTCAACCCGGACATTATGGGCTAACCGCGGTGTATTGTTCTCGATGTAGGTAAGAATTTGATAATGCCGTTCTTCCACGGGATCATAGATGATCTCCGAAGGGGCGGCAATACCGAGGAAGGAAGCACCCGGTGCCAGGGAGACGCCGCCAAGCCCGTACAAGATGGTAATGTCCCGGCTGGCCTTAGACGGCAGCTTTTCGACATTCCAGTAAAGGACAATGGCGGTGTCGGCTTCGTCTTCACCGGCGCGGGTGAAGTCTTTGCCCGCCTCCAGGGGAATATGCCAAAGATGGTCGGCAGCGGTCCCCCAGTCGGTCAGGATGACCCGGTCGGGTGTGCTGGCCCCGTATTTTTTCAACACGCCCTGGGCAATGACCGAGGGAGAGGCCAGGGAGTCAAAGGCCTGCCAGATGTCGGGCAAATCCTTGCCGGCAAACTCCGTTTGGGAAAGAATATTTTGTCCGGCGATGCGGAAGGGGGCGCCGTCGTTGGCGCCGAGCATTGTGTCGAGGACAACGCGCAGGCCGACGGTTTTTTCCGCATTGGTGGGGTTTTGAATGCGGTAACGGATCCGGGCGGTGTCGTTCCAACCGGAGTAGGGGTTGACCGTCGGTCCGATCCGTTGTTCCACCAAAAGTCCTTCATACTCAAAGACGGTGACAATCTCGGCGCCGTCCCGGTGGGGCGCAGCGATCATTTTGCCCCATAAGCCCTGGGAACCGGCCCGCCGTGTGGTGGGCCCGCCAAAGACATAGTTTTTATCATCCACCTTAATGGTGGTGTAGGATGTCCAGGGCACGGGCCGGCCATAGATGAGCGGTTTGTTATTGTCATCATCCCGGGCCGGGTCACCTTGGGTGGTGTCTACGGCAAAACGGCCCATTTCTTGTTCAGTTTGGGTGACAAAGATCCGCAGATGGTCATTGGTCAGTTCTATGTACGGCGCTTCTTGGGCAAACGCACTGCTGATCCCAAGAAACAGGGCCAATGGCAATAGGTATCGTTTCATTAAAGTTCATCCTCCCAGCCTGCGCGGACATGCTCGGCGCGAACCTTGCCGTCAGCGGAGAAGATAAAATCAAGCTCTAAAAAGTAGGGGACCTCCGCTGTTGCAAACCTCCAACTTCTGTTTATTTGACGGTAAACAGCATCATCCAGCCGTTTATCGCCGCTGGAGATGATGTTCTCAGCAGAACGCAGTTGTCCGTCGGGATCGATATGAAGCCGGTAACGGACAGTTCCGGTGCTCATCTCGTTCTGAGCCGCCTTGGGATATGCCGGCAGTGTTCCGGAGACAATCTGGCCTTTGCCGTCACCCAAAGCCGGGCGAGCCGGCGCCGCTGGTCCTGTACCCTGACCGTCGCCGACCGTGCCCTGTTCGGACCGGGCCGTGCCGTTCCCGCCATTCCCTGCTATGGTAGCGGCGGTTTCCTTTTTTTCTTCCGGCTCCTTCTTTTCTGCCCGGATATAGGCAGGGGAAGGGGTGGCGGGGGGTGGTGTGATCTTTGCTTGTTTTGGGGCGGTTTTTTTCGGAACAACCACCGGTGCGGATTCTCCAGTTACCGCCGGTTTTGCTCCGGATGATACGCCGGAACTCTCCGGGATCTGCACCAGGCTGGCAATGTAGCCGGATATCGCCTCACCCGGCGGCAGTTGTGTGGCTGCTATGGGAATAAGTAACAGCCCGACATGGATCAGGAGGGAGGCCGCCCCGGAGATGAATTGGCGTTTATTGTCTTCCGAAAGGGTCATGGCTTTATTCCTCCGTTAGTTTTTTGCGTTCGACACCGAGTAACGGATGGTTGACGCCTACTTGGGCCAGGCAATCCATGACAGAGACCAATCGGTCATAGGGAACTTTGCGCTCGGGATGGAGCACCACCATGGTCTCCGGGTCCTGCTGGAGCTCAGTTTGGATTTTACCCGGCAGTTCATCCAGGGATGTTTGATTATCGCCCAGCCAGATGGTTTCGTCATTCCGGATGCTGACAATCAGTGTCGTATTGGCCGGATCTCCCACATGTACGGTTTTAGGTAGATCGATCTTCATGGCTGAACTCTGGGTTTCCAATGTACCGTAAACCATAAAGAAGGTTAAACAAAAGAAGATGACATCGATGAGTGGGATGATCTCGATCCGGGCTTTATGGGGTTTAATGGTTAGTTTCACCGGTGCCACCTCCACGGATCAGATCCACCACGGCCTGACCGAATTGGGAAAGTTTCTGGGCTTGTGTCTCCACCTTACGGTTAAAATAATTAAGGAAGAACAGGGCAGGGATGGCAATCATCAGTCCTGCAGCGGTGGTGATTAGCGCTTCGGCAATGCCTTGACTGATGCTTTGGGCCGACGGTCTGCCAAAGGTAGTGGAAAGGACCTGAAAGCTATTGATAATCCCGGTAACGGTTCCGAGCAGGCCGAGCATGGGCGCGGCGGTCACAATTGTATCGAGGATTCCTAAACCCCGCTGGTAAGTTGTTAACTCTTCTTGGGCTGCATTTTGCACCTCAGCTTCTTCACCGTTTTTTATCGCCTCCCGGTTGTCTAGTCCGACAGATAAAACCCGGACATAGGCATCGGTAGGGTGAGAAAAAACCAGATTGCGGGCTTCGTCCCAGTGGCCGTTGGCGATCATCGGTCGAATCCGTCGAAGCAAAGCTTTGCCGTCTTCTGTATATGTAGCGTAAAAAATCAGACGTTCGATTATAACATAAAGCGCAACCAGGGAGCAGATACAAAGCGGAATCATGATAAAACCACCTTTAACAAGAACCGACCACATGTGAACTCCTCCTTAAAACATCTCTTTAGTGTACTGTGCAACGTCCAATGTACATTGGCAATTGCTCCAACCCGCCGGAGGGTGAGATCAATTGTGACAGTGTACAGATGGACAATTACATCCGGGTGGAAGAAAAGAAAGCCAAGGGACAGTCTTTGTTTTTGGGTTAGCAGCCCAGCCGATTAACACTTGTTTCTTCCGGGATAAAATAACTAGTGTAATTTTGACACTTACAATTAATAGCGTAAAAAATAACCAAAAGTTCCCGCAAATAGGAGGGAAAACGCCACAGAAAAATAGGCAGTCTATGATAGATTAGATTAATTAGCCATCCGGGAGTTCCGTTCCTCTGGAGATTGGTGGAATTTTGCCCTTTTGGCCGAAAACATGGAAGTATAAATATTAAAAAAGACAAAGGTGTTAACAATAACAATACACAGAGTTACACTTGATAACTATTCCGCTTTCGCAAACAAAACCCTTCTCTCCCCATGAAACAGACGGCCTTTTTTCACACTCCCAGGGATACAGGCATAAGCTGGTCACAAAAACTTTAGGAAATGAGGTGATTGCCCGGTGACAGGCCGTATCAGACACTTCTTTGCCGGGGGCAATACAGCGCAGGGGTTTTACTCCTTTTACGACCAGATCATCGGCGTAGAGGCTACGCGGATTTTCATCATCAAGGGCGGGCCGGGGGTCGGCAAGTCCTCTTTCATGAAGGCCCTGGGTGAAGAATTGGCCAAGCGGGGATATGATCTGGAATATCATCATTGTTCGTCTGATCCCAATTCCTTGGACGGTATGGTTATTCCGGCCATAAAGATTGCTTTTCTCGACGGGACGGCCCCCCATATCGTGGACCCGAAGTACCCCGGCTGTGTCGATGAAATTTTACACCTTGGCGATTACTGGGATGAACGGAAAATGGTGGTGGAGAAGGTCAAAGTTGTCGGGCTCACCCAAGATATTGGCCGGCAATTTGCCCGGGCGTACCGGTATCTGGCGGCTGCCCTTCATATTTATCATGATTGGGAGGCCGTAAATCAGCAGGCGTTTATTCCCGGTATTGCCAACCAGAAGGCCGAAACCTTGAAGCAGGAGCTCTTTGGTCAATGTAGTGCCGCCGCCGTTCCCGGCCGGCAGCGGCATTTGTTTGCTTCGGCCATTACCCCTGCCGGGCCCATCAACTATCTTGACAGCATATTTGGCAAGGCGGCGCGAATGGTCATTCTTACCGGGGAGCCGGGAACGGGGAAATCCACGCTCCTTGGCAAGCTTTTGGCTGCAGCAGTAACCTGCGGCTTATCAGCGGAGGTCTTGCACTGTGCCTTGGACCCGGGGAAAATTGAACACCTGTGGCTGCCGGAGTTAAAAACAGGAATAACCACTTCAGTCTGGCCCCATACCTATGCCGGTCCGGTAAAGCCCGCTTTGCTTGTGGATATGGATGAGACCCTGGACCCTGTGGTGCAACGTAGTAGGGAGTGGATCGAAAAGGACCGCCGGGAGTTTTTGGCGCTTTTTAACGCCGGCGTCGAGGCCCTGGGGGAAGCCAAGTGCCTCCACGATAAAATTGAAGAGTCCTATGTGCCGCACATGGATTTTGCCGCCATTGACGCCTTGCGTCAACGGGTGCTGGAACGAGTATTGTCCTATGCAAATCAGCTAGGGCCTTCTTCATTTTAGACCATTACTCATTAAAGAGAAAATTTCTTTACTATTCTACTTATCGCCGTATGATGCGGAAGAATGCATATTTCTTCAACAAAGTCTGCCAGCAATTGTATTCTTTGCTTCTTGAACATACCCATGGTACAATAGGTTAAAGGAGGCGGAGAATATGATACGAAAAGTACGGCTGCTTGTGGTATTGCTGGCGGTTCTCCTTGGCTCGGGCTTTATGAATATGGAAGGAGCCCAGGCCAAGGCTCCGGAGAAAGGTGCCGTCGCCCCTCAGTTTGTCCTGAAAGATCTGAAGGAAAACACTGTATCCTTGCGCCATGTTTACTCCCAAAACAAAGTGACGCTTGTTAATTTCTGGGCCACCTGGTGCCCGCCGTGTCGCATGGAAATTCCTGATCTGAACCGGCTTTACAGTCAGTATAAGCATAAATCGGTTGAGATTATCGGAGTCAATTTGGAGAAGGATCCGGAGGCTGTGGCGAAATTTGTAGCGGCCAACCAGATGAAGTTCCCCATTGTAATTGATCCCCAGAACCAGGTTGCTACCAAATATCAGGTATTTGGCATTCCGACGACTTATGTCTTGGACCAAAACGGCAGGATCCGCCATGTCATCCAGGGGGCGGCCTCCTACCAAAAGTTGCAAGCAGTTGTTGAAGAAGTTTTAAAGGAAAGTAAGTAAGATGCTGGAGACCCCCCATGTCGGAATTGCCTTGCTGGCCGGGCTGCTTTCCTTTTTTTCTCCCTGTGTGTTGGCAGTTGCTCCCGGGTATTTAGGTATCCTGACGGGCAGCGTCACCGGGCAGGCGGTGACAAAAAAAAGAAGCCTCTGGGTGACGCTCCTGTTTGTGCTGGGGTTTTCCGTGGTTTTTATGCTGCTCGGGACGGCTTTTTCCCTGGTTGGCCAATTTATGCGGACCTACCGCGGGATACTTGGCCGGGTTTTGGGTGCTGTTGTTGTGTTTTTTGGTTTGCACCAAATGGGATTGCTCAAGTTGGGCCTATTGTACTGGGAAAACCGGCCGTTGTTGCAGAAAAAGTGGGTTGGCCCTCTTAAGCCGTTATTAACCGGAATGGCTTTTGCCTTTGGTTGGACGCCGTGTGTTGGGCCGGTACTTGGAAGCATTCTTGCTCTGGCCGGCAGCACCGCGCAACCGTTGGTTGGCTTGGGCCTCTTGGGCATTTATTCTCTGGGGATGGCCATCCCCTTCTTCTTGTTGGCAGTGGCCATGACTGGATTTCGGCGTTTTAGCGCCTTTTTTCTCCGGCATGCCCGTTGGGTGGAGCTGATTTCCGGGATTTTATTGGTGGTCATGGGTTTGCTGTTATTCTTCGATCTCTTTTCCAACCTGGGTTATTTCCTTAACCGGGTTTTCGGGGGCTGGTCCCCTGAATACTGGTTGAAGTAAAAAGAGCCGGTGATAGAATAGATGGGGTTTGGTAACGAATTATGCAATTAATGAACTGTATTAATGATGGTTTTCTTCCCGGCCGGTGAGGGCATTCCAAAGGGGGGACGGTTCGCCAACGGTGATATGTTTACGAAAAGCTAAGGAAGAGGCTTCGAAGGCCTCCGCCGGCTCACTGTTGCGCGCAATTTCAGCTAAGAGGTCCCAGACAAATTCCAGATGAAGTTGGTCACCCTGTTTGGAACAGCGACATCTCATCGGTTTTCCTCCTCCTTTCAATTAATGCGGGAGATTCTACGGTTATAGCAGGTTTCCTTTCCAGAAAAACGGCAAAAGGCCTGGGAAATGGCAGGAATGATACGTTTGTCCAGGACCCGCTGGTAACTATTTTTTAAAAAAAATTTATCTGAGGGGAAAAACGTTGGTTTTGTGGGTTGTACCAGGGAAAACGAGAAGGAAAATTTATGGATGTTAACAAAATCTAACGGCATCTTCCCAGATAAGCAGTTTTTTACATCATGGTGCAGCATCAACCTTTGGTGTAATTGACCGAAAGACGCCACAAAAAGACCATATTTTTTACAGTAAAAAACGAAGCCCTGTTGGGGCTTGTTTTTTTTAATTTGGATTATTTCCCGGCAATTCTCAGCGCGGAGCCGGCGGTTGGTACGGATTGTGCCAAGGCAGACTGACAAGTTCCGGAGAAACGGCGGGGAAGCGATAATCCTGCTGCCTGTGGAGTTCCGGTGTGTACTGAAAAAGAATATAGGTTTCCAAATCCACAATTTCCTGGCCACCAACAATCATGCGGGGCTTATAGGTTACCTGCCGAGTTAGATTGAGGATGCCCGGGTATTCCAAGACCGGAGGGAACTCCGGGGTATGGCAGCCCCAACGTTCTTTGTTATTAGGAAGCGTTTCTTTATACACCGCCGGGATACTGACCCGGTGGGTGGTCTCCTGGCCGAGCATTGCTTGGATAAAGGTGAGATCGACCCAAACTTGTTTTTCGAAGCCTAGATTTTCAAGTTGCAGATCAATCCAGCCTGTGTAGAGATCAAAACCTTGGGTTTGTCCCGAGACCCACAGGCCGTCGGCCAAGCGTCCGATAAACTTCATGCCACTCCCTCCCGTTGCTTTTCATTTTCCCCCGGCACAGGATTTTCTATTCCCGGCGGGGGAGGGGGCTCCTTATGGGCAAAAGGCATATTTGTTGTGGATTATCGCATCTGGGACAGGGCGGGAATATGATAAAGCAGTTCGTGATGGATAAGGAGGGAATTTTCGTGGATCAAATGATGCCGCAATTTCAATTGGCCCGGGCTTATGTCCCGTTTCAAGCATATGTAGAACGCTGGCCGCCCATGGTTGGCCTGGAGCGGGGGACGATCTTCCCTGAACTCTACCGCCCCTATGTACCTTACCGTAAATAGGAGGTTGTTATAATGCACGAAGAACAACTCCGGTTACTCAAGGAGATCATGGCCGTTGATTTTTCCCTGGTTGAACTGAATTTGTTTTTGGACACCCATCCTTGTGACCAGCGGGCATTGATGGATTTTAATAACCTGTGTTGTCAGTCGAAGGCCCTGCGTAGGCAGTACGAACAGTGTTATGGCCCCTTGATGGCCTGTAGCGATGCACCGCCGCGGATCCCCTGGGGATGGGTGGAAACGCCATGGCCTTGGCAGATTGATTACGGAAGGAGTTAGGAAGCATGTGGGTATATGAAAAAAAGTTGCAGTATCCCGTGAGAGTCCGGGAGGCTAATCCCCGTTTGGCCAAGTATATTATCACCCAATACGGCGGTCCCGATGGGGAATTGGCCGCATCCTTGCGTTACCTGAGCCAGCGCTTCCATATGCCCACCCGGGAAACAGTGGCCATTTTAAACGATATCGGAACGGAAGAACTGGCTCACCTGGAGATCGTTGGCACCTTGGTCTACAAACTGACAAAGGACGCGAGTATTGAAGAGATAAAAGAGAGCGATTTTGGGGCTTACTACGCTGACCACGATAAGGCCGTCTACCCTGTTAGTGCCGCCGGTGTGCCTTTTACTGCGGCTTACCTTCAATCCAAGGGTGATCCCGTCACTGACCTTCAGGAAGATATGGCCGCAGAAGAAAAAGCGCGGTCCACTTATGAATGGTTGATCAATCTCTCGGATGATCCGGATGTTACCGATGTCCTCCGTTTCCTCAGGCAGCGGGAGATTGTCCATTTCCAACGCTTCGGGGAGGCTTTGGACTTAGTGCAGGAACATATGAATAGTAAACACTTTTACTGATAATAAGGTGGCTGCTTGGTTACTGGTGTCGGGTAATATGTGGCGGGTGCCCGGCGCCCGGCCGGGAATGACGGATAAGTGGTTTTTTATGATAAGACGGGGGACAAATATAACCCGTCTTATTTTTTCGTTTGTTTCTTTGGAAGGTAAAAAGCCGGTGGAAAGTGAATACTATTGGCAGTCAGATTTTTTGCCCGTTTTGGCTACACGAATTGCTAGCTTTGATTGCAAAGGAGGAGTGAAATTGGAACAAGCATCCACCAGAGTTGCGGAGTTACTGGACCAAGCGGACCAAGCTTTAAGTGCTGCCGAGACAGGTTTGGAGAAAGAAGCGGATCTGGCGGAGATTCTTGCCCAGGCGCAAAAATCGGCCACCCTGCTTTTTACCGCCTTTATTCAGGCAAAAGGTGAGGAAGCACCGGCCGGCGCTTCCCTGCGGGCGCTCTGGAATCGCTGTGTTGAACTGGAGGCGGAGTTCGCTGACCTGGAGGAGACCGTGGAGTACCTCATTGTAGAGAGTCCCGTGGAGGACCTGGATATTGAAGATCTGGGAGAGATTGTCGACGCGGCCAATGAGATCTGGGACTTTGTCGTTGGCTTCTTCCCCGAGTCCGACCTTCCTTAGGTCGAACCACAAATGCTAAAGGAAACTAATGGTGAAGGGACGTTCTTTTGCGACGTCCCCTTCTTTTGTCCGATGCAAGTTGCTGGCGGAAAACAAGCTGTCGACCGCCTGTTTTTTCCTGAATCTTTTGTAAAAAAGCCCGTTATAAGCAGGTGACTTATCATTAACGGCGAATAATTCCTGGCGAATAATTCCTTTAGTTTTCGACAATTTGGGACGATATTTAAATATAGGGTATGTAACGGAGGCACTGGGATGGGCAGACGGATCATTTGCGACGAAGCCCTTGAGCGGGAGCGACAGTTGAAGATGTTTGTTTTTGAAAAGGAACTGGTCGTCCAGGGATACCGCGTTATTGCCGGTGTAGATGAGGCGGGGCGCGGACCGCTGGCCGGCCCCGTGGTGGCCGCCGCCGTGGTGTTACCCAGAGATATTTATCTACCCGGTTTGAACGACTCCAAACAGATGCGGCCCGCTGCCCGCGAGCGCCTCTATGAATTGATGTTGCAAGAGAAAGTGGCCTTTGGCATCGGCATTGGCACTGTAGCGGAGATTGATGCCCTGAATATTCTGGGCGCCACTAAGTTGGCGATGCAGCGGGCAGTGGCCGGGCTGCCGGAGCAACCCGACTTTTTACTGATCGATGCCCTGACACTGCCGGAGCTTAACCTGCCCCAAAAGGGGATTGTCCATGGCGACGCCTTGTCGTTATCTATTGCCGCAGCTTCAGTCTTTGCCAAAGTAACGCGGGACCGGATGATGGAGGAGTTGGACCGGGAGTATCCGGAGTATGGTTTTGCTAAGCATAAAGGATATCCGACGGCTGCCCATTACCGGGCCCTGGCGAAGTATGGTCCTTCACCCATACATCGCCGGTCCTTCCGGTTGGCAGCCGAGGAACAGTTGGCACTGGCGTGGCCCAAGGATGGTGAAGCGGGTTGAAGATCCAGGGACCCATTCCCGGTAATATCCCCGGTGCCAAAACGGCAACGGCCCCACCGTCCGGCGGGTTAATCCGGGGCGAATTGGCCCGGACCGGGGACGGAAAGGAATTGGTCCTAAAAACCCAAGGCCAGCAGTGGCCGGTCCAGTTACTGATGGCCGATCTGCCCTGCAACCAGGAGATGACCTTTCAAATCATCGGCCGGGAGAATGGGCAGTTGCTGTTACGGGTGGTTAATCCGGGTGAAGACCGTTTGGCTGGGACATTGCAGAACCTTGGTTTTAAACCCACTGAATTCTGGCGTGAGTTGGCCCAGGGTTTGCTGCTGGAGAATATGGCTGTTAGCCGGGAAAACTTAGTACAATTGGAGCGTTTTTTACGCCTGGCCAGGCAGCAGTGGGGTGTGGTCTTAAACCCGCGGGTGGTTGCCCACCTTATGTCCAGAGGACTGCCGGTAACTCCCGAAACGGTGCTTTTCACCATTTATCAACTTTTCCCAGGATACCGGAAAGATTTCCCCGGTAAGCCCAGGACCCTTCCTGTGGATCCGGAGGATGTGGAGGGGTTGGCAGAGTTTTTCCGGGAGTTTCAAGAAACAGGACCGGAGGGAACTGAGCGGAACTTGGCTATGCTTATTAGTCCGGTTGTCTGGCAAACTAAAGACGGAGGAGAGATTCACTGGCCTGTTGAACAGGGGGGCAACAGGCAAGCACAGTCTACGGCCGGTTTTGTTTTGGAACTGATCCCGCCCAACTTAGGGTTGGTGGAGGTTAAGGGCTTTTGGGAGGAACAATGCTGTAACCTGACCTTTATTGTGGCGCCTGAAGTTATTGATCTCTTCCGGATTGAGTTGCCTAACTGGCTGACGCGCCTCGAAGCGGCAGGATTTCATATATATGTCACCGTAAAAGCAAGGGAGACAGGGACGAGCCCACCTGTTTCGGTGGATGGGTGGGTGTGAGATGGAAGAACGGAAACAAGCTGTGGCCTTACGGTATAAAGCGGGAGAAGATGCAGCGCCGGTGGTCCTGGCCAAAGGCAAAGGGGTCATTGCCGAAGCCATTGTCGAACTGGCCAAACAAGCGGGGATCCCTGCCGTTGCTGATCAAGAGTTGTTGAGTTTGTTGGCTGCGACGGAGGTGGGGGAGGCTATTCCTCCCGAGGCTTATCAGCTCGCGGCGGAGGTTATTGCCTTTGTCTGGCGTTTGGACCGTGAGCTGCAACGCCGGCAGAGAAAGACGGGTAAAGAAAGATAGAGGAAGAACAGCAAACCATTCTGGAGATTCAGGGAGGAACACTTGGACATGCGTAAAGTCTTATTGCAGGATTTAACCCCCGAGATGAAGCTGGCGCGGACGGTCTTTAACCCGGACGGGCGGGTATTGGTTGCCGCCGGGACAGCGGTAACACCGAAAGTTGTTGCTAGGTTGGCGGAGAAGGGTCTACCGGCCGTATATGTCAGTACACCGACCTCGCCGCTGGTGGAGGATATTATCTCCGAGAAGACCATCGCAATGCTGTTGAAACCCTTTTATGAAATGTATCAATCGATAAAAGCCGGACGCGGCCTGGAGTGGAGAGGCGTAAAAGAGCCGCTGAATGCCTTGGTTGATGAGGCGCTTAGCCATCGCCGCAATTTAGTTGGTTGGACGGATATCCGGATTCATGACGCCTACCTATTTGGTCATTCCATCAACGTGACGGTGCTTTCGGTCCTCATGGGGATTATGTATGGCTATAACGAGATCAAACTCAGGGAATTGGCGATAGGCGCCCTCTTTCATGACCTGGGAATGTTGCTGATACCCCAGGCGATCCTGGAGAAGCGGAGTGCCTTGAATGCTGCCGAAGAGCGCCAGATGCGCGAGCACGCCAACCTTGGTTTCCAGCTCTTGCGGGGCCGGGACGATATTTCGGCGGTTTCCGCCAACATTGCCTACCAACACCATGAACGCCTGGATAAGAGCGGTTATCCCCGGAACCTTTCGGATGAGGGGATCCTTGAGATGTCCAAGATTGTAGCAGTGGCGGATGTTTATGATGCCATGACCTCCGAACGGGTCTACCGCCGCGCCCTCAGTCCACGGCAAGCTGTGAATTATCTGCGGAGTAATGCTGGACGTTTGTTTGATCCCCTTGCTGTTGCAGTTTTGGTAAAATGTGTGGCCGAGTATCCGGTTGGCACGAGAGTACGTTTGAGTAACGGGCAGATTGCTGTGGTTTCCAGGGTCAATCCAGAAGACGGACGCCGTCCTTGTGTGACAGTGGGCGGTGGACACGAAATCAACCTGTTGGACCGGACAGAACTGGCTATTGTGGAGGAAGTGGAAGAAATTAGGTATAACGGAGCCAGCGGGGAATAAACTTAATTAAGTTATTTTTAGGCCAGAGTCTTGCCATCCGCCACAAGGCGGTTTTTTTATTTTCCGGACGGCAGGGAAAAGATAAAAAATATAGAAAATAACATATGTTTTTGCTAAAAAGCAGTTTTGCGGAGAGGGTGGAGGGATGTGCATGGACCGAAAGGCCACCGGTCGTTACGGGGAGGACGAGGCAGTGGAGATCCTGCGACGTAAGGGTTATCTTATCCGGGACCGGAACTATCACACAAAGTACGGGGAACTTGACGTTGTAGCCGAGGACGGAACTTTTCTGGTCTTTGTAGAGGTAAAAGCCCGCAAAAGCAGTTGCCACCACACTGGTCTGGAAGCAATAACCCGGACAAAACGTATGCATTTGACAAAGGCTGCCGCCCTTTATCTGGCCCGGCACCGGCTGCAAGACCGGCCTTGCCGTTTTGATGTGATGGCTGTTTACACCAACGCCGGCGGTGAGGTGGAAGGGTATCTGCACATTCCCGGTGCTTTTCAGGTGGAAGGCGGGAGGGTGTACTCATGCTAGCGAAGGTGATGAGCGCTTCCGTCCTTGGTGTGGATGGTTTTACGGTGGCGGTAGAGGTGGACCTGGGGTTGGGGCTACCGTCCTTCGATATTGTCGGTTTGCCCGACACCGCGGTGCGGGAGTCTCGGGAACGGGTGCGATCGGCCATTAAAAACTCGGGTTATGAATTTCCAGCCCATAAGATTACTATAAATTTGGCGCCGGCCAATGTCAGAAAAGAGGGCGCCGCCTACGATCTGCCCATTGCCGTGGGGATCTTGGCGGCCCATGGGTCAGTCCGGATGGATTTGTTGGAACGCACGGTGATCGTGGGGGAATTGGCCTTGGATGGCCAGGTCCGGCCGGTCAATGGTGTGTTGGCGATGGCCCAAGCAGTGGTGGAAGGCGGGGCCGACTTCTTTGTGGTACCCCGGGAGAATCTGCAGGAGGCGGCGGTGGTGGAGGGGATTATGCCTGTCCCGGTCTGGGATATCCGGGAGACCGTGAGTTTTTTGAATGGCGACTGGCAACCCGAACCCGTCCGGGTGGACTGGGAAGAGGCGGGCCAACCGGTGTATCCCGAGGATTTTCGGGATGTCCAGGGACATGACCATGCTAAACGTGCCTTGGAGATTGCCGCTGCCGGTGGGCACAACCTCTTGTTCATCGGCCCGCCGGGCTCGGGCAAGACCATGCTGGCCCGGCGCTTACCCTCCATCCTGCCGCCTTTGACCAGGGAAGAAGCCATGGAGCTGTCCCGGGTCTATAGCGTGGCCGGGATGCTGCCGACGGGTGTCTCCCTCCTGACCCAGCGGCCCTTTCGCAGTCCTCACCATACCATCAGCGCCGCCGGTTTAATCGGCGGCGGGCGGATTCCCCGGCCGGGTGAGGTGAGCCTGGCCCATTACGGTGTGTTATATATGGATGAGTTCCCTGAGTTCCCCCGGGAGGCCTTGGAAGCATTGCGGCAGCCTCTGGAGGATGGGGTGGTGACCATTGCCCGGGCGGCCACGACCCTGACTTATCCGGCCAAGATGATGCTGGTGGCAAGTCAGAATCCCTGTCCATGCGGCTTTTTAGGCGATGCGGCCCGTCCCTGTGTTTGCACGCCCATCCAGGTTCACCGGTACCGCTCGCGAATCTCCGGACCCCTCTTGGACCGCATCGACCTGGTTGTGGAAGTACCCCGCTTGCGCCATGATGAACTGCTGGGCAGGAAAGAGGGGGAAAGTTCGGCGGCCATCCGGGCTAGGGTGACTGCAGCCAGAAGCATTCAAACCCAGCGGTTGGCGGGGATGGGCCTGTACTGCAACGCCCATATGGGCGCCAAGGAACTGAAAATCTACTGCGCCCTGGGTGAGGCGGAGCGCCGCCTAGTGGCGAAGGCTATGCAGACTTACAATCTCTCGGGCCGCGCCTATGCCCGCCTGCTCCGCGTAGCCCGCACCATCGCCGACCTGGCGGGATCCGACCGCATCGAACTCCCGCACTTGGCCGAGGCCTTGCAGTATCGTTACAACGAAAGAGGCCTGCCCGGCGCCGCCGGGGTGAGGTAGGAGAGGGAAGTTTCATCAAATAATAAAAGCCTCTTCCTTTAGGCGTTTATGTTCAACAGTAGAGCAAAGAGGTGTTTAAAAATGGAAGTTGAGAAAACAAATCTGCTTAATTTTGTAATGTGGCATGAACGCTAACTTCGGACAGGTCCAAAATGTCCATTTTGTCAAGGCGTAAATCCCCAATGCCAGCTTGGAAACGAAAATATCGAAAATAAATCCCTGGCGGAACTTCTATTTGGAATGAATGAGACTGAATTAATTGAAAGAAACATGGAGCTGTTGCCTAAAGGGGAACTTACTGATGCTGAGATGTTGATTATCGAAGACTTTATCCGGCAAAAGATTACAGACATCAAGGAAGATAGTTTAAGTAACAATTTAAACGGGACGTTTGTGTGTCCGCTGCGTGATACACTTCGCCAAAGGCTCCAGTCTGAACTGGTAAGTTTACAACAGTTAGTTTTAGATAAAGTATAAGGTTTAATGTGTTGGGGGTTATGGAATGCGTTATTACGTCTTAGAAGAAGATCACCAAGCCGAGTGCAAGATTTACTTAGGCAACCTTAATTTGCCTTGGGATCAGGAGATGGTGATGATACTTGGCAAAATAGAGTTTATTAACACCGAACCTATTAATATACCATTAAAACAACAACCGGTGGGAGGTAGATCCGACTTTTTAAATACCCAATTGACATTGGTATCAAATGCTCTGATGAACATTATTAAGGAAAAGGCAAGAGACCGTGTGTTTTTTCGTCCAGCTTTTCTCATCTATGAGCGATTGACTTTGACACTTATGTCAGTCAGCTAATTGTGTCGCCTAAGCGGGAAAAGTACCTGATTTTGTATGGAAATGACGCGCTCATTTTTGATGCCAAGACGGATAAGTTGCTTATCAAGGGAAGTATTAAAACCAATGAACGGGAAATTACCGATTTTGTCAAATGGTTGAACGACGATGAATTGGTGGTTGTGGTAAATCATCATACAACAAATATATTTGGACGTTTTAAAACCAGTGATTTTAAAGACTTTCAGTTGATTGAAAAGATTGAGAAGACTATAAAACGACGTTATTCAAATAGCTATAACAAACAATTAGTACAGAAAAATAATGATAAAAAAATAGTCATTCAATATGAGAACGGGGAAACGTGGGATACTGGCCTTGCTTTTGAATTCACTGGATTTTGTTGGTCCAATGACGATAGATATTTACAAGTTTCTAATGATAACGAAGAGTATTTAATTGATACAGTGACTAAAACTACGAGAAAAACATATTTGATGAGCAGTAATTGGGCTCCAACCAAGAATTTACTTATGTTCATGGGTCACTCTGTTTATGGCCCGGAGACCCAAGAGGTGACTTATATAAACAGAAGTGGAATACCACAAAACTCCATCGATACGCGCATCTGGTCCCCGAATAGCGAGAAAATCCTAATCGCCACAGGTAAAGAGCTGTTTGTTTCTAATATAAATATACCGGAAGTTCCACCGAAAAAATTGCTTAAAGTTGATGAACCAAGCTATCTAGAGGAGAAATTTTTTTGGTCGAAGGATGGCCGAAGCCTATTTGGTATATATCAACGAACGGCACGAAACATCGTAAAACCGCTGGATTTTATTGCCTTTAAGATTAATCTTGTAACTGGGAAGGTCCAAGAAGTTTATCTTAACGATGCCTACTATTGATATGATCCGGCCGGATGGTTTTAAGGTGGATGTAATCGGCCATAGCATGGGGTGTCTGGCGACTGCTTCTTATATAGCCGGTATCTCCGGGGTTCCTTATGGTAATGACATTGACCAGTTTGTGGCCCTTGGCGCTCCCTTTGGCGGTAATATCTTTGCTGTTTATGCAGATTATACAGATGGACGGCCGGTTTACCCTATTACTGAGAAAGTAAAAGAAAAATCACCATCAGCTGATAAGGTTTTACATTTATACCCCCCGTATTTTGTAAGAAAACAAGTTGAGAGAGCCATGCCGAACATGCATGAAAAGGGGCCGGCATATAAATGTTTAAGCAAGAATAGCGAAGCAATTAAACAATTGCGCACTGCATGGAACGCGGTGGGGCCACGCGGTGTCCGCGCCTATGCACTACAGGGATATGATGGAGATTGGGTTGTTTCCAGACAGAGTTCCTTCTGCCTTAAACATATGACCAAATATGTGATGGAAGGCAAAGTATTTCATTGTTTACAAGCGGATAACCGGGATTGGCAGCAAACGGTCTATAATATTTTAGCTAAAGGTCACAGTGACAAGAAAATCAAGAAATTTGGCGAGTATGTTGACAACCGATATGAAGCTGTCAAAAAATTGGAAGAGAAGAAGCGTAAGGAACAAATTAAAGAGCTATTTAAAGGTAAACTTTATCCTGGGTTTTGGTATAAAGAATTATAAGTTTGGAGATGGGTTATTTACAAATTTAACAATTGAGCCCGGGAAAAAACAGAAACAAGCAATAAATGCAGGTTAAAAGGGTGGACTCACCACGAGGCCACTCTTTTTATATATTGTCCCCAAATTGTAAATCTAACAAGAATTATGAAACCGGCTGTGTAAGATCTTCCCCCTGGAAAAAAGGGAGATTCGGGTGTACAATAATAATCGAACATATGTTCTGCAGGAGGGGACGACAACATGAGTATGCAGATATTTTCTCCTGAAGAATCTTCCGAGTTTGGCGTGGCCTATGTCGGCAGGCAGATCATAGCCGGTTTTCCTTCCCCGGCCGAGGATTATTTAGAAAACATCTTGGACCTGAATAAGGCTGTTGTGAAAAACCCCAGCGCCACCTTTTACGGCCGGGTCAGTGGCCAGTCCATGAAAGATGCAGGGGTCAGCGATGGCGATCTGTTGGTGATTGACCGGTCCCTTGAGTACCGGAACAATGCTTTAGCCGTCTGCTTCTTAAATGGTGAGTTCACGCTGAAGCGTGTGAAGAGGACAAAAGACGGCCTTGTCTTGATGCCCGCCAACAAAGATTTTCCGCCGATTCCCGTCACCGGCGAAGCCGACTTTTCCATCTGGGGCATTGTAACCTACATCCTGAAGAAGGTGTATTGACCATGTTTGCTCTGGTGGACTGCAACAACTTTTATGTCTCCTGTGAGCGGGTCTTCAACCCGGCGCTGAATGGGCAACCCGTTGTGGTACTCTCCAATAACGACGGCTGCATTGTGTCCCGGTCCAATGAGGCCAAAGCCCTGGGTATTAAAATGGGGCAACCAGCCTTTGCAATTGCTGACTTTCTGGCTAAAAACAAGGTCCATGTCTTTTCCTCCAATTATGTCCTTTACGGGGATATGTCTCACCGGGTCATGACGACTCTGGCCGAGTTTACGCCGGAGCTTGAGATCTACTCTATTGACGAGGCCTTTTTGAATCTCACCGGGATCACTCATGACCTGGCCTCTTATGGACGGCAGATCCGGCAGACCGTCTTGAAGAACACCGGTATCCAGGTGAGCATCGGCATTGCCGGCACCAAGGTATTGGCCAAGGTAGCTAACCACCTGGCAAAGCGAGTGCCGGGGTACGACGGCGTCTTGGTGCTGGACAGCCCGGATAAAATCCGGGCGGCCCTTGAGCAGACTGAAATTGAGGAGGTGTGGGGCATTGGCCGGCAGTATGCGGCGCTTTTAAAGGGGATAGGGGTGAAGACTGCCTGGGATTTTGGGCAATTGACCGATAGCTGGGTAAAGAAGAAAATGTCCGTTGTCGGGCTCCGGATAAAAAAGGAGCTTGCAGGGATCTCCTGCCTGGAACTGGAATTAGAACCCGTGGCCAAGAAGGCCATCTGTACCTCCCGTTCTTTTGGCAGGTCCCAGACCGAATTGGCCCAGCTTAGGGAGGCCGTCGCCACTTTTGCGAGTCAATGTGCCTATAAGCTTCGTAAACAGCGGACATGCGCCGGTGCCATCATGGTTTTTATCCACACCAACGGCTATAATAAGAATGAGCCGCAGTATGCGCAGAATTTCAGTTGCCGGCTCCCAACGGCCACCAATAGCAGCATCACCCTGATCAAGTATGCTCTGTCAGGGCTGTCGGCCATCTATAAAGAGGGGTATAAATATAAAAAGGCCGGGGTAATGGTTTTGGACATTGTCCCCGAAGACCGGGTCCAGGGATCTTTGTTTGATTGTACCGACTATGGGAAGCATGCCGGGATCATGAAGGTTATGGACGAAATTAACGGGAAATATGGCCGTAATACCGTTAAATTCGCCGTGCAAGGCTCGGGCGTCAGGTGGAAGCTGCGCCAGGAAAAACTCTCGCCATCCTATACTACGCGCTGGGAGGATATCATCAAAGTAAGGTGTGATTGAAGTGTGCTTTTTCTATGCCCTCAGTCATGAGGCGCAACGCTTGCAAAACCGCTATAACCTACCGGTGAGTCCTGATTTTGAATTTGCTCCGGTCTATTATACTTCGGGTTTTGAGTTTCCCAGGATGCCGGTGATCACCAATACGGAGCCCGACCGGCTCCAATTGTTCTCCTGGGGCTTGATTCCGGCTTGGACCAAAACTTCTGAGGAAGCGGAGAAGATCCGGTCGTATACGCTGAATGCCCGCAGCGATTCCTTATTTGTGAAACCATCGTTCAAAAATGTGATCCGGAAGAAACGGTGTTTGGTCCCGGCCAGCGGCTTTTATGAGTGGCGGGAGATGGGGGGGAGGAAATACCCGTATTTCATCTACCTGAAGGACCAGGAGATATTCTCCCTGGCCGGTTTGTGGGAGGAATGGGTGGACAAAGCCACCGGAGAGTTGGTCAAAACCTATAGCATCATTACCACCGAGGCCAATCCGTTAATGGCGCGGATCCACAACACCAAAAAACGGATGCCTGTTATTTTATTGAGATCGGATGAGGAAAAGTGGTTAGAAGCAAAACTGCAAGATCATGAGATTGCCGCATTAACCCGGCCCATTGATGAGGACCTAATGGCCGCCCATACCATTGGCAAACTGATCACATCCCGGACGGGAAACCGTAACGTACCGGCCGTCCAAGAACCTTTTGATTATGGATTGCACCTGTAAAGACGGGGCTAACTACCTTTCCAACGGAGAAAAGCGCTTTTTCTGTTCTTAAATGTTTGGCAGCAGAATTAAACTGTCTCCTTGGCTAACCGGGTGGTATTAGCAGGAAATTAGTGGTCATTGTGGAATATTATTCTTCTATAGCAAACAATGGTTCATTTTATAAGAAAAAGGGGTGCAATAAATGAATTATTTGCGCATTACGGTCCTAATCATTCTCACAGCTGTTTTTGCCACCGGTGTTGTTTGGGCGGGTCAAGCTCCCTTAAACGAAAAGGCGATCCCGGTTTTTCCTGGGGCTGTCGAGGACAAGAAGGCGAGGGACCAATTCTTTGAAGAGATGGGAGATAATCCCGAAGGATTGTTGCTTGGTCTAGGTTTGGAACTCCGGGACGAAGTCTACAAAATCTATAGTTGTAACACAGGCGCGGAGGAGGTCTCCCGGTTTTACCGTGAAAAGCTGGATGCCAAGGTCCTTAACTATGCGGTGTACCCGGAAAAGTTGGAACCGGGAGAGACGACGCCGGTTGACCACGAATTGGTCTTCTATAAACTAAAGGATGAGATCTATTCCGACTCAGGAGATGTACTCTACCCCGGAAAATTGATCAGGCGGACTTTAGCGGCAAACAGAAGTCCATATCAGCCCGAATGCTGGGTGGCATATGCCCGTTTTGAATGGAGCGTCCGGGAGAAGAATAACGACCTGTCCGGATATTCCGTTACAATATATGATAAATCATTCTCCGATAATTATAGATCGTACAAAACAAAGACCTGGATTGTAGTTCACCGCCAGACCTATCGGGGCGACGACGAAACGTATCTTGATGACGAAATGGATCACGCCGTAGCGGCCAAGGCCGAAAGCATGAAACAACCTACCGAACGGGAACTTGGCGCACCCGTCTATCCCGGCGCGGTGTTTAACAAAGAATTGTCCGCCGGTATGTCCATGAACGATGATGAACTCTTCTATATCTTTCAAAGCAACGATGCCCCGGCTAAAGTTGTCCTTTTTTACGAGCAAAAGCTGGGGAAGAAAGCGGTTAAATACGGAGAAAGCTACATGATCGCCCTTAAAGGAAAGCTGCCTTTGCCCGATGAAGGCATTTGTATTGAACCCAATAAACTGGGCGGACCGGCTAAAACCCTGATCACCTTCAGAAAATGGCTGGGTGATTGAGCGCCGTAGTAAAGGCTTTTTGGAAGTAAAGGAAGGGAAAATAGGAAGCATCATTATGCTCAAAAATTAAAAATAAACCATGGGAGTCGGAAAACAGCCCCGGGGTGATTCCGGGGCTGTTTTTCTTTGTTTTTGCAATGTTCCTTTATTACTTTTTCACCGGAACCACCTTACCCTCGCTGTCAAGGAAGAAGGTGATGTCACAGCCTTGCGGCACGAAAAAGATCTTATCTTTATCGCTAATCATATCTTTCATCAGCCGTAGTCTTTCCAATTGGTAGGCTTGAGGATTGAGGGTGTAGATCCGGTTCTCTTCCGCAGCCACCAAATTCTTCCGTTTGGCAATCTCCAGACTCACCTGGGTCTGGGCCTTTTCTTGCTTCACCTGCTCCTCCAACTGCTTGGTTTTTTGCGCCGCAACTTCCACCGCGACTTTGGAGACGGCCTTCTCTTTGAGCTGGGCTACGTAATTCTCGTCGGCGCCAATGTCGTTTACGCCTACATCCAGGAGCTGGACGCTGAACTCATTCAATTCTTTCGCCAAGAGGTTCATCATCCGTTCCTGGAGCACCTCACGGCCGCCTAATCCCTCGGCGATGCCCAGCATTTCATCGAGGGTAAACATGGTGGTTACCTGTTTGGCCACACGCGGGATGCGGGTGGAGACCAACTGGGAAAGGGCCTGATCATTTTTGGCCTCCAGGTTATAATTCTCCCACATCTGTTTGGCCGATTGGGCGTCTCGTTTCCGGGCGTAAGTAACGGTAATTCGAAAACGGACAGGTTGTTTGTCTTTGGTCCACAGGTCCGGATCTTCCCAAGTCAGGGTCTTAGCGGAACAGTCCATATTAAACTTGGCGGCAAAAAAGCCCAGATGGGTGTAGCGGCCGGGACCCACAACATTGTTAACTTTGACTCCGTTGTCCATAAGCAGCCCGATTTCATGGGATTGGACCCCGGATAAAATGTAACAACCACTGGTCAGGAAGGTAGCGATTAAACAGAGAACAATCAATTTGACAATACGAAAAACCTTCATTCCCATTCCTCCTTAATGATACATGGTTGAATTTTAAAACATGAGTAACAATATTATTATACTAGAAACTAACGGAAAATGTTATAATATGTTACAAATCATCGCAAGCTTGCTTAAGAAAACAAAAAGTCCGGAATTTTCCGGACTTTATATTGTTTTTCTATATCATCCGAACTTCCTGCATTCGTGCCAAAAGCGGCTGGAGATACCGATCGGCCACGACAGGCTGGCCCAGGCGTCGACCGACGAAGTCTCCGTGGCAGTCGGAACCGCCGGTTATTAGCAACCCCAATTTCTCCGCCAACTGTACCAGTTCTGCGCTTTCCTCCGGGGTGTGGCTGCTGGAGAAGGCCTCCAGCCCCTCGATGCCCCAAGCAAGCATCTCTTTTTGGAACTCTGGATTCCGGTACAGGTATGCGCCGTCCTGCCGGTACAGGGCTGGATGGGCCAAAACAGGTACACCGCCAGCCTGCCGGATGGCAGCCACCACTTCCGCCGGCTGGGCAAAGATTATATCCACATAGGCGGGCTTGCCTTTGCCGAAGTACTTGCCGAAGTAATCGTCAAACCCTTGAACATGGCCGGCTTCCTGCAGGGCGTTTAAGAGCGGCCAGCCCCCCAGGTGCCGGGCGCTGACCCAATAGCGGTAACGTTCTGGATCCACATGGATCCCCAGCTTGGCCAGGTTGGCAATGGAGTCCCATTCGCTCTTTTCCCAGGCGGCCATATTAAAGGCCAGGACTTTTTTGAGGGCCGGGTGGTCGGGGTTTATGTTGTAACCAATGATATGTAAGGTAATATCCGGTGTATAACTGGCAGAGATCTCCACGCCCGGGATGAAGGTCAGACCGGTGCCGGCGACGAGCCTGGCGGTCTCCGCCAAGGCAGCGGTGACGTCGTGGTCGGTTACGGCGAAGGCGGTCAGGTCAGCTTCTTGAACCTTGCGGACCAGTTCCGCAGGGGTCCATGTCCCGTCGGAGGCTTGGGTGTGGAGGTGTAGATCGATGGCCAAGATAAAGACTCCTTTCCTTGGATTGAATCTTTATTGATTGACTTCAGTGGCTGCTATTTTAACATCAAAATCGTCTGGGCGTAGCGCCGGCATTTTTTGTCTTGGATCCGGCGGCAGGCCCGGATGCAGTTTTATATTGTACCCAATATTCGCTGGAGTGGAGGAAGGTTCCTTTTCTTTGTTCTAAAACCTTTGCCTTCTTGTGTGGGGTAAGGATCCCCTTGACGAACACATGTTCGTCATGGCAAAATAGAACTGTCCCGGTGAAAATTTGCCAAATGACCAATTGCGACCCACGTTGCGAAAGTATCTTTGCCAGACCAGACAAAGGAATCGGTTGACCACGGCTTCGTTGGACGGAGGGAGGTGCCCGCCCTTGATGAAGGAGGGCCAAAACCGCATGCGCCAGATCATCCACCTGGATATGGATGCGTTCTTCGCCGCCATTGAGCAACATGATAACCCGGACTACCGGGGAAAACCCGTGATTGTAGGCGGTGATCCCCGGTCCCGGGGGGTGGTCTCCACCTGTTCTTATGAGGCGCGGAAATTTGGGGTGCGGTCGGCCATGCCGCTGCGGGAGGCGGCCCGCCTTTGCCCCCATGGGATCTTTGTTCCGGGGCGGATGCGCCGTTATCAGGAGGTATCGGAACAGGTGATGGCGATCCTCCGGGAATATACGCCCTTGGTGGAGCAAATCTCCATAGATGAAGCTTTTATGGATGTTACAGGTTGTCAGGCTTTGTTTGGTCCGGCGGAGGCGATTGCCCGCAATGTGGTGGACCGGATCCGGCAGAACTTGGGGTTGTCCGCGTCCGTTGGGATTGCACCCAATAAGTTCCTGGCCAAATTGGCGTCGGACCTTCAAAAACCCGCAGGGTTTGTGGTTTTGACTCCTGAGAATTTCCAGACGGTTTTAGATCCCCTGCCCGTAAAGCGTTTGTGGGGTGTGGGGCCCCAGACGGAGAAGGAACTTTTGCGGATGGGCATCGAAACCATCAGTCAATTGCGCCGTCTTCCTGTGGACTATCTCTGCAAAAACCTGGGAGAGTTGGGGAGACAACTTTATCAGCTAGCCAACGGCATTGATGAGCGGCCGGTGATGCCGCCAGAGGAGGCGAAGAGCGTCGGGCATGAAGTGACCTTTCAGGAAGATAACAGTGATGAAGAGTTCCTGGCCAGTGTTTTGCTGGCTTTAGCGGACCGGGTGGCCCGGCGGCTGCGGCAAGCAGGACTGAAGGGGCGGACGGTAACGGTGAAGATTCGAAATGCGGATTTTAAGACGATTACCCGCAGCCGGACATTGATAGTGCCCACCGATTTTGAGGAGGAGATTTACCAAAACGCATTGGAACTGGCGGAAGAAGCAAAGTGGGGCCACGGGCCAGTGCGTTTGCTGGGTGTTAGCATCAGTAATTTCACCGGAGAAGAGGGGGCGCAGCTTACACTGTTTCCTGAGACGAACCGGTCCGAGTTGGCAGAACTCCACCGGGCCGTGGATCGCCTGAGGGATCGTTTCGGTGAGGGGATTATTACCAGGGGGAGTTTAATCAAGAGGGACGGTAGAAGACGCGGTTAAAGCAGGTTGTCTAATCATTGGGCAGGGATTTACCGGTAGGTTTAACCAAGGATAGATTTTAGAACCCTGAAAACCCTTTTTGCATAACATAAGCCATCCCGCATAATCTATCAAAGGGCCTGTGGTGATTGAAAGCGTTGTTTTAAGGACCTTTTTCCAGAAACCGTTGATGCCGGTTACAGCGCAACAATCGTTACTGCACAAGCTCCTGGCAAAAGGAAGGTGTCGTTGGAGAAATGCGGCGGATGGCCTTATGTTTCATTGTCTGGCTCATGACATTCTTTTTTTTGTGGAATGGCGATAGTCGGATTGAAGCGGAGGAAGAAGCCAAGTGGCGGGTTAAGATTAATATACCTGCCTTTTTACTGACTGTTTACCACAACGGGGAGGAGTGGGGAAGATTTCCGGTGGCAGTGGGTAAACCGGAGACCCCGACGCCGCAAGGGTTATTCCGCATTGTCACAAAGGTCAGAAATCCCACTTGGTACCCGAAGAAAGGTAAACCTGTGCCGCCAGGGCCCCAAAATCCCTTGGGCGGCTATTGGATGGGCCTGAACCTGAAAGGCTATGGCATCCACGGGAACAACAATGCGCGATCCATCGGACGCTCGGTTTCCAACGGTTGTATCAGAATGCAGAATAATGATATCAAGGCCCTGTTTCGTACCCTACCGGTGGGAACTCCGGTGGAGATCGAATACCGCTGTTTCGAACTGGTCAGGTCGCCGGAGAATCGACTTTATCTCCGTACATATCCCGATATTTACCATAAGATCAAGGACCGGTGGCAAGCCTTGGCCGAACTTCTTGCCCCCCTGGCGCCGGAGTACCCGGTGCATGATGCGGCCCTCCGTTGGTTGTTGGCGAGGCAGCCCTACGGTGAATTGGAGCTGCCGCGGTGGTTGCTGTTGACCGTGGACGGCCAGCCCTTTCCCGAGGGGGGCTTTCTCCATGGCGGCCAAGTGTACCTACCTGCCGCTGTCAACGGTTTATGGAACGGGGAACTGCCGCCACCGGCCGAAGCGTTTATTTCTTTACCCCAATTTCTGCAGGAGTCGGGGGAAAGCGTCCGTTTGGTCAGAGACGGTGATTTAGCCCTGGATTTACGGACCATCCGGGTCATCTATCCAGGGAAACAAGTGGTTTCACGAGGCCGTTGGCAGGGGGAACCCTTGGTGGATCTGGAACAGTTGGTAAGTATCTTTGAATTGACCGCCACGCCGGGCTTGTCCCTGGGAACGCTCTATATTGACGGTCGGCTCCTTACGGACCTGCCGGTTTTCAACGGACGCTTATGGTTGGGTATTTCGCGGCTGCCCGAGTTGAATGTAAGGTTGAAGGCCAAATGGGATTCTGTGGCCTATCAGGTGGAGATTGATCGTGAGGTGGAGAAGGAGGAGATGTTTCGGGTTATGAAGTAAAAGGACTATAGCGCAGGGGCTATAGTCCTTTCTTCCCTTCCTGATCCGGTTTAGCGCTGCATTAAACGACCCAGCGCCATGGTGGCCAATTCAATTTTGGCGTATTCTTTCGCCCGCTCGAAGTCCTGGTCCAGGATGGCACGGCTCAGATCAGAAGTGATACCGAGATAATCGGAGATGGCTTCAGCCAACCGATCACGGCTGAGCGTGTCCAAGTGCTCCCAATCCCGTACCAGAATGCTTTCGGCCTCTGGAGGCGTCAGGCCAAACTCCACCAAACGGTCGTAGATGCTGCCCTTTAATTCTTCGGTCACTGTATCCCAATCTCCGCTTAAGATGGCAGTTACCTGTTCCGGGGTGATCTTTCCTTGGGCGTACGCGCTGATCTGGCTTAGGAGGTCATCCTTGGTGACCTCGCCAAAGGCCTTGACAAAACGGTATTCTCCCGATGGATTAGAGTAGATGGTTACATTGTCGTTTTTTTGGATTTTCTCCGCTGTTGTGGTTACGTTATTACGGAAAACGATGGTATCCGGCATAACTAAGACATTTTCCACATCCCCTGAGTTGGTTTCGATGGTGAGAAAGCCGGAGTTGTCCCCATTATCCAGGATCTTTCCGGTGACAACCTTCAGATTGCGCAGGGTCTGGACCATCCAGGCGGTTTCGGCCCGGCTGGCCAGGCGGTCCGGTTGAAAGCGGTCTTTGTAATTGGCGGGCAGGATCCCGAGACGGTTGGCGATCTCCACATATTTAAAGGCCCAAAAGTCTTCCGCTACATCCGGGAAGCTCGGTTCCAGTTCGAAGGTGTACTTTTCTTCCGCTGTGCCCAGATTGGTCATACGGATCAGCATGGTGATGATCTCCGCCCGGTTAACGGGCCGTTCCGGTTGGAAGGTGCCGTCGGGATAACCGGTGAAAACCTCCTTTTCGGCCAGCGTGGCAATATACCCTTCGGCCCAGTGGCCTTTGGTATCGGAAAACTTGGTTTGGCCGGTTTTGTTCAAACCGTAGGCCGTAGCCAGGATCTTGGCCAGTTCTGCCCTGGTGATGCTCTGATCCGGCTTAAACTTGCCGTTGGGATAACCGTTGATCACCTCTGATTGAACTAAAGCTCGGATGGCGCTTTCCGCCCAGTGACCGTCGACGTCGGAGATGGTGGCCGCATGTACGGCCGGGGCAAATGACAACAGAAGACAGAATGAGGTAAACAATGAGAGCAAGCGATGTTTAAGCAACTTCATGTTTCTACTCCTTTCCGGTGGCGCCGTGTATTAATAAATAATAATTTTTGAAGAAAGTGCGTTGTTGGGTTGGGGACATGTGACATAACAGTTAACATAAAATCATCTTCTCTACCGGGCTGGTGATTCCTTTCTGTAAATCTTGTGTCCTTTTCCGGTTTTCGGTAAGGCAAGCACAGTGCCTGTTACATACAAGATAAAACCAGCTTTAAGCTGGAACTATGTCTGTAATGCCTTAATGTAATTTTAAGTTAACAAGCAGGAAGTATAAAGCAGTAAATTATGGACAAACCGTTACTTTCTTACGGTGGCTCAGGACTGCCGGAGGATGGGCGATACCCCGTTGCTATGCCCGTTTTTGGCCCGGCGGCAAAAAGGAAACCAAGATCTACGGGATGGCGGGACACGGCAGGAATTCTTATTATGGTATGGAATAAAACAAGCTTGGAAGAGAGGGAGAGGTGCCGCAGTGAAAACAGAGTATTCCGTCACTGAACTTACCCGCTATTTGGCGTCCCTAATCACGGGAGATCCGGTGTTACAGGGTGTTTGGGTCCGGGGGGAGATCTCCAATTTCACCCGCCATACCTCCGGGCATATGTATTTTACCCTCAAAGACGATGCGGCACGGATCCGGGCGGTGATGTTCCGGGGGCAAAACCGTACCTTGCGGTTTACTCCGGAGAATGGCATGCTGGTTTTGGCCTTTGGTTCCGTGGGAGTATATGAGCGTAATGGTGATTACCAAATTTATGTAGAGATGTTGGAGCCGGTTGGACAAGGCTCTTTAAACCTCGCCTTTGAACAGCTAAAAGAGAAGCTGGGCAAAGAGGGGCTGTTTGCACCGGAACGAAAACGCCCCTTGCCCCGCTTGCCCCAAAAGGTGGCCTTGATTACCTCGCCGACGGGCGCCGCTGTGCGCGACCTCATCAATATCCTGCGCCGCCGCCGTCCTAACTTGGATATTCTATTGATCCCCGCCCTGGTGCAGGGGGAAGAAGCGCCGGAGAGCCTGGTGGCAGCGCTGGGCACCGCAGGGCAGATCAGCGATTTGGACCTGGTGATCATCGGCCGGGGCGGCGGTTCCTTGGAAGAACTGTGGGCTTTTAACGACGAAAGGGTGGCCCGGGCGATTGCTGCTTCATCCCATCCGGTGATTTCCGCCGTGGGCCATGAAACCGACTTTACCATTGCGGATTTTGTGGCGGATTTGCGGGCGCCTACGCCGTCGGCTGCCGCTGAATTGGCGGTGCCGGACCAAAACGAGTTAACCCGGGACGTTCTTGCCTTGCGGGAACGCTTGTCCCGTGCGGCCAGGCGTTACCAGGCGCAAAAAAGTGCAGAGTTAAACCGGCTGGCCAACTCGGTGGTATTGACGCGGCCGGAAAGATGGCTCAATCCCATGCGCCAACGGCTGGATGAAGCCGAGGGACGGTTGCGCCGGATTCTGCCCCGTATATTGCAGGAACGACAGCTGGTCTTCGGCAATCTGATAGGGAAACTCAATGCCCTCAGTCCTTTGGCCACTTTGGCCAGGGGTTACAGCATTACACGACGTATTGCCGACGGGGCTTTTGTTTCCGACAGTGAGATGGTGGAAATCGGTGAAGAGGTTGCCGTCAGGTTGGCCCGGGGTGAACTGATCTGTCGGGTTGAGCAATGTAAAAAGGAGGCAGAACTGGTTTGACGGAAAAAGCCAAGACCAAGGCCGAAAAGACCGAACAGAGTTTTGAAGAGGCCATGCAAAGGTTGGAAGAGATCGTGACCCGCCTGGAAGGTGGGACTACCGCCCTGGAGGAAAGCCTGCAATTATTTGAAGAAGGAGCGGCCTTGGCCCGGTATTGCCAGGAGAAGCTGCAAGCGGCCCAAGGCAGATTGGATATTTTGTTGCGCCGGGATGAAGAGGGAGTTGTGACCGAACCCTTTCAACTGCAACTTGAGGAGGAAGCCTAGTTTTGAAGATTGCTGATTATATTGATGGTTACGACCGGTACCGGCAATGGATTGAGGAGGGGTTGGACCGCTATCTACCCCAGGCGAACACGCTACCTGCTTCATTGCACCAATCCATGCGGTATAGCGCCTGCGGGGGCGGGAAACGTTTACGGGGCGTCTGTTGCCTGCTGGCAGCGGAACTGTTTAATTCCGACCCCGCTGGTGTGCTCCCCATGGCCTGCGCCTTGGAGATGGTCCATGCTTATTCGTTGATCCATGATGATTTGCCCTGTATGGACGATGACGATCTGCGCAGGGGAAAACCCACCAATCACAAGGTTTTTGGCGAAGCTGTCGCGCTGATGGCGGGGAATGCCTTGTTGACCTTAGCCGTTGAGACGGTTTTGACACGGACGCCCCGGGCGATTCCCCGGGAAAGGCTGCTGGCAGCCCTGCAGGAGCTGGTGGTTGCCGCAGGACCCCAGGGCATGCTGGGCGGACAAGTTTTGGACCTGGCGGCGCAAGGCCGGCGGATCACCTATGAGGAATTGAAAGAGATCCACCGGCGGAAGACCGGCGCCCTTATTTTGGCCTCGATCCGGACCGGTGCTCTTTTAAGCGGTGCAGCCGACGATGATCTGCAGGCTCTGACGGAGTATGGGACTGCCCTGGGGTTGGCTTTTCAGATCACCGACGACCTGTTGGACGTGACCGGTTCCACGCAGGAACTGGGCAAACCCGTCGGTAGTGACCGACGTAATGAAAAGGCTACTTATCCGGCGCTTTTCGGGGTCGAACAATCCCTGGCGATGGCGAAAGAAGAAACGGAAAAAGCCGGGCGGGCACTGGACCGGTTCGGTGAGCGGGCAACCGCCCTCCGCCGGCTGGCAACTTATGTCTTGGTCAGGAAACAATAAGGTTAACCCAATCTTCAACCGACTTTAGTTAATCTTTGCTTGACCAAGTACTAGCCGGTGCTTATTATTGAAATTAACCCCTGACAAAAGAAGGTGAAGAATATTATCGGAGAATTTCGTTACAACCAAGTGTTCTGGGTCTCCTTCACCGCTTGGTTTGTGGCCCAGACCTTAAAAGGAATCTTATGTTTTATCAAAACAGGGAAGATTGATTTTCGCCGCTTTGTCGGTGCCGGCGGGATGCCCAGTTCCCACTCGGCCTTTGTCTCGGCTCTGGCCTTTGGTATTGGGGAGATGGAGGGCTGGTCATCGCCGGTGACCGCCTTGGCCCTGGTCTTTGCGTTTATTGTTATGTACGATGCGGCGGGGGTTCGTTTGGCTGCTAGCAAACAGGCGGCTTCCCTCAATAAATTGGTGGATGAACTCTTTGAAGAAGGCGAATTTCACCAGGAGCGGCTGAAGGAGTTATTGGGGCATACGCCGGTGGAGGTCTTTTGCGGGGCTTTGCTTGGGGTTGTTATCAGCGCTTTGCTGTTACGTTGAAGACAGGCCATTTATAAACCGGCCTGATCCGGCCTTGTTCCTGACAATTATGGTAAATAATGCCTGATGTGGGTAGAGGATCATTGTCCCCGCCGGAATAATTATGGTATAATGAAGGGGACTGGGATGGTGTAGTATTCTAGTCGGGACCCCTTTTTCGAAGACGGGCCTAAAAATCCGTTAAGGGCACATCGATGAAGTCCCTGGTGCTGGCTGCCGACGCCCAGTCGGGGGCTGGTGCTGGGGGTTAAGGTGGATGGGGCGATCTGCAATGGCATGCAGGCGTTGACCCTACCACCGCGGAGACCCAAGTTCGTGGGGAACTTGCGTGAACTACGGCTTGGGGTGGAACCTGCATTCGGTACGGTAACTTTTACTTAGTGTCGATGCAGTGTAGCCTGCCTTGAGTGAAAGGGGGGGATAGCGGGTGTCAAGCTTAAATCCCTGAAGGCCTGGGGATTTTGGCTCTTTGCCGCTTGAAACCCATTTTGCAAAAGAGGCTAGGAAAAGCGGGAACCGTTGAGGAAAACTCCTAGACTATTCGCTTCGGCGACATCCGTTGGGGATTGCAGTGTGGTCTAAGTGGTAATCCAGTCTTCTTTTCGGCAACGAAAGAAAGTGGCCTGAGAGGGAAACCGTCAAGACGGCAACGTCTTGGAGGCCATTGGGAAAACCTACTGGACCTAAGCCACAATTTTTCCCCAGCTGATGACCATCCCATATCATTATGTCATTTAAGTTGCGTTGGAGGAATGAAAAGCGTGTCGAATCTGCGTCAGGCCTGTAGAACCGGTATCCTGACCTTTTTTTTATCTATCATCGTCTCTTCGCTCTCGCGAGTGTGGGCATCCACCTTTATCTTTTATTATTCGATCATTCCGCTGTTTTTGGTGATCGGGGTGGGGATCCTCTTTGACATTGTCGGTACAGCGGTAACAGCAGCCAATGAAACACCCTTGCACGCGATGGCCGCAGATAAAGTCTTCGGTGCCAAACAAGCCATTTGGTTGGTGCGTCGCGCCGACCGGGTGGCTAATTTTTGCAATGATGTGGTAGGGGATATTTGCGGTACGGCCAGCGGTGGTTTGACCGCTGTGTTGGTATATGAGTTGGTGACACGTAGCCAGGGCTTAAACATGGATATAGTTAATGTCATCAGTTTGGGACTGGTGGCGGCGCTGACCGTCGGCGGCAAGGCCTGGGGAAAGAGCACTGCCATTAATAGGGCGGACCAGATTGTCTTCAAAGTTGGACAAGCCTTGGCAACCTGGGATAGGTTTACCGGGAGAAGGCATGAGACTGATCGGAAGGGGAAAAATACACATTCTCAGAAGAGAAATGCTTCACGGAAGCGGGGTTCTTGATGGATCGGATACTGGACAAACTAAACCTGCCGGAAGACTTAAAAAAATTATCGAATAAAGAGTTGACAGCCCTTGCTGGGGAGCTGCGGGAGATTATCATCAATACCGTGGCCCACAACGGGGGGCATTTAGCTTCAAGCCTGGGTGTAGTGGAATTAACCCTGGCCTTACATGCGGTCTTAAATAGCCCCGAGGACCACATCCTGTGGGATGTGGGGCATCAGGCCTATGTACATAAATTGTTAACCGGTCGTCTGGAGCGTTTTCATACTCTAAGGCAATGGGGAGGTCTGAGCGGTTTTCCCAGGGCCGATGAGAGCCCTCATGATCTTTTTACCTCCGGCCACAGTTCCACATCCATTTCCGCTGCGGTGGGTTTGGCCAAGGCCCGGGATATCCAGGGACGTAAAAACCGGATTGTGGCTGTGATCGGTGACGGTTCCATGACCGGCGGCCTTGCTTTTGAGGCGTTGAACCACGGGGGCCAACTCCAGACTGATTTGGTGGTAGTCCTTAATGACAATGAGATGTCCATCTCACCGAACGTGGGGGCGCTTACCGCCTATTTGAACCGCTTGCGGACAAAGCCTCAGGTTTATCGGTTGAAAAAGACCATTGGGGATATTGTGTCCCAGATTCCCAAAGTGGGTAAATCTGCCATTCATTATTTGGAGAAGTTGAACGATAGTTTAACCTACTTGTTCATTCCTGGTGTTGTCTTTGAGGAACTGGGCTTTACTTACTTGGGCCCGGTGGACGGCCACAATATTGCACTCTTGAAGCGGACTTTGCAAGATGCCTTTGATCATGGAGGACCCGTTCTGATTCATGCCATCACCAAAAAAGGGAAGGGTTACGAACCGGCCGAAGCAGAGCCTTGCCGCTTTCACAGCACAACCCCCTTTGACCGTGAGACCGGGCAACCCTATAGAACACCTAAGAACGCCACTTATACCCAGGTTTTTGGCGATACCATGGTGGAATTGGCCAAAGAACACCCACAGTTGGTGGCTATTACCGCCGCCATGCCGGAGGGCACCGGTTTGAACCGGTTTTCGGAGGAATTTCCGGATCGCTTTTTTGATGTAGGCATTGCCGAATCCCATGCGGTAACCATGGCGGCTGGCCTGGCTCGTGGCGGGATGCGGCCGGTGGTGGCGGTCTATTCGACTTTCTTCCAACGGGCCTATGATCAGGTAGTCCACGATGTCTGCCTCCAGAACCTTCCCGTGGTTTTTTGCTTGGATCGGGCCGGGGTGGTTGGGGAAGACGGCCCCACCCACCACGGGGTATTTGACATTGCCTACCTGCGTCACCTGCCGAATATGGCAATTTTGGCTCCGAAGGACGAAGGAGAGTTTCGGCAGATGCTTCGGACGGTCATCAATCATGACGGCCCAGCGGCCATCCGCTATCCCCGGGGTGAGGGGGAAGGCCTGCCGCTGGACCGGGAGTTTACGGAGCTGCCCTGGGGTAAAGGGGAGGTATTGGCCACCGGCGATCAAGTATTAATCCTTGCTATCGGTAATATGGTGGCACCCGCCAGGCAGGCGGCGGCCACCTTGGCGCGCAGGGGTATTGCCTGCAGCCTTGTTAATCCACGATTTATCAAGCCCCTGGACAAGGAACTCCTCCTGCCGCTGGCCCGGAAGATCCAACGTGTGGTTACAGTTGAAGACCATGTGCTGGCGGGTGGGTTTGGTGCTGCCGTCCTCGAGCTGCTGAGTGAGGAAGGTCTATCCGAGGTCCAAGTGGAACGCATTGGTTATCCCGATTGCTTCCTGCCCCACGGGTCAACCGCCGACTTACACCGGGCCTATGGCTTGACGGAGGAAAACATTGTCCGGACGGTGATGGCCCTGGCGGCCCCTGAACGCAAAATAAAAAGTGCCAAGTAAAACCGGGAAGATAGGGTAAAAACAGTAAAAATTGTTATCATGAAACATATTCCTTGACAATGTTATTTTTTCACCATTTGTAATTCAGCGTAGCAAAGAGCCGGTCCGGGTGGCTCTTTTCTTCTGCACCTTGGTTGTCTGTACGCCTGTACGCTTAAACAGGTTAAATCGGTCCAAAGAGTGCTGTACGGCAATGCCCTATTTAGGAAGGATAATGACCAACCGATAAAATTATATATAGAAAAATTGATATTGATATTGCATTTTAATTTGAGATGGGAGTGTTGAAGATGCGGAAGAATTTATACCTATTGCTGTTCCTCGTTTTTGTACTGTTTTCGGTTCTGCCGACTGGGACTGCCGATTCTTCCTTTGGCTTTGTGACCATTGCCAAGGAGGGAGATTTTATTGATATCGATGCGGAGACCATTAAGTTCTTATTCAAAGTTCCGGCCGGTACCGATGTCACGTTTTTGCTGGGCGAAAGCCCGGAGACGCTGAAACCGGTTAAAAGCATCCGCAATTATGACCACAAAAACGGGCTGCGGATTGGCAACTTGCAAGCAGGGAAGAAATACTATTACCAGATTCAAGCAACAAACGGCGGGGAGAGTAAAACCAGTGAAGTGTTCTCTTTTGTTAAATTGAATTTCGCCCGCCGGGCGAAGATGGCGGAATGGGCACGGACAAGCGTCTTTTATCAAGTCTTTGTACGCAGTTTTTATGACGGAAAAGGTGAGGACGGCATTGGTGACTTCCAGGGACTGAAGAAGAAACTGGGTTACATAAAAAGCCTTGGCGCAGACGGCATCTGGTTGTTGCCGATCTTTGATTCTCCCAGTTACCATGGGTATGATGTGGTTGACTACCTGAAGATTGACCCGGATTATGGAACCATGAAGGATTTCCAAGAGTTTTTAGCGGAAGCCCATAAGCTGGGGATTAAAGTGATTTTGGACCTGCCTGTTAATCATACCTCCGTTCAACATCCCTGGTTTGAAGAGTCGGCTAGTGACAAGTATGGGGAGAAACGGGACTATTATGTTTGGGCGGATCTGATGGATGACCGGACGGTTCGGGGCCCATGGGGCCAGAATACTATCTGGTATAACAAGAATGGTGATTACTATACAGCGCTATTTTGGAACGGCATGCCTGATTTGAATCTGCGCAATCCCAAAGTACGGCAGGAGATTAAAGAGATTGCCCGATTTTGGCTGGACCCCAACGGTGACGGCGATACCAGTGACGGTGTGGATGGGTTCCGCTTGGATGCGGCGCTACATATTGATCATATCGACCAGGAAGTAACGCTTAAATGGTGGCAAGAGTTTGATAGTTATGTGAAATCCATCAACCCCAATGCATATTTGGTCGGGGAAGTCTGGACCGCCCCTGATAAGATCGCACCTTTCCTGCAAAGTATGGACAGCACGTTGAATTTCAACATTGCACCCAAGATTTTTGTGGCCTCCGGCGGGGGATTCAGCTACGATCTGGCTGCAGAGGTCAATGCCATGTACGACGAGTATCGGAAGTACAACAAAGACTTTATGGATGCTACCTTCTTGACTAATCATGACCAGAACCGGGTTGCTTCAATGTTCCGCGGGAACATCAACCGGCTCAAAATGATCACTTCAATCTTTCTGACCTTGCCCGGAACCCCCTTTATCTATTACGGTGAAGAGCTCGGGCAACAAGGCAAAAAACCCGATGAATGCCTCCGGGAACCCATGGATTGGTATGCGTCGGCCCAGGGCCCCGGCATGACCGATATGAGCAAGTGGACCTATGTGAAAAGTATGTACACCAAACCCGGGGACGGCATCTCCGTGGAAGAACAGGAGAATGATGAAAACAGCCTCTTGAATCACTATCGAAGGCTCATCCGGATCCGGAAGGAGAACCCGTTGCTGTTTGTAGGGAATCTTAAGAATATCAATCTTCCTTCGTTGACTGCCTATGAGGTTTCCGGCAAGGGCTATGATTATGTACTCCAGGTGATCCACAACGGGAACGCCCAGGCGAAGACCATTAGCGTTCAACCCGGTGCTGTGGAGCTCATCTCCGGGCAGAAGATTACCGGTGAACAACTGGAAATTGCCCCGTTTAGCTCGGTTATTTTGAAGATCACCAAATAAGCTGAAGATCTTATGAGTTTTTCGCCGCCTCCGGGCGGCTTTTTTATTATTCTCCAGCGGTAGGAAAATAAAGAAAAGTTCAGAATATATATAATCAAATAATTTATGGTAATATAACAGAAGGGGCGTTGGATTAAGCCATGGTGCACCGGCCATGTTCCAATAACTGTTGGCAATGGATGAAAGGGAAACTGCCGAATTTATCGGGTATGATTCGTTATTATGGATACCGGTTCAAACAATGGCGGGATAACACACTTAAAGAAATAAAGAGCCCCAACAATACGACAATGCTTGTGGCTGTCCTGTTGCTGTCCTTTGCGTTCTCTTTGACTGTGGTTTTTTTGGTTGGTCTGTTTACGCCGTTGCCGCCGCCACAGATGCCCATTGCCAGTGAGGTTTATGATAGCAAAGGGAATTTGGTATCCACCTTTTTCAGCCAGCACCGGCGTCCGGTGAAATTAAAGGAGGTTCCCCTGTTTTTACGCCAGGCCGTTTTAGCCGTGGAGGATCACCGTTTTTACCAGCATAAGGGGATAAATCTCGGTCGGATCCTCAAGGCGGCATGGCACGATTTGGTCCATCAGAGTCTGGATCAGGGGGCAAGCACCATCACCCAGCAACTGGCGAAGAATGTCTATTTGACCCATGAACGGAGCTTTTCCCGGAAGATCCGGGAGCTCTTTTATGCTATTAAATTGGAGATGCAGTTTTCAAAGGATGAGATCTTCGAGTTATATCTCAACCAAATCTACTTTGGCCATGGGGCATACGGGGTTAGGGTGGCGGCCAAGACCTATTTCCGTAAGGAGTTAAATGAGTTAAATGAGGCGGAGATGGCTTTGCTAGCAGGTTTGCCGCGGGGCCCGGCCTTTTATTCGCCCTATCGGCACCCGGAGGCTGCCAGGGAACGTTTGTTGTTGGTTTTGCGTCGAATGCTGGAGTGCGGTTATATCACTGAAGGGGAATACGTGAGGTATTCCCGGCAGAAGTTGGCCTTGGCGGGCTTGGAAACGAATAAGACCGCTCCGTATTTTATGGATTTAATCCAACGGGAGGTGGCGCGGCTCTTCCCGGAGAGTCCGGAACTGTTATATACCGCAGGGTTGCGCATCGAGACCACTTTGGACCTTACCATGCAGGAGACGGCAAATCGCTGTTTTAACCAAGGAATTCCCAAATTAACAGTGAATAAGGAGGGTATTGCCCAGCCCCAGGGAGTTTTAATTGCCATTGATCCCACAAATGGGGAGATCCGGGCTTTAATCGGAGGAACGGATTTTAGCAGTTCCCAGTTTAACCGGGCAATACAAGCCAAGCGCCAACCAGGCTCATCCTTCAAACCCCTCTTGTATGCAGCGGCGTTGAGTAACGGTCATACGTTGGCCAGTTCCTTTGATTTAACGCCAAAGACCTATTATGTTGGGGGTAGGTGTTATCGCCCCACCGACAATGGGAATGAGTATGTCAGTGGTTATATCTCCCTCCGGAAAGCCCTGGCTTGTTCCAGCAATGTGGTGGCTGTGCGCTTGATTCATGACATCGGGCCGCAGTATGTGGCGGATTTTGCGGTGAAGCTGGGTATTGAATCAAAGCTTTATCCCACGCTCTCTTTGGCCTTGGGCACCAGTGAAGTTACCCCCCTTGAATTGGCGAAAGCCTATTTACCCCTGGCAAATGGCGGGCTTAGCTTCAAGCCGGTGTTTATCAGGAGAATAAGCGATCGTTCCGGTCGTGTGTTATTTGAAGAAAAACCCCAAAAGGGCCGGCGGGTGCTGGACAGGAGGGTGGCGTACCTGGTGACCGATGCCATGCGCGGTGTCTTTCAAGCGGGCGGTACCGCAGCCAATGTCGGCCATTTGGTAAAGCGGCCGGCGGCCGGGAAGACAGGAACCACGGACCGGAACCGTGACGCTTGGTTTGTGGGGTATACACCGGATTTGTTAACTGTTGTTTTTGTCGGCTGTGACAACCACGAACAAAGGTTGCCGGGGGCGGCCAACCGTGTCGCGGCTCCAATTTGGGCCAATTTCATGGCGGAGGCGCTGAAAGGTAAACCGGTGAAACAGTTCCCAACCCCCTCCGATTTGCTCTCTGTTGCTGTCTGTGAAGTCTCCGGCCAATTACCGTCGGATGGGTGTCGACGCCGGAATGAACTGTTTATTCCCGGGACTGAACCGAAAGAGCAGTGCTGGTATCACCAGGCCAAATGGGTGGAGGTGGATGTCTGCAGCCGTTCGGGCGCCTTGATGAGTGTTTTCTGTCGTGACGGAGAGTCGCGCTTGTTAAGGTCCGATGAGGCGCCAAACGAAGTATGTAGGCAATGCCGGGGGAAACAGTGGCCAGGAGGCTTTACTGGTGAAGGCAGCCGCGCAGGAAAACAAAAAAAGGATAATTATGGGTATAAGGGCGGACAAGACTATTTTTGGCATGAAGACGACGATGAGGAAGAGGACGGATTGTTGCAGCGGCTGCGGAGAATCATCCGCAAAGCGAAATGACGGAGATAACGAGAGTAAAGGGCGCATGGTTGAAGACAATTTAAGATGGAGAAGGGAACAAAAAGGCTCCTTCTGTGGGAAGGAGCCTTTTCCTGCATTTTAGTAGTGATTCTTAGCGAAGCAGTCCCGGCAGTAAACCGGCCGGTCCCCGCTGGGCTTGAAGGGGACTTGGGCAACTGTACCGCAAGCGGCGCAGGTGGTGACATGGAGTTCACGCCGGGGACGGGGACCTTGGCGGAAACCGCCTCCGTTTCGTTGCTTGCGGGCGGCTCGGCAATCCGGGCAACGGCCGGGTTCGTTGGTGAACCCTTTCTCCGCAAAAAACTCTTGTTCGGAAACAGTAAAGACAAATTCGCTCCCACAGTCCCGACAGGTCAAAGTCTTGTCTACAAACATAAAAAAACCTCCTCGTGTTATTTTGCCCAGAACGGCGTGGGATGGCTCTTATTCTCCCCCAAACCGTGGTGCTAAGGCGGGCGCGAGAAGGGATAATATGAGGTCCGCACTAAACCTATTTACATGAGCAACTAATTATAGCATGTTTAACGCTTGGTCGTAAAGGATGAATTGAATTATTTTTACTTTATTATAGGGAGTCCTGGTCGTTTGTACTTGAATATGATAGTCATCATTCGGTAAATTGCATAGCAAAGGAGATGAAGAAAGATGATTAAGCAAATTATCCCTCCGTGTCAGGGGGTTTTATATACCGTACGGTCCGGCGACACTTTATACCTTATTGCGCAGCGCAATAATATATCTGTTCAGGAGCTGATTAACGCTAACCCGCAGATTACAGATCCATCCCGCATAATTCCGGGACAGGTTATTTGTATTCCGGCTCAACAACCTAGCTGTCCGGGGGTGTTTTATACGGTTCAGGCCGGAGATAACTTGAATGCCATTGCGGTGCGATTTGGCGTGTCTGTTGAGCAGATCCTGGCGGTTAACCCGGCCATTACCAACCCCAACGTGATTTTTGTCGGGCAATCCATCTGCATTCCCACGCCCCAACCGGTGGAGGAATGTGCTATAGTTCTCAGCCTGTCCGGAGCAGCCGTTCCAGCCCTTCCTCCCATTGCGGGCGGGGTAGTTTTGATTCAACGGACAAATGGAGAATATGCTTTAACCTTTGCTGCTACCGGCTTGCCGGAACCGGCGACTATTGGCAATTTTGATGCATATTTGGGGTCCGTCAATATTAACGGCCAGGTTTACTCGGCGCTTTTGAGTCGCTCCGCTCCCTTTGGACAGGAACCCACTTGGGCGGGGACACGGGTCATTACAGTAAATCCCTTTGCCGTTCCGCAAAGCACAGTTACCATAGCACCGTTTAATACCCAAACCGGGGTCCGGACTAATCCGGTTATGGGCGGAACAGTCAGCCAATGCCGGCGGTAGGATCAAATTATAAATATAATTATTGAGATAACGCCAAAGAAATAGCGTTTTGGCGTTTTATTTTTTTTCTGGCGGACCTGTTTTAACAAGTGGTTTTAAAATATTGAAGGAAACACAAAACTAAAAAGAGAATATTTTCAGATAATAGTTGGGTGACCATGGGAGGTTTCCTGGTAGGGGAGACTGTGGTAGTCAAGGGTTTTTACGAGTCCACTGGGGAGGGTAGACAGTGAAAAAGATAATTATGGTTTTGATACTCATGGTTATTGCACTTTGTGTGGAGATTGCCCAGGAACTAACGCTATTTACCTCAATGGCCCAGGTAATGGAAGATCCCGTAGAACCGCCTTTGTTGTCGCCTGGAGATTACCCGCATTTATTTGAAAGATTAAAACCTATGTTGCAAAAGGAAGCGGGCGTTAGCCCCGAAGAATTTGCGGTTTTCTGGGAGTATGTCGAGGTATATGAGGTGGATTTGGGTAAATATCCCCCAGGCGTCTACCGCCAGGTCTTTGTTCTGTTGGATTATATGGCGTACCTTGTTGGTGTTGACCAAAGTGGCTCCCAAGTTTGCCTGCTGGGGAAAGGCAATGAACCGGTGGTAATCAATCAGAGGAAAATGGAGATCAAAACCTGTGGGAACCAAGTCTTCCTCTGGAGTCAGAAGGCCTTTTCCGCCATTGAAAAAAACTGCGTTTTGGCATGGGATGGGAAACAGTTACGAATTATAAAAAATGAGATTCAGGATCCTGTGCAAATGTATTTTGACCAAAGGGAGAAATATATCGCCCGGGGTGATATTGAGGGATTGAAGGAATTTGACAGGCTGGAGGGTAAAATAATGTATCCTCTATCGTATGCCGCCTATTTTGAACAACCAAAGAAGGTTGCCAGGAAAGCCCATGAAGTGGCCATGAAAAGGTACAAAGCGGGGGATCTGGCGGGTGCCGTTAAAATTTTATCCTATGGCCTGAATGACTACGCTTATGTCTTTTGGAGTTGCCCCGTGGAAGAGATCAGTGACGTCTCTGTAGCGGAGATTGAAGGAGAAAAGTGGACCTTGCACAAGGAGGATCTGCTGCCTGTTGCTGAGTTGGTGGTTATGCTTAATAACTATGCCTTCTTCCTGGCTGAGGCGGGCGAACATCAAAAAGCCGAGGGGATCTTGTTGAAAGTAATCGATCTGGCGCCTAACCGGGCGGTGGCCTACATCAATCTGGGGGATGTCTGTTGGGAACTGGGGAAGATAAGGGAAGCCCGGGATTATTACCGGAAATACCTAAAGCTGCTGGGGAAAAATACAAAGAAGGTACCGAAAAGGGTATATGAAAGGGTGAAGGAGTAAGATTTCCAAGGCAAAAGAGCTGGTGATCGAAACGCAAATCGATCTGATAGAGAAGACGATCAGTTTTTTGTATAAAATTTGAGATGTCACGAAAATAAGGAGTTTGAAATGGCGTTTAAAGGTTGGGACAAAATACGGATTCAGACGGCGCAAGGCTCGGTGGCGGCGGTGGCTCCAGTGATCATCTCCGCCAGCCGGTCCACGGATATACCGGCGTTCTACAGTGATTGGTTCATGCGCCGTTGGCGGGAGGGTTATGTCCGGTGGACCAACCCCTTCAACCAAAAGGACCAGTATATCTCCTTTGCCAAGGCCAGAGTGGCTGTCTTCTGGACGAAGAACCCCCGGCCAATGCTGAGGTATGTGCCGGTTTTGGACGATTTGGGCATCAACTACTATTTCACCTTCACCGTCAATGACTATGAACAGGAGGGTTTGGAACCCAATGTGCCCAAGCTCGCGGAGAGGATCGATACCTTTCGGCAGCTATCTGAGGCGCTGGGGAAGGCCCGGGTGATCTGGCGGTATGACCCTTTGCTCCTGACAAAGCAGTTGACGGTGGACCGTTTGTTAGAAAAAGTTGCGCAAGTGGGGGAGACGCTGCATGACTACACAGAGAAGCTGGTCTTCAGCTTTGCTGATGTGGCAGTCTATGACAAGGTAAAGCGCAATCTTGCGGCCAAGGGTTTTGGTGATGCCCGGGAGTTTAGTCCGGAGGAAATGGCCGCCTTTGCCCAGGGGTTGGCGGCCATGAACAGAGATTGGGGCTTGACGCTGGCTACTTGTGGCGAGGAAGTCGACCTTTCCGCTTATGGGGTGATTCATAACAAGTGCATTGATGATGAACTGATGATCCGGCTGTTTTTCCACGATAAGGCCTTGATGGACTTTTTGGGGTATAAAGAACCGGAGTTAAACCTGTTCTCCGGTTTGACACCGGCAGATGCAGGGCCAAGGCTTGACCTGAAGGACAAGGGCCAACGCCGGGCCTGCGGTTGCATTGTCAGTAAAGATATTGGCCAGTACAACACCTGTATGCACCTTTGCGCCTATTGTTATGCCAATACTTCGGAGAAGGTGGTCCGGGCCAATTGTGTTATGAGGCGGAGCTATAGTGGTGAAGCAATTTTGGGGAAAAAGTAAAAATTTTTTCTGAAGACAAGAAGGGAAAGAGGAATGGACGAAGAAAACATATTTTAAATAGTTGGAAAATAAGAGGGTAACAAAAAATGCTAAAGACAATAAACAATATAGCGGATTTTCTTGAGAGGGAGCTGGCATTATCAGCGGATAAAAAGGAAATATTGGTCTATTCTCTGCAGATATTGTTTTTGTTCTGCGGCACTTTTTTAGGAATCCTCTCTGTGGCCTTCTTGGTCAGCCGTTTGTGGCAGGATATTTTCTCGGAGGCGATCATTGCTTCTCTGACGATGGCAAGTTACCGCTTTGTTTCGGGTGGCTTTCATTTTAAAAATTTTATCCTTTGTATGATTATATCATCCCTTATCCCTGCGGGCATTGCCGTTCTTGCTGTGATACTTGTCCAACAAGGCCTGAATCTCCCGACGCCGGGGTGGTGGTTGGCGTGGCTGCTGATGCTTGGTATAGCTGTTTTCTTCGCGCCACGGCCGGTGGAGGAACGACCAATTGGCAAGAAGGAAGCTAAAAAGTTTAAGTGCTTATCCATTGTAATGTTGACTTGCTGGGGAATTATTATTAACCTGTTACCGCCTGCGATTGCTCTGTCGGTTCTGATTGGGCTGGGCATTCAGACTGCTTCAATTATTACAGGACATGCCGAAGGCAAATGATTTATCAGATTGGTGAAACCAAGCGACAGAAAGGAGGGATGACAGTACAACTGAATAAGGCACTGGATCTGTGGGTTGTGTTGTGTAATAATTTTGAAGGAGGGTTTCGAATGGCGAAAGTAATGTTTAAGGTGGTAGTGGGGATTTTAATGGTGTTGGCTACGGCCTCGGTTTGCGGAGCTTGCATGTTTTGTATTTATCAACCTAAGGTTCCCTCTTCATTATTAGACTAATTATAAACTTACTGATTTAGGAAGGTAATAAATGCTAGTTACAATTGTTCAAATAGCCTTGTACATTTTACAGCCATTTTTACTGATCAAAAATGGTTTTAAGTTATGCGGCATTGACATAAAGATAAAAAATCTGCTTTATAATGCTGTTTTGTTTGGCTTAGTAATCTATTGTATAAGATCGTCCCCGCTTTCCAAGTTTTATTACTTTCCTTTGATGTTTTTAACTAATCTAATCCTAATATCTGTTATTCATCGGTTAAATATCATCCTAGCGATCGTTCCCAACTTTTTCGGATATTTGCTTGTTTTTGCCACTGAAATGATCTCTATGGTGCTTTTAAACGCAATAGGGATTACTATTGATATCAATAATGCAAGCAACATTAAAGGTCCACTGGTTTGGGTCAGTATTTTACTATTATTGCTTAATAACAGTTGTTCTTGATAGAAATGCAATAATTTTGTTTCCGTTAAATAAAGTAATTTTGGAGAAAAGTAATGAGTAGAGACAGTCTTTTAAAAAAACCAAAGGTACCACTGCCTGAATTAGTTATCCTAATCTTCCTGTCCATAGTTTTTATTGGGGTTATTGCATATATCTACTACTGTACGGACGTAAACGTACCTAACCTTGTTCTTGGTAGTGTTTTTATCGTTTTTTTCATCAGTTCCCTTGCAATTTTAAATGAGCTATATAAAAAGTTGGAAAAGGAATACGAAAAGAACCTCGAACTGGAGCGTATCTTTACTGCCAAATTAAACCGCACCTATGAGGGTACTTTAAAAGCCCTGTCATCCGCCCTGGACTTACGCGATCATGAGACGTGGGGTCACTCTGCCCGGGTCATTGGCTATGCCGTGGCCATCGCGAAGAAGATGGGCCTCCCGCCTCAAGAGATTCGCATCCTTGCCTGGGGCGGATTTCTTCATGACATCGGCAAAATTGGCGTCAAGGATTCCATTTTGCTCAAAGAGGATAAACTTACACCCGAAGAATGGCGGGAGATCAAACGCCATCCATATATTGGGTATGATATGATCCGTCAAGTTGATTTTTTGGAGGAAGCGGCGGAGATCGTCCTTTTTCACCATGAGCGTTATGACGGGACCGGGTATCCCATGGGTTTGTGTAAGGATGAGATCCCGTTAAAAGCCCGCATTTTCTCCGTTGCTGATACCTTTGATGCGATGACCAGCAACCGGCCTTATCGCCGGCCCCGGTCTGTCAGTGAAGCCATAAAAGTCATCAGGAGCCAGGCGGGAAGACAGTTTTGTCCAGAATGTGTTAAGGCGTTTTTGCAACTTTCCAACACTGAATTGATGGAGATCCGCAGAGGTATGGTGGGCATCGACGAGATGGCCTTTTTCCATCGCGTTTTAACCCCGGACAAAAGCAAATTGGAAAAACTAAATCTCGCTTAAAAGACCGTAAAGGTCTTTTTTGATTTTCCTTTAATTATCTCTTGGGAAAGGGAAGACGGCTGCTCCTTTTTCACGCAAGGGTTTAAATATATAATGTATAATGGATTTATCATGGCTGATTCAGTAACAAAAAACAGGTAGGCCTTTGGGGATGAAAGGGGTAATTTCCAATGCTATGTTCGAAGCAGTTTAAATGCTGGGGTAAATTCCTGATTGGACTTGTTGCTTTTGGAGGGATTCTCCTTTGGTGGCGGCTTTATCGTACACCTGTCCGTGTCACGGATTATTATATGGGAACATTCTTTACTATTACCGCCTATGGGCCAAGGGTCAAGAGCGGTGTTGATGCCGCAATGCGGGAAATTGCCCGAATTGAGGCCCTGACCACGGGTTCCCGTGGTCCGGTGGCGGAATTAAACAATAATACCGGCCGATGGATGCGTGTACCGGGCGAATTGTACCGGTTGTTGCAACGTGTTGATACCTACCGATCTGCAACCGATGGGTATTTCGAACCGGCCATTGGTTCGTTGGTTGAGCTTTGGGGGTTTGGTTATGGCGGGGAAGGACAGCTTCCGACCCTGTACCGGATTCAAGAGGAGACGGCGCGACTTAGCCAACCAGGATTAGAATTTCGGAAAAACTCCAGGGAAGTGCGGCTTCGCCCAAGGACCAAATTGGACTTGGGGGGCGTAGCCAAGGGGTATGCGGTGGACCGGGCAGTCGAGGTCCTGCGTCAGTACGGGGTACGTAGCGCCCTTGTCAATGGCGGAGAAAGCAGTATCCGTGCCTTGGGCACCCGGCCTGGCGGTGCACCATGGCGGATTGGCCTGCCCCATCCCAGGAACAAAGATTGGATCGGTGTCTTTGAGCTGCCGGGAGGAATGGCCATGGGGACCTCTGCCGATACCCAGCGTTACTTCATCCGTAATGGTCGGCGGTACTCCCATTTGATTAACCCGAAAACAGGTTATCCGCCGGAGGACGTTTATTGGGTCTCTGTGTTAGCGCCCAGTGCCCTCCAGGCAGATGTGTATTCTACAGCGGTGTTTGTCTGTGAAGGCGAGGATCGGCTGGAAGTTTTACGACAATGGAATGTTGAAGGTGCGGTGGTTCCGGCCAAAGGGGATGTGCAAATGACCCAGGAATACCGGAATTGCTTGCGGGATAAATAGGTTTGTTCGATTTAACACTGAAGGATGGGGTTCTGGAATCGGAATATATTGTGGGCTCCCTTTGGGTAAATACTATGGAAAGCACCAATGAGGGAGGTATGGGACTTGGACGATCTGGAACTCCAGAAGGTCGTTGCTGATTGGTTGAGTCGGGATCCCAGGTTGGCGCCTTATGGACTGAAGGCCCGGGTTAACCAGGGCTTTGTCACTCTTCAGGGCGTTGTGGATGTTTTAGCCGAAAAAGAATATGCCGAGGAACAATTACGTTCAATGGCGGATGTGCGGGGTGTAGAAAATTCCTTGGTTATTTGCACCGATGGCGGGATTGACGATGAAGATGTGGCCTTTGAAGTCAGTGAAGAACTGCGGGCCGACCCGTCTGTGCCGGATACCATTGGTGTGGACGTCCGTTCTGGACGGGTCCGTCTGTTGGGGCAGGCGGATACGCTGGCCCAGGAGTTTGCGGCGAAGAAAGCTGCCATGAAGGCGCGGGGTGTAACCGAAGTCACCAGTGAGATCCGGCTGGACTGTGAACAGGTGGATGACGCCACATTGACCAATCGGGTCAAGGACGCGCTGATGCAGGACGGACGGATCTATTTTCAAACTGTCGGTATTACCTGCCATGATGGGGTTGTTTACCTGTCCGGAAAGGTTGAGAACGATGAACAGCGCTTGGTCATAAACCATTTGGTCTATCAGATCCCCGGCGTCTTGGAGGTGAAAAGTAATTTGCAGGTGGCTGAGAACAACCCGGATGAGGTGGTTCATTAATTGTTTTGTAACATCAACTTCCAGAAGGAGAAACCCTTGGTAAAGAGAATGGATCTGCCAAATAAAAGTAATGGGAGGAATGGTTTTGGTTAAGACAAGGGTTATTCTCATGTTGGCGCTGTTGGGAACGATGTTAATGGCCCTTCCGGCGCTGGGGGTGTTCGGCAATACCGAATTAGTGATGGTTCCGTCGGCGGATACCCTTCGTACGCAGCAGTTTGAGTTGGGTTTCCATGCAATGACCGATGGCCCGTGGTTCGGTGAATTTCATCTGGGGATTGCACCGGGATTTGAGGTCGGTGTGGATGCCATTGAAGATAATGACCTGGGCTTGCGCCTGAAATACCGGTTTCTTGAGGAAACAAAGGATACACCGGCCCTGGCCGTCGGCATTAATGACGTGGGAAGGGATGATGTGAGCCCCTATATTGTGGCCAGCATGCGTTTTCCCAAGACTTTCATCCGTTGGCACCTTGGCCTGGGCGGTGGTTGGTATGACGGGCTGTTCTTGGGGCTGAGTACGGATCTAAACACCATTTCCAGTGGTAAGAAGGGAACACCCATCTCTTTAATGCTGGAAGTGGTCAATGGTGATCTCAATGCTGGGGCTGGCATTAACTTTGCTCCTGGCTGGAAACTTGATGTTGGCATCGTGAGTCAGGAACTGTTGCTGGGTTTAACATACCAGAATTCCTTTAAATAGGCGCAGAAACGAACAGATCATTTTGGCTAAGACCCTGTAGGCAGAGGTGATGAGTCTTGATATGCCTTGCAGGGCCTTTGTTTTGGCAAAGAATGAGAGGGCTTTTTAACGGGGGAAATGGATTTTCAATAAACTGGAAATGGATGCCACTATTTACAATGGCTGTATGATATGGTATATTATTTTTAAGGTCCGGTTTTTCCATTATTTTTTTGCCCTAAACAAAACATAGGATAATACTGAAAATTATGACCCAAATCTGATTTTTATTTTATGCATAAATCTTGATAACCAGTGGACGGGGCATTATCTCTTGATAATGTCCTATATGTTTTTATGGCTTATTTTACATTTAATGTTAACAAAATGTTCTTTTTTTTGATCGATTCGTCGGCTTCTGCCATGAGCTTTTCCACCCCGCTTTCCGGCTGATTGAAAGGAGAGGTAAGATGCAAAAGATTAAATTGACAAAAGGGGCATTTAATAACCTCCTGTACAATTTGGTGGAGATGGAAAGCAGAAGAGATGAGATTCTTGATGAGTATTTAACGGGGGATCTTAAAGAGCGGGAAGAGATCTCCGCCATGCTCGATGACTATATTGAATTTATGAATAAGATTATGGGGTCCTTTTCTGTCCAGCAAACGGCGAAAAACGAAATGCCCTTCGTGGTGGTGGGATGCCGGGTGACCATTGAAGATGTTGCCAGTAAAGAGCAGTTTGAATACTGCATTATACCGCCGTTTAAAAAAGAGATCAGGTATTGTGATGCCACTATTTTATCTCCCATCGGCAAGAGTATCCTGAAAAAACGCAAGGGCGAATGTTTCAGCATCCAGGCGCCGGGCGGGGAGTTTAAGTACAAGATCCTTTCCATCGTTTATGAAGAGATCTGACCTTTTGACGGTCATTCCGGCATAAAAAGGCCCTTCCTTAACCCGGGAGGGTCTTTTTGTCGCTTGACAAGGAATTATTGGTTCTTAATACGAAAAAGGTTTTACTTGACAAAAAACCTTAAATCCACTATACTTCCAATGTCAAGTATTTTCCCTTGACACGTGGGGGCGGTAACGGCTTCATGGAACGCTTAATCCAAATGGGTTTGCTTTATGACTTTTATGCACCGCTATTAACCGAGAAACAGAGGCAAATTGCGGAGGAATACTATTTTCACAATCTTTCGTTGGGGGAGATTGCCGAAGAGGAGAAAACCTCCAGGCAAGCGGTGCACGATTTACTGCAGCGGACCGAGGAATTGCTCCTAAAGTATGAGGAACGCCTTGGCCTTTACCGGAGCTATTGTGAGCGCCGCAAGGTCCGGAACCGTCTCGCCGAAGGATTAAGCCGCCTGGAGCGTTTGCTCCCGGCTGAATTGGCGGAGGCCCGAGGCTTGCTCCGGGAACTCAAAGAAGCATTGGAACTATTGGTGGAAAAAGAAGAAGGACAGGAGGACTTGGCGTGATCTTTGAAAGTCTCTCCGAACGTTTGCAAGAAACCTTCCGTCGCTTAAGGGGGCGGGGAAGGCTAACCGAGAAGGATGTGGATGAAGCCCTTCGCGAGATTAAACTGGCCCTTTTGGAAGCGGATGTCAGTTTTAAGGTTGTCAAAGACTTCATTGCCAAGGTGCGGGAACGCGCTGTCGGCCAGGATGTCTTGAACAGTTTGACTCCAGGTCAAATGGTCATCAAAATTGTCCATCAGGAACTGACCGAGCTGATGGGCAAGGCCGAGAGTAAACTGAAGACCGGCGACAGAACGCCCACAGTTATTATGCTTGTGGGTTTGCAGGGCGCCGGTAAAACCAGCACCGCCGGGAAACTTGGCCGCCTTCTCAAACAGCAGGGCCGCCGCCCGCTGTTGGTTGCAGCTGATATCTACCGCCCGGCTGCCGTCCGGCAATTGGAGATCCTGGGTGAACGCTTGGATCTGCCGACTTTTACCGTCCCGGGGGCCAATCCGGTGGAGATTGCTCGCTTGAGCGTGGAAAAGGCCCTCAGCCTCAACCGGGATCCGGTCATCATCGACACCGCTGGTCGTCTGCACATCAATGAAGAACTCATGACTGAGCTGGCGAGGATCAAGCAAACCGTCAACCCTACGGAAATTCTGTTGGTCCTTGATGCCATGACCGGTCAGGATGCGGTTAACGTGGCGGAGAGTTTTCACAAGCAGTTGGAGCTCACCGGCCTGATCCTGACCAAACTTGACAGTGATACCAGGGGCGGCGCCGCCTTGTCCATCCGGGCGGTGACCGGTTGTCCCATCAAATATGTGGGTCTGGGCGAAAAGTTGGAAGACCTCGAGGTTTTTCATCCTGAACGCATGGCCTCCCGAATCCTGGGGATGGGCGATGTTCTCTCTTTGATTGAAAAAGCCGAGGCGGCAGTTGACGCCCAGGATGCCAAAAAGATGATGGCCAAACTCCAGCGGGCCGAATTTACCTTCGAGGATTTTTTAGACCAGATGCACCAGTTGAAAAAGATGGGTCCACTGAATCAATTGCTTTCCCTGCTGCCCGGGGCCGCCAAACATCTCAAAGGACTTGAAGTGGATGAAAAACAAATGAAACGTGTGGAAGCCATGATCCTTTCCATGACACCATTGGAGCGGCGGCAACCCCAGATCATCAATGCCAGCCGGAAGCGGCGTATTGCCCAAGGCTCGGGTACGACCATTCAGGATGTTAACCGTTTGTTGAGCCAGTTTGAACAGACCAGGAAGATGTTCAAGCAATTTGCGGAGTTGGGTAAGGGCGGTAAAATGCCCAAAATCCCATTTCTGCCCTGACCTAAGGTGGACGCCGTGGCTCTTCTCCACGGTTTACCGATATGTTTTAGGGCCTTTGGCGGCCCGGAAAACTTATCGATGTTACCGGCTGCAAAAGCCGTTGACGGTCCACAGCCTATTTAAGGAGGTGAAAAAATGGCAGTTCGCATTCGTCTGACAAGAATGGGAGCAAAAAAACGCCCCTGTTATCGTTTGGTGGTTGCTGATTCCCGTTTTCCCCGGGACGGCCGTTTCATTGAGATTCTCGGCCAATACAACCCCATCACCGAACCTGTGGAACTGGTGATTGACAAGGAAAAAACGTTGGAATGGTTGGCAAAGGGCGCACAACCCTCCGATACAGCCAAACGGCTGCTGAAGAAGGCTGGAGTGATCCCCGGTGCCGAAGCCTCCGGTGAATAACGGGAGGGAAACTATGCATGAGAGAATTAGTTGAAGTTTTAGTTAAAATGCTGGTTGATGATCCATCTGCGGTTTCTGTGCGGAAAACCGAACGGAACGAGGGCGTTCTTCTGGAAATAAAGGTTGCCAAGGAAGACGTGGGTAAAGTCATTGGCCGGCAAGGCCGGGTGATCAAGGCCATCCGCACCGTGGTACGTTCTTGCGCCCAGCGGGAGGGTAAACGGGTTAATGTGGAGCTGACCGAGGATTGAGGGAAGCGCTGCCACCGGATCTGCCCGGAGAATGGGTCGGTGTGGGCGAGGTTTTAACCACCCATGGTGTCCAGGGTGAATTGAAGGTATTACCCCTAACTGATGACCCTTCGCGTTGGGAGGAATTGACCCGCGTCTTCGGACGTACCGCCGAAGCAACGCTGGAACTCCACGTGGAAAACGTTCGTTACTTTAAACAGTTTGTGATCGTTAAATTTCGCGAGATCGCCGATCTGAGTACTGCGGAGAGCCTGCGCGGGAGTCGGCTTTGGATCCCCAAAAGCGAACGGAAAACCCTGCCGCCCGACAGGTTTTACACCGACGACCTTTTACAGATGGACGTATTTGACGATGCTGGCAGGCTGTTGGGGAAGATTGAGCAAGTGATGGTCACAGGGGCCAATGATGTCTTTGTGGTCAAAGACGAAGGTGAGCGGGAGATCCTTTTACCCGCCCTTAAATCCGTGGTATTGCAGGTGGATTTGGCTGGAAAGCGGATGACTGTTCGGATCCCCCCCGGACTGCTGGAGGACGATGAAGGGTGAAGATCTGGGTATTAACGTTGTTTCCCGAGATGTTTCAGGGCCCGCTGAGTACCAGCATCCTGAAGAGGGCAAAGGAAAAGGGGCTCTTTGACTACCAATTGGTTAATTTTCGGGATTTTGCCAAAGATCGTCACCGCACCGTCGATGATACGCCTTATGGCGGAGGAGCCGGTATGGTGCTCAAACCGGAGCCTGTCTTTGCCGCTGTGGACAGTATCATGGCCCAAGCCAACTCCTGTCCCTACCGGATCTTAACCACGCCGCAGGGAGAACCCTTCAACCAGCGGCTGGCAAAAGAACTGGCGGCGAAGGAAGAATTGCTCTTTATCTGCGGCCATTATGAAGGCTACGATGAGCGCATTCGCTCCTTGGCTGATCGGGAGATTTCCATCGGTGATTACGTTTTGACCGGTGGTGAACTGGCGACGATGGTTATGATTGATGCCATTGTCCGGTTAATCCCCGGGGCGCTTGGTGACGAGCAATCAGCCCAAAATGACTCCTTTTCCGAAGGGCTGTTGGACTATCCGCAGTATACCAAGCCGGCTGTCTTTCGCGGCCTTGCCGTGCCGGAGATTTTGCTGTCAGGGCACCACGCCCGGATTGCGGCCTGGCGACGCCGGCAGGCCTTGCAACGTACCGCTGAGCGACGCCCTGATTTATTGGCCAAGCTGGATTTAACGGCGGAAGAACGTGAGATGTTGCAGCAGATGGGGTATCCGGCGCCAACTTGTGAGGAATAATATTCCATGATATAATTCTCTTTATTGGAAGGAGGGAAAAACCCATGAATATCATTGACGTGATCAGCAAAGAACATTTGCGCAGCGATATACCCGAATTTGCACCGGGAGATGTTGTGAAAGTCTACGTTAAGGTTAAAGAGGGCAACAGGGAACGGTTGCAGGTGTTTGAAGGTGTAGTGCTCCGTCGCTCAAACGGTGGTTTGAACGAAACCTTTACCGTGCGGAAAATCTCTGGCGGTATCGGAGTGGAGCGGACATTCCCCATCCATTCACCGATGATTGATCGGATTGAACGGGTGCGTCAGGGTAAGGTTCGCCGTGCTAAATTGTATTATCTGCGGGGCCTTTCGGGGAAAGCGGCTCGGATCGAAGAACGGCGGGAGGATTAATCTCTCGCTTTCCTACTTTTCATCGGCTGGTTGAAGGGGGCTTCCCAGTGGAAGAGTTCAGAAAATCGGATATCCGGGAGATTATCGAAGCATTTGCCAGCTCCGTGGTTACCATACTTTTTATCATGATCTTTGTTGTCCAGTCCTTCCTGGTGCGAGGGAGCTCCATGGAGCCTACACTGCTGGACGGGGAACGTTTGTTTGTGGACAAGATCACCTACCGGTTTCGCCCGCCGCAACGGGGGGATATCGTAGTCTTCAAGTTTCCGAAAGATCCCACCAAAAAGTTTATCAAGCGGGTAATCGCCGTGGAGGGTGAAACGATTGTCGTTGAAAACGGCCGGGTTATTGTGGATGGCCGGAGCTTAAACGAACCCTACATCAAGGAGCGGACCAATTCCGGGATCAGCTCGTCCATTGTTCCGCAGGGAACGTTTTTTGCCATGGGGGATAACCGCAACTACAGCAAGGACAGTCGTGACCCTGAAGTTGGGTTTATCAGTATGCGGAATCTTGTGGGGCGAGCCTTCTTTGTCTATTATTCACCGTCAAAATACTGGAGGAGTCTTGGGCAGTCGCTTCAAAGAATTCGCTGGCTAAAGAGTCCAACATACCAGCCGACAAAGGATGATTATGATCAGGAGCCGGATACAGGCTCAATGTATGAAAGAAATTATTATCCAAGTTTTTATTAGTTCCGGATGACCACTGCTGGGTTTCCCCCAGTAAGTGGTCTATTTTATTTTCTGTGTTTATTTTGTCCTGCTTATCGAAACTTTGTTTTGCTTAGCAGCCGGGGAAAAATGAAGGAAAATGTGGCGGAATACGGAAATACTCAACTAGTTAAATCGCACGGGTATTTATCTAGAAAGTGCAGGAGGTTCCGATGGAGATTAACAGAGTTTTTTTGGTTGTCTTGGATGGCGTAGGATGCGGCGAGTTGCCTGATGCGACGGACTACGGTGATGCCGGCAGTAATACGTTGGTGAATACCGCGCGGGCCATTGGGGGTCTGTCCGTACCGTTCCTGGCCGAACTTGGTTTGGGCCGGATTGTTGAGATGATGGGGGTTCCTGCCGTTTCCAGGCCGCAAGGGTCCTTTGGGAAGATGGCGGAGGTCTCGGGCGGAAAAGATACTATCACTGGCCACTGGGAGATCGCGGGCATAATTTCTCCGCGGCCCTTTCCCACCTACCCGCATGGTTTTCCTGCCACAATTATTGAACGGTTTGCGCAGGCCATTGGGCGAAGGGTTTTGGGGAACCGGGTGGCTTCAGGTACGGTGATCATCGAAGAGTTGGGCCGGGAGCACCTGCAAACCGGCGCGCCCATCGTTTATACCTCGGCGGATAGTGTTTTTCAGATTGCCGCCCATGAAGATGTGATCCCCTTACCTGAGCTGTACCGGATCTGCGGGATTGCCCGGGAGTTACTTCAGGGTGAGCACCGGGTGGCGCGGGTTATTGCCCGTCCCTTCACCGGAACACCGGGGAATTTTCAGCGGACCCCCAACCGCCGGGACTTTGCCGTGGACCCGCCCGGGGAGACGCTGCTTGATGCGGTAAAAGCCGCAGGTTTGCGGGTGTGGGCTGTCGGTAAGATTGAAGATATCTTTAATTTCCGGGGGATTACCGACAGCATCCATTCCCATGACAACCGGGAGACCATGGATGCTTTAGAGCAGATTAGTGCGGAAGATTTCAAGGGCTTGTTCTTTGCCAACTTCATCGATTTTGATATGGTCTACGGGCACCGGAACGATCCCGTCGGCTTTGGCCGGGCCTTGACTGCGGTGGATCTGGGGCTTGGGCGGTTGGCGGAGAAGCTTGGGTCGGGAGATGTGCTGATTATTACGGCGGATCATGGGGGGGACCCGACGACGCCGAGTACCGACCATTCACGGGAGTATGTTCCGCTGTTGGTGGCAGGGCAGGCCGTCAAGGCTGGTGTAGACCTGGGTGTGCGGAAAAGCTTTGCGGATATAAACGCAACTATCCGTGAATGGTTCAATCTTCCCCCGGGTGGAGCCGGTGAGAGTTTTGCCGGTTTATTGCGCATAGATAAATGACGACATGACGGTTTCGTTCCCGGGCTGGAGCCGCGATTGACCACGGCGTCCGGGGATTGGAACCATGGAATATTACCAAGTTTGCATTGGGGAGGTGGGAATATGAATGCAGTGGAGCTAATTATTAAGAAGCGGCGGGGCGAGAAATTAAGCCGGGAAGAGCTTGCTTTTTTAATTGATGGCTACTGCCGGGAGCTTATTCCCGATTACCAGATGGCCGCCTGGTGCATGGCCGTGTTCTTCCAGGGCATGGATGAAGAGGAAGCCACGGCTTTAACGGAGATAATGGCGGCCTCCGGGGAAACGGCGGATCTTTCGGAGATACCCGGCCCGAAGGTGGATAAGCATAGCACCGGTGGGGTAGGCGACAAGACTTCCTTGGTTTTGGGCCCCTTGGTGGCTGCGGCGGGGGTGCCGGTTTGCAAGATGTCCGGCCGGGGCCTGGGCCATACGGGCGGCACCATTGATAAATTGGAGTCCATTCCCGGCTTGACTACAAGCTTGACCCGGCGACAACTGATGGAGCAGGTCAGGCGTATCGGCATTGGGATTGCCGGGCAAACCCAAGGGATGGTGCCGGCCGATAAGAAATTGTATGCTTTACGGGATGTCACCGGTACCGTGGAGAGTATGCCGCTGATTGCCGCCAGTATTATGTCGAAGAAACTGGCGGGGGGCGCCGATGGGATTGTGTTGGATGTAAAAGTGGGTAATGGCGCTTTTCTCAAGACCCGCAAGGAAGCCGAGGCCCTGGTCCGCTTGATGGTACAGATCGGAAACAGGGCCGGGCGGAGGACACTGGCGTTGTTGACTTCTATGGACCAGCCGCTGGGTTATGCGGTGGGTAACGCCCTGGAAGTCCGGGAGGCCATCCTGGCTTTACGCGGGGAGGGACCAGCTGATCTCAACGAGGTCTCCCTGGCGCTGGGCGGCAGGATGCTCTTCTTGGCCGGTCGGGTTAGCTCGCCGGAGGCTGGGGAGGACTTGCTGCGGGAGCAGATCAAGAATGGAGAAGGATTGCGCCGGTTTGCCCTGATGATTGAGGCCCAAGGCGGCGACGGGCGTGTGGTGGATGATCTCTCCCTCTTGCCCCAGGCGCCGGTCAGGCGGGAGATCCTGGCGGAGCAGAGCGGTTATTTGACGGAGATTGACACGGAAGAAGTTGGCCGGATTGCCATGCGGCTTGGTGCCGGGCGGATGGTCAAAGACGCGCCTATTGACCCGGCGGTGGGCTTGGTTCTCTGCAAAAAGTTGGGCGACCGGGTTGAAGCCGGGGAACCCCTGGCGGAAGTCCATTGCCGGAGTGAGGAGGCGGCGGACGAAGCTGGCTGGTCTTATCTAGCGGCGGTTCGCTTTGACGCGCAACCGCAAACCTGTCCGGTAATTCTCGGTGATATTTCTTAGGAGAAATATAAAAACCAAGCTGTTACAAGAAACGCTGGAAAATGCTTTATAATCCATTTTTTAACTTATGAACATGTTTTTACAGTTGTTTTTTGGTTTGCACAGTCTATTACTTTGCGATATTATCTATTCGGATGTTTTTATTTTATCAATAATGGGGTGATATAGTGCGTCCCAAAACCTTTCGCGGCGGGATCCATCCGCAATATGGCAAAGAAATGACTTGTCACCTGGGAATTGAGACATTGCCTGCCCCGGAGCAGGTTGTTCTGCCCATGGCGCAACATGCCGGCGCTCCGGCGGAACCTTTGGTCAAAGCCGGAGATACGGTGGATCTGGGACAAAAAATCGGTGAAGCCAAGGGTTTTGTTTCGGTGCCGGTTCATGCCAGCATTTCCGGGAAGGTGCTCTCGGTGGGGCCGGTGTCGCTGCCCAACGGCAATGTATCCGTTGCTGTTACCATTGAGAACGATGGCGAGGACCGGGTCTTTCCAGAACTGAAGGCGCCCGGTGATTATCGGCAACTGACTCCAGAACGCCTGCGCGAGTTGATGCGGGAAGCGGGTCTGGCTGGGATGGGTGGCGCCTCTTTCCCAACCCATGTCAAGTACAACCCACCGGAAGGGAAACGCATTGACACCGTGGTCTTGAACGGCGCGGAATGCGAGCCCTTCCTCACCTGTGACCATCGCTTGATGGTGGAAGATGCGGAGAAGGTTGTCACCGGCTTAAAGGCGTTAATGCGGGCAGGCGGCGCGGAGAAAGGCATTATTGCCGTGGAAGTAAACAAAGCCGATGCCATCAAAGCCCTGGAGAAGGCCATCGCCGGGGACCCGCAGCTGTCTGTAGCTCCGCTGGCGACAAAGTACCCGCAGGGCGAGGAGAAGATGATTATCCGGGCTGCCCTGGGACGCATTGTGCCTTCGGGCGGTTTGCCGATTGATGTGGGTGTGGTGGTTAATAATGTGGCCACTGCCGCTGCTTTCGCCGACTATTTGGCGACGGGGATGCCCTTGATCTCGCGGGTGGTTACTGTGACCGGCCGGGGGGTTAAACAACCGAAAAACCTCCTGGTCCGACTGGGAACGCCCATCCAAAAACTACTGGAGGCCTGCGGCGGGTTTGCCGAAGAGCCCGGCAAGGTTATTGTGGGCGGACCCATGACCGGACCGGCTGTTTATCATTTGGACTTTCCCGTCGTGAAAGGTACTTCCGGCATCTTGGTGCAAAGCCGGGCGGAGGTTGCAGGCGGTGAAAGTATGGCTTGTATCCGCTGCGGCCGGTGTGTCAAAGTCTGTCCCTATTCTTTACTGCCTAACTTTTTGGCGGAGTTCGCCGAGCAAGGCAATTTGGATCAAGCTGAGGCGTACGGTATTATGGACTGCCGGGAATGCGGCTGCTGCACCTTTGTTTGTCCCAGTCGCCGTCCGCTCATGCAACTGATCCGCAATGCTAAAGGAAAGATTCTGGCCCGACGGCGTAAGAGCGGCTAAGGAGGTAACAGAAGCGGTGGAAACGATGTTAAATCCGGAAGTTGTCGTCTCGTCCTCACCGCATATCCGGTCCGACGTGACGACGGAGAAAATCATGTGGCAGGTCATCTTGGCGTTGGCTCCGGCTGCCTGCGCCGGTGTGGTGTTCTTTGGCTGGCATGCTTTGGCTGTGATTATCGTCTCCATGATGGCGGCCATGGGAACTGAGGCTGTGACCAGACGGACGATGGGGCGGCCGGTGACATTAAATGACGGCAGCGCCGCTTTAACCGGTTTGTTGTTGGCCTTGGTCATCCCTCCCGGCGTCCCCTTGTGGATCCCTGCTGTGGGTTCAGCCTTTGCCATTGCCATTGGCAAGCAGGTCTTTGGCGGCCTGGGTTATAATCCCTTTAACCCGGCTTTGCTCGGGCGGGCTTTTCTCTTGGCCAGCTGGCCGGCGTTAATGACGAGATGGCAGTGGCCGGCCAACTCCTTGGCTTGGGCCGGCAGCCATGTTGATGCCGTGGCGGGAGCTACTATCTTACCCCTGGTTAAACATGGCCGTTTGGCCAGCCTGGGACTGGAAATTCCCCTGTCCCAACTCTTCATCGGTAATGTGGCCGGTTCCTTGGGAGAGACGTCGGCCCTGGCCCTGCTTTTGGGCGCTGCCTTCCTTTTGGTTAGAGGGATTATCGATTGGCGGATTCCCACCGCCTATTTGGGCAGCGTGGCAGTGCTGGCCCTGGTTTTTGGAGAGAATCCCTTGTTTCACCTCTTGGCCGGAGGTTTGCTCTTGGGCGCCTTCTTTATGGCCACCGACTATGTTACGACGCCGATTACGCCGCGGGGAAGAGTCATTTTTGGGTTGGGCTGCGGCTTACTAACCATGCTCATCCGGAAGTTTGGCGGATATCCGGAGGGGGTTTGCTATTCCATCTTAATTATGAATGCAACGGTGCCGCTGCTTGACCGTTACACCCGTCCGCGGCGGTTTGGGGAGGTGGCGAAGGGTGCGTGATCTTAAGCAAATGATTATCACTGTGGTGGTACTGGTGGTAATCTGCTCTGTTGCCGCCGGCACCTTGGCTTGGGTGAATGGTTTGACTGCACCGCGCATTGAAGAGGCTAAAGCTAGGGCGCTCCAAGCAGCTTTGGGTGAATGTTTGGTTTCCGCCACCGATTTTGTTGAGGATCAAGGGGCGTTAGCGCGGGTCAAGGCGGAGCTTGACGGCGCCAAGAATGCTCCGGCGATTGACAAGGTTTATCGCGGGACTGCCCAGGGACAGGACCAGGGCTATGTTTTTACGGTTAATACATCGGGTTACGCCAGTGTTATTACATTGATGGTGGGTATTAACGCCGATGGCCAAATGGAAAAAGTTAAAGTGCTCAGCCAGGCGGAGACCCCCGGCTTGGGAACAAAGATTAAAGATGAGCAATTCATTGACCAGAGCGCCTTTCGCAGCGTGCGAACCGGTGTGAATCTGGCAGTTACGAAGGACGGGGGACAGGTTCAAGCCATTGCCGGCGCCACCGTTTCTTCCCGGGCGGTTGTGCGGGCAATCAATCAGGCTTTAACTGCAGCCAACGTCTTATTAACCAAGCAGGGAGAGGGGGGCCTTGAATGAGTTTGTGGCGGGATTTTAAAAACGGTCTTTTCAATGAGAACCCCACATTTCGCCTGGTCCTGGGAATGTGTCCCACCTTGGCCGTCTCCACGACAGTGGTGAACGGTATCGGTATGGGTTTGGCGGCCACTGCGGTCTTGGTTGGGTCCAATGTGATTATTTCGTTGCTGCGCAATGTGATCCCCAAAGACGTGCGCATTCCGGCCTTTGTGGTCATTATTGCCGCCTTTGTGACCATCGTGGATAAAATAATGGCGGCTTATGTGCCGGAACTCCATAAAGTACTGGGGATTTTCATTCCCCTGATCGTGGTTAACTGTATTATCCTGGCCCGGGCCGAGGCTTTTGCTTCCAAGCGGCCGGTCATCAATTCAATGATGGACGGGTTGGGCATGGGCCTGGGCTTCACCATGTCAATTACCTTTATTTCGGCCATCCGTGAATTATTAGGGACCGGGACCATTTTTGTGGCGAAGGACTTTGGTTTTACCGGCCTCAAGGTTTTTGCGGAGGAACTGGGAGCGATCATAATGATCCTGCCGCCCGGGGCCTTCATTACCCTCGGCCTGGTTTTGGCTGGCATCAACTGGTTGGTAAGCCGGAAAGGGGCGAAGACGGCGTGACGAAACTTTTGGTTATAGCTTTTGGCTCCATTTTTATCAGCAATTTTGTCCTCACCCGTTTCTTAGGGATCTGTCCTTTCCTGGGGGTCTCCAAGAAGGTGGAGACCGCCGTTGGTATGGGTTTTGCCGTCACCTTTGTCATGGGTTTGGCCTCAGCAATTACCTATGGCCTGCAAAAGCTGCTGGAACACTTCCATATTGAGATTTTGCAGACTTTAACCTTTATTTTGGTCATTGCGGTTTTAGTCCAGTTTGTGGAGATGGTGATTAAAAAGATCAGCCCAGTGCTCTATCAGGCTCTGGGGATCTACCTTCCGCTCATCACCACCAACTGTGCGGTGCTGGGTGTGGCGCTCATCAATGTTAAAGAGGGGTATAATTTCCTGCAAGCGGTGGTCAACGGTGTTTCCGCTGCGTTGGGCTTTACCATGGCCATTGTGCTCTTTGCCGGGATCCGGGAACGCATGGCTGCCGCACCTGTCCCCAAGGCGTTTCAGGGGTTTCCCATTGCTTTAGTTACCGCCGGTCTTGTTTCCATCGCCTTTTTAGGTTTTAACGGTTTTAAGCTGGAGGCATTGTTTGCCTTTTGACCGAAGGGTTATAATCTGTCGTTTGCGCCAGCAAACGTAGTTCCAGGTCTGACATTAAGGGGGATGATGTTATGAACAGTCCCATAATCATTTCCATTTTCGTCCTGTCCGGCATTGGCATCTTGTCCGGCGTAATTCTTGTCATCGCCTCAAAGATCTTTATGGTGCAGACTGAGCCCAGGGCGGAGGAGATTGAAGGTTTATTGCCTGGCGCCAACTGCGGCGGCTGTGGTTACCCCGGCTGTAAAGGGCTGGCCGAAGCCATTGTTGCGGGTAACGCACCGGTTACCGCTTGCCCCGCTACCAAAGATTATTCGGCCATTGCGCAAGTGATGGGGGTGACGGTGGAGCCCGTAACAGTGCGTAAGGTGGCCAAACTTCGTTGCCTGGGCGGCAAGGAGGAAACCACCAACCGCTTTGTTTATCAGGGGGTTCTAGATTGCGACGCCGCCCAAGCTATGGCCGGTGGTTTCAAGGGCTGCACCTATGGTTGTTTGGGGCTGGGAAGCTGCGCGAAGGCTTGTCCCTTTGGGGCGATTACCATGACCGTCAATGGCCTGCCCCAGGTTGACGAGGGTCTTTGTACTGCTTGCGGGGTCTGTGTCAACACTTGCCCGCGCAGCTTATTTGCACTTTTGCCCGAAGGCGATCCCGTTACCGTTCTTTGCCAAAGCCAGGCCAAAGGTCCGGAGGTGCGGAAGGTCTGCAAGGTTGGTTGCATTGGCTGCGGGATTTGCGTGAAAAACTGTCCTGTCTCCGCCATTACCCTCAATGATAATTTGGCGGTGATTGATCCCCAGCTTTGTACAGCTTGTGGCGTATGTATCGAAAAATGTCCCATGAAGACCATTCGGGGTACGGTTTCCCCGGCACGCACAATTGAGGCGACGGGGGCTTAAAACGCCAGTTTCCCGGGGGTATTAGAGGGATAAAACGGAATATCGGGCTGTTTTACGGAGAAAAGGGCAGATGTGAAAAACTTGCCCTTTTTTCCATGGAAAATCCTCAGTAACGAAGAGGATTTCTCCCACTGATTGTGGAATCTCATAAAAATTTGAAGGGGGAGTGTCTACGTGGCAAATTCTGGCGGTTCAGCAAAAAACCCGTGGGTATTGGCTTTACTGCTGGTAGTTGGAAGTTTGACCGGTTCTCTGCTGGGACAGTTGTTAGGAGGGACGTTGCCGTTTTTAAAAACCGGTTCCACTATTGAATTGGCTCCCCAAACCCTCAAGTTGGCCGAGGTGTTTCATCTAACTTTTGGTTTTGGTTTTTGCCTCAATATTGCAACCATCCTTGGGATGGCCTTGGCCATCTGGGTTTACCGGAAGCTATGAACTCCGGGCAAGGCAAGAACAACGGTAAGCCCCGTTTAGTTTTGGCCTCGGCTTCACCTCGTCGCCGCGAGTTATTGGCCGGCCTGAATCTTCCATTTCTGGTCCATCCAAGCCGGGCCGAGGAGGCGGCGGTGGCTTTACCGGAGGACCCGCAGGACCGTGTCCGATATCTAGCCCTTTGCAAAGCCAGGGAAGTGGCAAACATTTACCCGGACCATGTGGTCCTTGGCGTTGATACGGTAGTGGCATTGGATGGCCGGATTCTGGAGAAACCGGCCGACTCTGAAGAGGCCGTCCGGATGCTGCAGGCTCTCTCCGGCAAGTGGCATCAGGTGTATTCCGGCTTGGCCCTGGTGCACAGGAGCACTGGGCAGGAGCGGCAAGGGGTGGTGCAAACGGCAGTGCATTTTCTGCCCCTGGGTGAAGAGGAGATCCGGGCTTATGTCGCCACCGGTGAACCCATGGACAAGGCGGGCGCCTATGGGATTCAAGGACGGGCTGCCGTTTTTATTGATGAGATCCGGGGCTGTTACTTTAACGTGGTGGGACTGCCCCTGGCTGCCTTGGCCCAACTGTTGCGGGAGTTCGGAATGGAAATATTGAAGGAGTGAGATGTCTGTGTCATTACCCCGACGACATCCCACCATGAAGGAACTGCCAATTCACGAACGACCTAGGGAGAGGTTTAAACATTACGGTCCATCGGTGTTGTCACCGGGAGAGCTATTAGCCATCATCATCCGGACGGGAACAAAAGAGTACTCCGCTCGGGACCTTGCGGAGAAACTCTTGACAGAAATGGGAGGGCTGCGCAATTTAGCCCTGTCCAACGTGGCGGAACTGGCCGCTTTCCATGGTATGGGTGAAGCTAAAGCCATTCAAGTCTTGGCTGCTTTTGAGCTTGGCCGGCGGCTGTTTACCCTCGAAGCCGAGAGTTTACCGGTTATCCGTTCCCCACGGGATGCAGCGCCGCTTTTCATGTCCACTTTACGGTATCAACAGAAGGAATTTTTTCTGGCGGCCCATCTCAATACAAAAAACCAGGTGATCACCGTGGAAACCATCTCCATCGGTACACTTAACTCCTCGTTGGTCCACCCGAGGGAACTTTTTAAATCTGCGGTGAAGAACAGTTCGGCGGCATTAATTATGGCACATAATCATCCCAGCGGCGACCCGGAGCCTAGCAAGGAAGACCTTCAATTGACCAAAAGGTTGCAACAGGCCGGTGAGCTTATGGGTATTGCGGTTTTGGACCATCTTATCATCGGAGGAGACCGTTTTATCAGTCTAAAAGAGAGAGGATTGATGTGAACCTTTCAGCAAGTTTCATCGTTAAGATTGATAACAATACGATTGATAACAAATTCATGCTTCACATTTTCAACGAAGGAAAGGGGTAAAATGTAATGATTAATGCAGTGCTTGGACGCTTCTCCCGTGATATGGGGATCGATTTGGGAACCGCCAACACCCTGGTTTACGTGAAGGGAAAAGGTGTGGTCCTCCAGGAACCCACTGTGGTTGCCTTGGATCGTGACACATCGGAGATTATTGCCGTCGGTAAAGAAGCAGAACAAATGGTGGGGAGAACCCCTGGCAATATCATTGCGGTGCGTCCCATGAAGGACGGCGTGATTGCTGATTTTGAAGTCACCGAAAAGATGTTGCGTTACTTTATCGGGAAAGCCAACCGCCGCCATGGCATCTTTTCACCGCGGGTGATCATCGGTGTTCCTTCCGGTGTCACGGAGGTGGAGAAACGGGCGGTGATGGATGCCGGCAGGGAAGCCGGGGCCCGAGAGGTGTTTTTGATTGAAGAGCCGATGGCGGCGGCGATTGGCGCTGGCCTGCCGGTGCAGGAGCCGACGGGCAACCTGATTGTGGATATTGGTGGTGGGACAACTGAGGTAGCTGTTATTTCGTTGGGCGGGATTGTTTCCAGCCGTTCCATCCGGGTGGCCGGCGATGAACTCAACGAAGCCATCGCCCAATACATCAAGCGCCGTTATAACCTGATGGTCGGCGAACGTACGGCTGAGGAGATCAAACAAACAATTGGATCGGCATATCCTATGAAAGAAGAGACAATCCGGGAGGTCCGCGGTCGTGACCTCTTGACCGGCTTGCCCAAGGTCATTGAGGTTTCTTCCAAGGAGATCCTGGAGGCATTGACGGAACCGGTAGCCAATATTGTCGATGCGGTGAAGATGACGCTGGAGCGCACACCGCCGGAATTGGCCGCTGACATTTTGGACCGGGGGATTGTCATGTCGGGTGGCGGTGCCTTGTTGCGCGGGATTGATCGCTTGTTGGCCGAGGAGACCGGCATGCCCGTACAAGTGGCTGAGGATCCCTTGACCTGTGTGGCCAGGGGGACAGGCGCCACTTTAGAGAGTTTGAATCTGCTCAGCAGTGTGCTCATCTCCAACCGGAGGGTAAGCTGAGAAAGGCGGAATTTCCGTGTGGCAGACATTATTCCAGAAAAGGTTACTCATATTTCTGGGCTTGGCTTTTCTTTTGATTACTTGGGCCATCTTTCTTACATCTTCCGGAGAGCGGAAGGGTGAGGTGCTCCCGGAATGGATCACCAAAGGGATTCTCCGTCCTTTTCAGGGGATTGTCGGGTCTGTCTCCCGGAGTTTTGTTGAGACCTGGCAGACCCTGAACCACCTGGGTGCTCTCCACCGGGAGAATTACGAACTCAAAACAGAGATTACCCGCCTGGAGATGGAGAACAAGCGGTTACGGATGTTGGCGCAGGAAAATGCCAGGTTACGGCAGGCCTTGAATTTTCGGGATCGTTCTCACTTGGAGCTTTTACCGGCGGAGGTGATCGCCCACTCGCCCCACCACTGGACCAGGACACTGACCATTGATAAAGGCAGTAGGCACGGCCTGCGCCGGAATATGGCGGTGATTACCCCCGACGGGCTCGCCGGACGGATCTTGAGCGTAAGCAGCAACCGCGCTGAAGTGCTGTTGATTAATGACGGCCGGGACGGTAACAAGATTAGCGGTATTTTGGAGCGGACCAGAGATCTGGTTTATATCTCGGGGGCAGGCGGTTATTGTATTGTTACTCCTTCGGATATTGGGGTGACCTTGCGCCCCGGTGACCGGATCTTAACGGCCGAATCCAGCCTGGTGTTCCCCCCCAATTTAACCATCGGGGTCATTGTTGACGTGAAACGGTCCGGCGCGGGTCAGAAGGGAGAGGCGTTGCTAAAACCAGCGGTGGCTTCCTCACGTTTGGAAGAACTTTTTGTAGTGCTCCGACCTCTTTCCCAACCTGAGACACGGAGGAGTCCTTGATGCGCGGATGGATATTGGCCATCATTATTACGGTGGCTTTGGTCCTGCAAACGACGGTTATACCTTTTTTAAGTCCTTTGGGGCTGATCCCGGATTTTATTTTATTGCTGACGCTCTCATATGGACTTTTAAAAGGTCCGTTTTTTGGTGTATCAGTGGGTTTTACCAGCGGTTTTATCATGGACTTTGCCAGTGGAGACGGTGTCCTTGGCGTCAATGCCCTGGCGAAGATGGTAGCCGGTTTGCTTTGCGGCTTAATGGAAAAAAATGTTTTTAAAGATAACTTGTTGGTACCGGCCATTGCGGCCTTTGTTTTGACATTAATCCACGATCTTATCTTATTTCTGGTTTTGTTTGCCTTGGGTTGGCAGCTGCGGTTTTTATATCATTTTCTCCGTTACACGCTGCCACTTTCGCTTTACCATGCCCTTTTGGCACCCCTGGTTTATTATTGCGTCTACCGGTTGGAGCGTTATCTGCTTTTGCGTAAGTCTGCATGATACCGGGGTTTTTGCTGATGCCGGCTTTTCTGTAGGATCATGGATGTAACAACCAGATCGGGTCTTTGCGGGGTGACACAATGAAGGATCAATCGACTAAGGAGTTGGAGTTCCGGTTCCGGTTCTTTTCGGGCTTGATCCTTTGTATTTTTGCCGTTTTACTGATGCGTCTCTGGTATCTCCAGATTATCCAGGGCAACGAGCGATTGAGGATGTCCCGGATGAACCAGAGTCGCGAGATTAAGATTCCAGCTCCCCGTGGTGTTATTTACGATCGGGACGGACGGGTCTTGGCGTCAAGCCGCATCTCCCATATGATCTCGGTGGCCCCTGATGATGTGCTGAAAAACCAGCGAGTTATCCAGACTTTGGCCCGATTGTTGCAGATGAAGCAGGAAGATCTGGTGACCCTCATTAAGGATAAGCGAAAGAACAGTGTCAACCCCTCGGATTATGTGGCAATTTTAACCGATGTCGACCCCAAGACGGTGGGCCGGATCCTCGAAGCCCAACTGGACTTGCCCGGCGTGCAGGTTGATGATTACCCGGTGCGCTATTATCCCCGGGGGGAGTGGGCCGCCCATTTGTTTGGCTATATCGGGGAGATCAACAAGGAAGAGTTAAAAGCCAAAGGCGATAAATACCGGATGGGCGATTTGATCGGCAAAACCGGGCTGGAAAAGGCCTATGAAGATGACCTGCGCGGTAAAGACGGGAGCCGGATCTTGGAAGTAGACCGTCTTGGTCATACTTTGGGCGTCCTTGGAGAACGGGAGTCGTATCCCGGGAACAACCTGCGTTTGTCCATCGATGCCGAACTTCAGGATACAGCGGAACAAGCCCTCCGTGAGCATCTGGCCTGGCTGCGGCAGAACTCAAATTACAAAAATGCCCGTTCCGGCGCGGTAATAGCCATGGATCCAAGAAACGGCAGGATCTTGGCCATGGTTAGTTATCCCGGTTTTGATCCCAATATCTTTGTGGGGAATACTCGTGGCCGGAATGTGGGGGCGCTGTTTACCGATCCCCTTCATCCCTTTACCAACCGGGCCACGCAAGGAGAGTTCATGCCCGGTTCCACATTTAAGCCAATTACGGTGATGGCGGCCTTGGGCGAGGGAAAGGCAGATGCCAATGCCAGATTTGGTTGTACCGGCTATGATCGTATTTATGGAAGCAAGTTTAAATGTTGGAATGTGAAAACTAAACCGGGTGGACACGGCCGGCAAAATCTGGTGGAATCCCTGCAGAACAGCTGTAACATGGTCATGGCTGAGCTGGCCCGCTTGGTGGGTCCGGAAGACTTGGCCAAATACGCCCGTCTATTTGGATTAGGCAGTAAAACTGGGTTTAATCTGTCGCCGGGGGAGAGTTCGGGGGTGGTAGGCGATCCAGAATGGAAAGCCCAACGTTTCAAGCGGGATCCGAAATGGTATCCCCTGGAGACATTGCATTATTCCATTGGCCAGGGTTATATCACCGTTACTCCCTTGCAACTGGCCAATATGTACTCCGCCATTGCCAACGGAGGCAAATTATATACACCACAGGTTGTCGAAGCGGTGACAAACCCTGAAGGGAAGATTATCCGGCAATATCGGCCTAAGTTAAACAAAATTATTCCGATAGAACAAGAACACCTGGCTTTGGTCCGGGAAGGGCTGGAAAAGGTGATCAGTGTCGGTACCGCCCGGTCATATTTTACCGGTTTTCCCCTGGATAAGTACCCAATTGCCGGTAAGACGGGAACCGCGCAAAATCAGGGGAAAGATGATTTTGCGCTGTTTGCCAGTTTTGCGCCGGTCAACAATCCGGAACTGGTAGTTGTGGTGGTGATTGAAGAGGGTGGTTCTGGTGGTTTGGCGGGCGCTCCCATTGCCCGGAAAATTTACGAAACATATTTCAAGATTCAGCCAAAAGAAAAAGCCGGAGCAAAATTGACGAATACCCAGGGGCAGGCGACAACTGGTCATAACAGCGGGCAAAGTCGGACAGCTCCGCAAAATGCCCCACCGACTGCAGCGGATCCAACAAGGGGTACAAGCGGTTCCATGGGAGAGACAAACAGCATAAACGGGGAAAACAAGCAAAATCCCTGACAAGTTGGAGAAGGAATTTAACCACCTGCGTTGAAAAGGAGTCATATTGATAATATGAATGGTTTTGAGGTGAGAAGGCATTGATACCGTCGCCAGCACCACTGAACCCCAAGCAACAAATGGTGTTTAAAGGATTCAAACATGGCTTGACGCTTCTCCTTCCTGAGGAAGGGGACTTTTCATGGATTTATAATGAATTGAAACGGCGTCTGGATGAAGCCAGCGATTTTTTCCGCGGCGCCAGTCTCACGGTGGTGACCAAGGAGCACCGTTTTACCACCGAAGAAAGGCGATTGTTGGAAGCGCTCTGCGCCGACCATGAGGTGAGGATGCGGTTGGATAGCGATCAAAGCCCTATGTTGGAGGAAGTTAAAGAGAAACAAGCCTTTGTGCCGACACTGATGGTGAAGCGAACCCTACGGGGCGGCCAACGGGTGGAGTTTGAAGGGAATGTCGTTGTCAAAGGTGACGTAAATGCCGGAGCGGAAGTCCTGGCGACCGGCGACATTATCATTCTGGGCGCGCTCCGGGGGATTGCCCACGCCGGTGCTGCCGGTGATACGTCGGCGGAAGTGATTGCCTTTGATTTTCATCCGGTCCAATTGCGCATTGCGGGTTTTATTGCCCGTCCTCCGGAAAACGCGCCCCGTTCCCGGCATCCTGAGGTGGCCCGTGTGCGGGGGGAAGCCATTGTGGTCGAGAAATATTAATGATCTTAGTTTTAGATGAGGAGGGCATAATATGTCAGGAAAGTCAATTGTTGTCACCTCCGGCAAAGGTGGCGTAGGAAAAACAACCACGGTGGCAAATATCGGAACAGGCCTGGCTTTACGGGGTAAACGAGTTGTCCTGTTGGATGCCGATATTGGGTTAAGGAATCTGGATGTGGTGATGGGGTTGGAGAACCGTATTGTCTTTGACCTGGTAGCTGTCTGTGAGAAAAAGTGTAAAATCCGGCAAGCCTTGATCAAGGACAAGCGCTTTGAAAATCTCTACCTGATTCCCGCCGCCCAGACCAGGGAGAAGGATGCGGTTACTCCGGCACAAATGAAAGAACTCTGTGATGAATTGCGCAAGGAATTCGATTATATAATAATCGATTGCCCTGCCGGGATTGAGCAAGGGTTTAAAAATGCCGTCGCTGGGGCGGACGAGGCGATTGTTGTGACAACCCCCGAGGTTTCCGCGGTTCGTGATGCGGACCGGATCATCGGCCTGTTGCAGGCCAATGAGCTTTATGAGCCACGGTTGGTCATCAACCGTATTCGGCCGGAGATGGTCCGCAAGGGTGATATGATGGACATTGAAGATGTCAATGATATTTTGGCCATTAGCTTATTGGGCGTGATTCCCGATGATGAAATGATCATTATTTCCACTAATAAGGGAGAACCTGCCGTCATGGACAAGAATTCCCGGGCCGGGGAAGCTTACCGTAATGTCGTCGCCCGTCTTGAAGGTGAAGATGTGCCCATTATGTCGCTGGATAACAATCACAGCGTATTTCAACGCATAAAAAGATGGATTGGGATGTAAGCGATGAAGCCGAAGGGAGGAAGATTAATGGATTTTCTGAGCCGGCTATTTCGGGACAGTGGCAGTAAAGAAGCAGCAGTTGAAAGGCTCAGGCTTGTATTGGTTCATGATCGGGCGCAGGTTTCCCCTGGCTTATTGGAAACGCTCAAGGAAGAACTGATTCAAGTCATCTCAAAATATATGGATATTGATGAGAAAGGCATGGTTGTGCAACTGAACTCCTCCGACCAACGGGCGACCCTGATGGCCAACATACCGGTACGGCGGGTGAAACGATAGGTTAATAAATAGTTTGATCCGTTTATTTCCGTACATTCTAGGCCGACATTTCGCTGGATTTCCCCATATTTCCAGGGTGTTTTGTTTTGGTCTATGGTAGAATGGAGTCTAGGAGGTAGACTTCCTTGTGGGACCGGCGTTTTTTACGTAATATTGATTATTATATGTTGTTCTCCGTGTTGGGACTGGTGATGATCGGCCTGATCATGGTATATAGCGCTACCCGTGCTAATACGGCCTTAAACGGCGGCGATTCTTTTCTTTTCCTCAAAAAGCAGCTGCTTTCCGTGGTTATCGGCCTTATTGGCATGGCTGTTATCTTTTTTCTGGACTACCGTTTGCCGGATGCGGCCTATCATGTGTTGTATGGTTTTAATTTCTTTATGCTACTTCTCGTTCTCTTTGTCGGCAGTGAGGCAAACGGGGCGAAGAGCTGGATTAATCTGGGCTTTATGTCGTTTCAGCCAGCCGAGTTTGCCAAACTGTTGGTTATTCTCACCTTAAGTAAATACTTGGCGGAGAAAGAGAGTTTCTCGTCGATTTTAGATCTTATCCCACCTTTTATCCACATTCTGCCATCGTTGGTCCTCATCTTGCTGCAGCCGGACTTTGGCACCGCCTTGGTCTTTATCTTTTTCTTCTTTGCCATGGTCTATATGGCGGGAGCCAAGGGACGGCATCTTTTGCTCGTTATCTTCACGGGGATTACGGTCATAGCTTTGATTTTTGTCTGTAACCACTATTTTGGCTTCCCCAGTGTTCCGTTGAAAGATTACCAGATTAAACGACTGACCAGTTTTATCAACCCGGACGCGGATCCCCGCGGCGCCGGGTATAATGTGCGGCAGGCCATCATTGCCGTGGGTTCCGGCCGCTTTTTCGGCAAGGGTTTATTCCAAAACACCCAGGGTCGTTTGGGTTTTCTGCCGGAGTTTCACACCGATTTCATTTTTGCGGTCTTCTGTGAAGAGTGGGGTTTTCTGGGCGCCTTTGTTTTGCTCATGTTATATCTGCTTTTTATCTGGCGGAGCCTCAAAGTAGTGCAACAGGCGAAAGAACGCCATGGGTCCTTGATTGCCACAGGCATCATGACGATGTTTCTCTTTCACATCTTCGAAAATATTGGGATGAACATCGGGATTATGCCCATTACCGGCATTCCGCTCCCGTTTATCAGTTCGGGGGGAAGTTCCATGATGACCAGTTTGTTTGCAGTCGGTTATTTGGAGAACATCTGGGCCAGACGGCAGAAGATCCTGTTTTAGAAGAACCGACTTACAACAACACAAGATAATAATGCGAATGAAAACGCCGCTGACCTTTGCCTCGGTCAGCGGCGTTTTTGCGTTTCTTTGTTTCTTTCTTAGTCCTGTCGTTTTGGAATGGAACGGACTCTTTGTTACGGCCTGTTGCGGTTGGTGTGTAAATGACAGTAGATTGTGGGTTGTTCCCCTTGGGGGAAGGTTTGGGTCACGATCCGGTCTTTGGGGCAGAAAGGAGTGGCCAAAAGACCAGAATCAGTGCAGATCCGGGCGGAGGTCATCTGCTTTGGCCGGTGGATGGTGCAATGTTGCGTTGGCATTTGGGTACCTTCCCGGATCTCCAGGCCGGATTCGCGGTAGTAATAACGACGGACAACCCGGTCCCTGGGACATTCGCTTGTGGCGATTTCTTCAGAATCAAGGCAGATATCTTGGTAGATCATGTCGGCAAATTCGCTCAAGCTGTGGGCGGGGCACATTTCCCTTGGTTCCGTACCGGTAATAAATGTTTCCATCCGGATGTCCGGACAGAGGGGAGAGGAAAGATAACCGGTGGCTGCACAGATCTCGATGCCGGTAACAATATTAACCGGCGGGGTAAAATCGGAGACGGGGGTGGAAGCCAGGGCTTGTTTCATGAAATCCCCCCAAATGCTGGCAGGTACCGCACTGGTTAAGACGGAACCGTTCACTTTGATGGGAACGGATTGCGAGTCATTACCGATCCAAACGGCTGCTACCAGGTCAGGCGTATAACCAACAAACCAAATGTTTGTGTAGTCGCTGGTCGTTCCGGTCTTGCCCGCCGCCGGTCGGCCGATCTGCGCCCGCCGACCTGTGCCGCGCTCGATGACCCCGCGTAGCATGTCGGTGATGAGGTAAGCTGTCTCTTCCCGGAGGGCTACCCGTTTTTTCGGGGTATTCTCCAGCAAAATATTACCCTGGTCGTCGCGGACTTGCAAAATGGCGAGGGGTTCAGAATGAATCCCCCGGTTGGCCAAACATGTGTAGCTTGAAGCCATATCCAAGGGGGTAACGCCGTGGGTTAAACCACCGAGGGCCATGGCGGACAAGTTTAAATCGTTCTTGGCGCCGGAGGCCACCAAGCTGTCGAGGCCCATGCGTTTGCCATAGGACATAACTTTTCCTGGTCCCAGATGGTCCACAAGCTTAATGGCAATGGTATTGACGGATTTCTCCAGAGCCTCCCGGAGGGTGATGGGGCCGCGGAAGGTACCGTCGGAGTTCTTTGGCTCCCAGTTTTTACCGTCTCTTTGCGGAAAAGAAAGAGGTTCGTCCACCAGAACAGAGGCGGGTGTAAACTCCTGGCTGTCGATGGCCGCGGTATAGACAAAGGGTTTTATGGCTGAACCAGGTTGCCTGTATGCCCGGGTGGCGCGGTTCAACGGTGTCATGCTAAAGTCCCTGCCGCCCAGCATGGCCTTGATATAGCCGTTTTTGGGGTCAATGGCCACCAGGGCGCATTGGGGTTGGACAACGCCGGCAGCGTCCGGTTTGTTCCCGGGGAGCTTTGCGATGGCTGCTTCCGCTGCTGCTTGTATCTGGTTATCCAAGGTGGTATAGATCTTGTATCCCTTGGTGTAAAGGGTTTCTTCCTCAAAGCCATAATCCTTGAGTTGTCTGAGGATGTAATCGACGAAGTAGGGGGCATGTCCCCTGCTGGAACGCAGAGGAACAACATCCAAAGGCATCTGGGTCGCCTGCTCGGCCTCGTCTTCTGAAATGTAACCATTATTGGCCATGACCTTTAACACAACGGCCCGGCGTTCCAAAGCCTTTTCCGGGTTTTCATAGGGCGAGTAGTTGTTGGGGCTTTTGGGCAAGCCGGCTAATAAGGCATATTGATGGAGTTTCAGCTCCCAAACATGTTTCCCGAAATAGAGTTGGGAGGCAGCCTCAATACCGTAAGCCCCGTGGCCAAAATAAATGGTATTTAAATACTTCTCCAGGATCTCGTCTTTGGTATAAGATTGTTCATATTTAATGGCAATTATGATCTCTTTAATTTTGCGCTTAATATCCTTTTTGTGGCTTAGCTGGGTGTTTTTTGCCAATTGTTGCGTGATCGTGCTACCGCCCTCGTCCCAGCTTAAATTCCTCAAGTCTACCAGCAAGGCACGGGCGATGCCCCGTAAACTGATCCCGTGATGGTTATAGAAATCCCTGTCCTCCACGGCGATGATGGCATCCTTCATGGTCTGCGGGATACGGTCTAAGGGAATGAGGATGCGGTTTTCCTGGAAGAGGCGGGCGACTTCTTTGTGGTTAATATCGTAAATAATGGTGGCTTCTTTTGGCGGCGGTAATTCCGGAGGGATTTTAACGGCGAGAAATAAGCCGGCGGTGCCGCCAACCATCAGACCGCTAAGAATAAGTACTGTTATAAAAGCAATCTTCAGCCATGATTGGGATTTCCGACGCATGCAGGATCTGTTCCTCCTTTCCCATGGCAGGGAAGCTTTAAATAATTCATTTTATTATATCATAATTATCTAATGGATTGCATGATCCTTTTCCTTGTGATCCAAACAATTCGTTAAAACAAAAAAATTCAGGAAGGTGGCGTCCCCTGGTGCGGTTTAAAGTCACCCGCGGCCCGCGGTTGGGAATCATGGGGAAAAAACAGTGGAAATGGGGAGGGAAGGTCTTAATTTTCATCATCCTTATGGCTGCTGCCTACATCTTTGTGGATCTGCGGGTTCGGCCGACTTTGTACAAAATTGCCAAGGCCAAGGCCTTGCAGATGGCCACCCGGGCGATCAACGAGGCGATTCAGAACAAAATTGCCATGAACCTCCGCTATGAGGATCTGATTGCCGTAAAGGTGGATAATCGGGGACGGGTGGTTTTGATCCAGCCGAACACGGGTGAGATTAATCGTTTGGCTTCCAAGGCCACCATCGAAGTCCAGCAGGAGTTACGTGCCATTCAGAGGGACCGGGCTTACATCCCCCTGGGCCAGGTTTTGGGCAGTCATCTTCTGGGCGGGGCAGGGCCGATGATCCCGGTTTCCATCATCCCGCTGGGTACTGTAACCAGCAGGGTTTATGATACCTTTGAACAAGCCGGGATCAACCAGACCCGCCATAAGATTCATCTTGAGATCAAGGCCATTGTCAAAATGATTGTTCCACTAAAAACCGCCAATGTTGTGGTGCGGACGGAAGTCCCGCTGACCGAGGCCATCATTATGGGGGAAGTTCCTCAGGTTTATTTCGGCGGCAATCCCAATATCACCTTCCCGGCCCTGCCGATTAATCCAGGAAACGATCGCCAGTAAACTAAAAGAAAAAGCAGCTGAGTTCTTTTCAGCTGCTAATGAACATGTTTGGGTTAGTGGTTTTACCGTATTTCAGTCGAACAGCACACTGACAGAGATGTTTTGGTGAATCCTGCGTACTGCCTCGCCGAGCAGTGGGGCCACGGAGAGCACGTGCATTTTCGGTAAAGCCTTGTCTTCCGTCAGGGGCAGAGTATTGGTGCATACGATTTCTTTGATGGCTGGGTGATTCAGGCGCTCCCGGGCCGGCGGAGAGAAGACGCCATGGGTGGTCAGGAGAATGATTTCCTGCTTGGCGCCGCGATCGACTAAAGCTTGTACCACCTGCATAACGCTGCCGGCCGTGTCTACCATATCATCAATGATGATGGGGGTTTTGCCTTCCACCTCGCCGATGAAGAAGGATAACTCCGCCACATTGGGGGCGGGGCGGCGTTTATACATGACACCCAAAGGCATATGCAAGCGGGCGGCCAGTTTTTCCGCTTTTTTGACGCTGCCTGCGTCCGGGGCAATAATTACCCCGTCTTGAATGTTCTTATCTTTAATATATTGGGCCAACATGGGAAGGGCGGTCAAATGGTCCACAGGGATGTTAAAAAAGCCTTGGATGGCGGGGGAGTGCAGATCCATGGTGACAACACGGTCCGTCCCCACAGTGGTTAGGATATCCGCCACCATCCGCGCGGTGATCGGCTCTCGTGGTGCAGTCTTCTTTTCCTGACGGGCATAGCCATAATAAGGAACAATGGCAGTGATCCGTCCGGCCGATGCTCTTTTCAGCGCATCGATCATAATTAACAATTCCATAAGGTTTTCATTAACGGGATTGGCCAGTGGCTGGACGACAAAAACATCCACACCCCGGATACTCTCTTCGTAACGTACATAAATCTCACCGTTGGCGAAACGAGAAATGGAAACGCTGCCGAGTTTGATACCGAGAAAGTCAGCGAGTTCTTGTCCCAATTGGGGATTGGCGCTTCCGGTGAAGAGTTTCATCTTACTGAACTGAGACAATTCAACACCTCCACATGTAGTAAAATGACACCGGTAAAAACGGCATTTTTCAGAAATGCCTTCAATTGTTAATAATCGGGTTTATAATACGCGTTCCTGTTTTATTTCATAGGTCACATGGATACTCCGGTAAAGATATTCCGATAATAAAACAGTAAAGTTTAAAAGATTGGGACAAAATCGCAAAGAAAAAAGACCTATAAAAAGGCCTTTTCTACATAGAACGAAGATTCTAGACAGCACGTTGAACCTTGCCGGAACGAAGGCAACGTGTACAAACCTTAATCCGGCGCGGTGCCCCGTCTACGATGGCCCGAACCCGGCGGATGTTGGACTTCCACAAACGATGGGTTTTAATATTCGAGTGGCTGACCAGATTTCCGGATTGATGGTCTTTACCACAATACGCGCAACGATTGGCCATGATTTACCACCTCCGTCCTCAAGCACTTTACGCAACCCCCATTTTATCATAATGCGAAAGGGAAGACAAGCGATTTTGGACAATATTCCATCATTATTTCCAAAAAAGGAGTTTGCTACTGATTGGAAGAAATATTATTTGTATAATGCCTTCTTATGCTTATCTTTTAATACGGGGCAGAGGATGCTTCATCCCCCGGTTATGGCAGAAGACAAAAACCGGGCTGCTGCAGTTATGGCCTTCGCAAACGGCCAAGCGTTGCTGTAGCGGCAGCTCTTTGCGAAGCAACGGGATAACGGGAGGAATGGCCTTGGTTACCAAAGATACACGGATCATTGATGTATTGGAGAAGTACCCCGGATCCTGTGAGATCTTTCGCCGGCTTGGCATGGGTTGTACCGAGTGTATGGGCGCAACCATGGAAACCCTGGAAAACGGTGCGCGGATGCACGGCGTAGACCTTGAACGGTTGGTGCGTGCCCTGGATGCTTATATTATGCAGTGTTCCGAAGGTTCTATCCCTGAACACTAGATACAATAGATAGAATACTTGCGGATTTGTTGGGTTTGGTGCCTTGCTTTCGCTTTTAGTTTTCTGTTTTTTTCGGGATAAGGCAGGAAAATTGTTTGTTGGGAAGAATAAATATGAGGTATTTTGCCCGAAGGGGGAGTCGCATGTGGAAGGCCACCCGACGGTAAGCGGGACAAAGTCCCTGGGTGTAGTTGATGTAGCGCCGGAAGCCGTGGCGATGGTGGCAGGTTTTGCTGCCATGGGTTGTGTTGGGGTTGTCGGCATGGCTTCGCGGAACATTCAGGATGGCATTGCCGAGCTTTTTCGCGGTCGGGATAACCTGACAAAAGGCATTGAAGTTCATATTGACGGCGATGAGGTTATCTTGGACATGTACATTATTGCCGAATATGGCACCAGACTGCAGGAAGTGGCGCGCAACGTCAAAGAGAACGTGAAATATACCGTTGAGACACAGCTTGGGTTAGACGTTTCTCGGGTTAACGTTTATATTCAAGGGGTTCAAACGGGTGTGAAAGGCAGTTTTTAGGAATAGGGGGGGCGCTACTTGAATATGGAGAACATCGATGGACCCCAGCTGAAGAAGGTAATCGCCGCTGGTACCGCCATGCTTTACGAGCATAAGGATGAAGTCGATGCGTTGAATGTTTTTCCGGTGCCGGATGGGGATACGGGAACAAATATGTATCTCACGTTTCTTTCGGCAGTGCGGGAAGTGGAAAAAACAACCAGTGACCAGCTTGGCGATGTGGTCGAAAGCGCGGCTCAAGGAGCGCTGATGGGAGCCCGGGGCAACTCGGGCGTCATTGTGTCCCAGTTTTTCCGCGGTTTTGCCAAGGGGGTTGCCGGCGCGCGGATTCTGGGCCGCGAGGAAGTGGCAAAGGGCATTGAGGGCGCGGCGAATATGGCTTATCAAGCCGTGCGCAAACCGGTGGAAGGAACTATCTTAACGGTTATTCGCGAGGCCGCCGCCGAAGCTCGCCGACTTTTGGAGCAACCGATGAGTATGGCTGAATATCTGGAAGCCATTTATCATCATGCCGACTGGATTCTCAGCAAGACGCCGGAGATGCTTCCCACCCTTAAACAGGCGGGCGTGGTTGATGCCGGCGGTAAGGGTTTAATCTTTTTTCTCCAAGGTGTGCTGGAGGCAGTTAAAGGATCCCCTGTTGCCAGCAAGTTGACAGTGGCCCTGTCGGAGGACAGCCCGTACCGGTTGGCCTCCGGGTATGCTGAAGGGGATATGGAACTTGAAGAGATCAACTTTCAATATTGTACCGAATTTATCTTGCGCGGTGAGAATTTGCAGATAGAAAACATCCGGCAAGATTTGACGCCCCACGGTGATTGTTTGTTGGTGGTCGGCGATGCCAAGACCGCTAAGATTCATATTCATACCAACAACCCTGGACTTATTTTGGATTATGCCGTTCGTTTAGGGGACATGAGTGAGATCCAGATTCATAATATGGTGGAACAAAGCCAACAACGGCTGGAACGGGTGAAGCAAGCCGCCAAGGAGAGTGAACCGGTCAAAGAGATCGGCCTGGTGGCTGTAGCTTCCGGGGAAGGCTTACAACAGATTTTCCGCAGTTTGGGTGTGGATGTTGTGATTGAAGGCGGGCAGACCATGAACCCGAGTACCGAGGATCTGTACCGGGCTGCCGAGAAAGTATCCGCCAAACAACTGATTATTTTACCGAACAATGGTAACATTATAATGACTGCCGGTCAGGTCAGCGAGTTGACTCCGGAACCTGTCGGCGTGGTGCCGTCAAAGACGATCCCGCAGGGTATTGCCGCTTTGATGGCCTTCAATCCCCAGACGGACCTGCGGGAGAACATTGAGGCGATGACACGGGCGATGTCGGGTGTCCAGACCGGTGAGGTAACCTTTGCGGTGAGGGATACTGTATATAACGGTTTGGAGATCAAAGAGGGAGATATTATCGGCTTGTGGGAAGATGAGGTGGTCTTGGCCGGCAAGGATCCGGGCCAGGTCCTTTTTGACCTGATTAAGAAGGAGGTTTCCCGGGAGGATGCATTAATCTCCATCTACTACGGTAAAGATATCTCCTCCGAAGTGGCCCAGGAACTCTTGAACAATCTTCAAGACAGCTTTCCTGAGGCGGAGATCGAGTTATACTATGGCGGTCAACCCCTGTACTATTTCATCTTTTCCGTAGAGTGAGGCAATCATCATGGCGGTTCATGTATTGACAGATAGTACGGCAGATCTTCCGGAACGAATTGCTACTCAGCATGGGATTACCGTCGTTCCGCTCAATCTGCATTTCAACGACGAAGTATTAAAGGACGGCGAAGATATATGGGCGGAGGAGTTTTATCACCGGATGGTTAATGAGTCGATCACCCCGGACTCCTCGGCGCCGACGGTTGAAGATTTTGTCGCCGCTTACCGGCGAATTGCGCAGCCGGGTGATACGATCCTCTCGGTTCACCTGTCGGAAAAACTCAGTGCCACCCTGAAGAGCGCCAGAAAGGCCGCGGAACTGGTGGCGCCGGACATCAGTGTCCGTGTGGTGGATTCCCGGCTGGTCTCGATGGGACTGGGTTGGGCGGTGCTGGAGGCGGCCAGGTCGTTAAATGAAGGTGTTGACCTGGAGACGGTCCTCCAACGTTTGGATCAAGCCAGTGAAAGGGCAGTAATCTATTTCTCCGTTGATAATCTGGAGCATCTGCACCGGACCGGGCGGATCGGTACAGCCACCGCAGCTGAAGGAGTGGTAAATGTCAAACCCATCTTCAGCATCGCCAACGGGGAACTTGTTACTGTCGAGCTTTTCCGCGGCTCCCAGCGCAGTCTTAGCCATCACCTGGCTGAACTGGTTCAGCAACGGATTGGTGATCGCCGGTATTACCTGGCGCTTGTCCATGCTGAGCAACAGGAAGAAATTGAACGGATCCGGGAAGCTTTCGGTAAGGACCCGCGGATTGAGGAGCTGATCTTAGGTTATGTGGGACCAATTGTCGGCGCCCATGTGGGGCCGGGGACGGTGGGCGTGATCGCCCTGCCGCTGCCGGAATGCGGGTAACCGGGGGCGAATACCGGGGACAGATTCTGACTTGTCCCCGGCGGGCGGAGGTCCGGCCCACGGAGGACCGGGTCCGGCAAGGGCTCTTTAATGTCTTGGGTTCCGCAGTGGTTCATGCCAATATTTTGGACATGTTCGCCGGTACCGGTTCCCTGGGCATCGAAGCCCTCAGCCGTGGCGCCGCGTATTCCCTTTTTATCGAGAAGAACGCGGCCGTGGCAAAGACTTTGCGCGCCAATCTGGAACGGCTGCCGGTCGAGCAAGGCTCCTACCGGATTTTGGTGGGCGATGCGCTAAAGCTGCCGGAGAAAATTGCGGATTTTCCCACCGGCTTTGATCTGGTTTTTGTTGATCCGCCTTATGAAGCCGGACTGTACGAACCGGCCATAGCGGTGATTGCAGAAAAACGTTTGCTCAGAGCCGATGGGATCCTGGTCTTGGAGTATGCGGTCCGCCGGCCCGTTCCGGAACCGGGGCGGGATTGGCAGCGGCTGAAGACCCGGGTTTACGGGGAGACGGCCTTGGACTTTTGGCGTTTTCTGCCCGGGAAGGAGGAATAGGTTTTGAAGATAGCAGTTTGTCCCGGGAGTTTTGATCCGGTAACCAATGGACACCTTGATATTATAGAACGGGCCAGTCAAATTTTTGACCAGGTTGTGGTCGGGGTGTTGGAAAATCCTAATAAAACACCGCTTTTTTCGGTGGAGGAACGATGCGATCTGTTAACCTCAGTCACCCGTTACCTGCCCAACGTTAAGATTGATTACTTTCATGGCTTATTGGTGGATTTCGCTGAGAAACACGGGGCGCAAGTGATTGTTAAAGGGCTGCGGGCTGTTTCCGATTTTGAGATTGAGTTCCAAATGGCCTTGGCCAATAAGCGGTTGAAGCCGACAATTGAAACAATGTTTATTATGACCCGCCATGAGTACTCATTTTTAAGTTCCAGTATCGTCAAGCAGGTTTTCGAACTGGGGGGGCGCTTGCCGGGACTGTTGCCGCCGGCGGTAGAAGTGGCTTTGCAAGAAAAATTTCAGCGGAGGGTGAAATAATGACCCGCATGCATCTGCTGTTGCTTTTGGACCGCTTGGAAGAGTTGGTGACAAAGAGTCCCCGCTTTGCCGGGCGTAATCTGGTACCTGCCGACGATGTCATGGAACTTTTAGACAAGATTCGCTTTGCCCTGCCGGAAGAGATCCGGCAGGCCGAGTCCCTGATGGAGCAACGCGAGGAGTATATCCGTCAGGCTTCGGCCGAGGCCGAGCGCATCCGCCTTGAAGTGGAGAACTATGTAAATGAAAATGTTACTGAGCATATAATTGTGCAAAAAGCGCAAGAAGAGGCGGAAAAGATTGTCCGTAACGCGGAGGAGGCCGCGGCGGAGATCGAAGCGGAAGCCCGTCAATTTGTGCACCAAATGTTGGAGCAGTTGGAAGAAACGCTGGAGAAGGGTTTGCTGGTAATCCGCAAGGGCAAGGAGGAACTCCTGGGTAGTCAGAAATTCTAGTCGGCATAAGGAAGGAAATTTTAAAATATCTGCCTAATTTAGAAGAAAAGAAAAACGGTTTGGCATGGCTAAAGTGCAGGAAACGATGGGCCGTTTACCGGTGAACGGGGGCACTGCAATGACCTTCCGGAGTTTTTTGGGTTTGGCAATTGTTTTTTTCTTGCTTTTCCATCCGTTGCTTGTTACTGCTGAAAGTTTGGCCACAACCGTTCGCCGGGGCGATCGGGGCCCGGAAGTGATAAGAATTCAAGAGTGGCTTGGCCTTTTAGGTTATTTTACCCAAGAACCCACCGGGTACTTTGGTGAAGTAACCCATGATGCGGTCAGCCGTTTTCAACAGGACAACGGACTGCTAACTGACGGAATTGTCGGTAGTGCCACCTATCAGGTGCTTTATCGCCGAGTCGGGACAGCGCTTAACCGTTCCCATAAAGTATCCTACGGGGAGAGTATTCAGTCCATTGCCGCAAGATACAATGTGAACCCTACGATGCTGCGGGAGTACAACCGCCTCAAGCCCGAGGCGACAATAACTCCGGGACAGATTTTGCGCATTCCCCCGGCAACCATTGCCAGCAGGGGACGGAGTAGTGTTAAACCGGTACCTTGGGAGGAGGTTCACAGGTTATTTAAGGTTGGCTCCTTGGCCAAGGTCATTGATGTTGAGACCGGGTTATCTTTTTTCATCTATCGCCGCGGCGGGCATAAACACGCTGACTGCGAACCGTACGCAAGGGAAGATACTGCAATAATGTTGGAGATTTATAACGGCAAGTGGAGTTGGGAGCGGCGCGCGGTGGTGGTGGAGTTCGGTTCCCACCGGATTGCGGCTTCTATGAACGGGATGCCCCATGGAAATTGTGATATAAAGGATAATAACTTTGATGGCCATTTTTGCCTTCACTTTTTAGGCAGTCGAACACATAAAAGTGACCGTGTCGACCGTGACCACCAGTCAAAGCTGATGCGAGCAGCCGGGATGTTCCGATCCAATTGAAAAACAGGGGAGGGGGCAACCCCTCCCTTTGCAGTTGAGGGTTGACAGTTAAAATAATCGGAGGGTAATATAATACTCTGCCTAAAATCATATGGGGGTGCGGGATGAAGAAACTGAAGATTGCCATTGACGGGCCGGCCGGTTCAGGAAAGAGTACGGTGGCCAAACGGGTGGCCGAGGCATTGAACTATATTTATGTTGATACCGGCGCCATGTACCGGGCAGTTACCTTGGCAGCCCTGCGGAAGGGCGTTTCTATGGACGATGGGGAAGGTTTGACGGAACTCTCTGCTGGGATTCAATTGGAGTTTCGCCCGGCGGAAGAGGGCAAGGGCTACCGCTTGTACATGGACGGGGAGGATGTTCATGAAGAGATCCGCAGCCTGGAAGTGACCAACAATGTTTCTTTCGTGGCTGCCGTCGCCGGTGTCAGGCGCAATCTGGTCCGGTTGCAACAGTCGCTGACCAGCGGTGGCGGGGTGGTAATGGAAGGCCGGGACATTGGGACCGTGGTAATGCCCGATGCGGAAGTAAAGGTCTTTTTGACAGCATCCGTGGCTGCCCGGACCCGCCGCAGGTTATTGGAGTTGCAGGCAAAAGGGATTATGGTAAATGAGGAGGAACTCCAGGCCTCCATCATTCGGCGTGACGCCATTGACAGCGGCCGAGAGGTGGACCCTCTCCGGCCGGCTCCGGACAGCTTTGAGTTGGATACGACGGAGCTGAATATCGATCAAGTGGTGGAACGCATTCTTGCCTTGGCGCTGGCCAAGGGCGCCCGCCTTGATCAATAGTTGACACAAAAGAGAGCAAAGGGTGGAACTGGTGGAGATAATCGTTGGGAAAAAAGCTGGTTGTTGTTTTGGCGTGCAACGTGCCATTGAACTGGCGGAGAAGACCCGCCGGGAGACTGAGGGTTTTGTCGCAACCCTTGGCCCGCTGATCCATAATCCCCGGAAGGTGCAAGAGCTTACCGATGCAGGCATTGCTAGCATTCAGGAGTTGGCAGAAGTTGCTGCTGGGACGGTGATCGTGCGTTCCCACGGGGCTGGCCCCCAGTTATTCCAAACCGCCCAAGAACGCGGCATCCGGATCGTGGATGCCACCTGTCCCTTTGTCCGGTTGGAGCAGGAATTGGCTGTGGCCCTGCGGGAAGAAGGTTACCGGGTGGTGGTTGTCGGCGATAAAAACCATCCCGAGGTGAGCACCGTCACGGAATGGGTTAATGGCGAGGCTATTGTTATTTCTCCCGCAGAATTGACAGGGCCCTTTGATAATGTAGGTAGCCGGATTGGGGTGGTTTGCCAGACCACCCAGTCCCCCGATGGTTTAAACAAGGTGGTTGCAGCCTTGTTACCCCACTGCCGGGAGATGAAGATTCATAATACAATTTGTTCCGCCACCGTCCAGCGCCAACAGGAAGTCAAGGAATTGGCCCGGGCCGCAGAACGCTTGGTGGTCATCGGTGGACGGGATTCGGCCAATACCCGTCGTTTGGCCGAGATCGGAGAGGCGCAAGGGACTATTACTTATCTGGTGGAATCCGCTGCTGAACTGGATCCGGCTTGGTTTTACGGGGTACAGACTGTAGCAGTGACTGCAGGCGCCTCAACGCCAGCTGACCAGATTCAAGAGGTTGTCCACTGGCTACAATGTTTAAAATCAGGAGGTATCGAAGGTAAGTTGGAAAGGGAAGAAAGAATGGAAAACGAGGAGCTTAAAACCGGACTGTCCGGGCAGGAGGAGAACGATTTTGGCGCGTTGCTCAATCAAGCCCCGCAGCGTTTGGAGGAGGGGATGATCCTAAAGGCCAAAGTGGTGCTGGTCCGGGATGACGCGGCCTATGTTGACTTAGGCTGGAAGTCGGATTTGCCGATTCCCCTGGCGGAGTTGACCACCCAGCCGGGGCTGACCGCCAAGGATGTGGTAAAGGTCGGAGAAGAAATTTATGTCATGGTCATCAAGTCCAAGGATCCGGAGGAGCCTTTTGTCCTCTCCCACCGGCGGGCGAAACAGGAACAGGTTTGGGCAGAAATCTCCGATGATTATCGGCAAGGAGCCACGGTAAATGGGCGGGTTACCCGTGCCGTTAAAGGTGGTTTGGAGGTTGAAGTCCAAGGTATCAGGGCTTTTCTTCCGGCTTCCCAGGTGGCGTTGGAATATGTCAAGGACTTGCAGCCCTTTGTCGGGCAGGAATTAACCTGCCGGATTATTGAGTTAGATCCGGCGAAGAAACGGATGATTCTCTCCAGAAGGAGCGTGCTGGAAGAAATCAAGCAACAGGAGGAGGAGAAACTCTACGCCTCTTTATCCGAAGGCCAACGGTTGCAAGGAACAGTCACCCGGCTGGTCCCCTTTGGCGTCTTTGTGGACCTGGGTGGTGGGGTGGAAGGCCTGGTTCACCTCTCCGAGTTATCCTGGGACCGGGTTCGGGAACCCAAAGACGTGGTGGCCGAGGGCGAAAAAGTAGAGGTTCTGGTGTTGAAGATTGACCGGTCGGCCAAACGGATCTCCCTCTCCATCAAACAGGCCAAGCCCCATCCTTGGGAGCTGGCGGCCCAGCATTATCACGAAGGTGATGTGGTGGATGGAACCGTGGTCAGGCTTACCTCTTTCGGCGCCTTTGTGCGTTTGGAACCAGGCATTGACGGTTTGATCCATATCTCCCAGTTGGCCCACGAGCGGGTTAAAGACCCCAAAGAAGTAGTCCAGGAAGGCCAAAACGTCCGGGTGAAGGTGATTTCGGTGGATCCGGCCAGCCGCCGGATCGGGTTGAGCTTGAAGGAACTTACCCCGCCACCGGCAGCTAGCCCACAGTCGGCTGGGGAAAAGGAGACTACCTCGGAAGAGGAGGAGGTCCGTTCTTATTTGGAACAACAGGAGACCGGTGAACTCCGGTCCAGCCTGGCCGAGTTAATTAAGGGATAAAAGCAAAATTTCAGCTATTAAAGCCGATAAAATTACAGGGGCTGTCCCAAAAGGAAAAACCTTTTGCGGGCAGCCTCTTTTCTTGTCAGATAAAACACTGACGCAAGAAAGGGACCGGAACTTTTGTATAGGCGGTACCGGCTTGGGAAGACTAGAACGGAGATAGGGAGGGGTATAAATCATGAGTCTGGGCATCATTTTGTTGGTCCTGGCGTCTCTGGTGGTTTTATTTGGCCTGGCCGAGCAGGTCTTGGACCGGCTGTATCTCAATGATAAGCAAGCCTTGCTTGTCATCGGCGGGATGGTGGTTGGCAGCTTCATTGACATCCCCTTATACCGGGGGACGCCGGGGATCTCGGTCAACCTGGGCGGCGCCATTATTCCTTTGGGTCTGGCTATTTATGTCCTAGCCAGGGCGGGTACAGCCAAGGAGCTGAGCCGGGGCATCCTTGGAGCAGTCTTGGCCGGACTTGCCGTCTATGGCGTTAGCAAGCTATATGATTTTGATACCTATATTGGTTTTATCGACCCGCAATATCTCTGGGGGATCCTGGCAGGCGGGATTGCTTATGTAATCGGGCGGTCACGGCGGCTGGCCTTTATTAGTGGTGTTTTAGGCATCATCCTTGCGGATATCGGTCATATTATTGAAACCTTTGCCCGGGGGATTCCGGCCCCCAGCCGGATCGGGGGCGGCGGCGTCTTTGATACGGTGGTCATTGCCGCGCTCATTGGCGTGCTCTTGGCGGAACTCATCGGGGAAAGCAGGGAACGGTTGCAAGGTGGGGCCGCCACTGAGCAGCGGCAGTATCCGCCGGGACTGGATGGACCGGGCGAACCGCAAGAAGGAGGGGAATCCCATTGAGACAACGGGCAATCATCCTTTTCATATTGGCTTTTTGGCTGGGCGCCGCCGGACCAGCCAGGGCCGAAGAAGAACTGGTGGAACGCTATTATACCATGATTGATGACCGGGGGAAGGTGATCTGCCGGACAGCTCACAGGGTAACGCCCGGGGATGAGTATTTGGCTGCGGACAACCGGCTCTACCGTGTGGAGCGGTTGGAAGGCGAGACGGCAAGGGTCCGCTTTGTCCGCAGGGCGAGGCTGGGCTTGGCAGGGGTAAAGCCGGCCTGGAAGGCCTGGTTCTCCGCCTTGTGGGCGGTTTGGGCTGGCAAGCGGCAGGTCCAGGCCGATGAAAAAAGGCCCATCGCCATCTTTCATACCCACAGCGATGAGTCCTATGTACCAACGGATGGCAAATCCAGTATTAAAGCAGGTGGTGGGATATATAAGGTTGGGAGTGCCATGGCCCAAAAACTCCGTGAACAGGAGATTGAGGTCATTCACGACAAAACACCCCACGACCCCCATGACGCCATGTCCTATGAACGCTCCCGGCGAACCGCCGCCAAACTGCTGGAGAAACGGCCAGTGTGCCTTATTGATATCCATCGGGACGCGGTGCCCCGGGACGAGTATGCGGAGAGCATTAATAATACGGAAGTTACCAAGGTACAGTTGGTTGTTGGCCGGCAAAATCCCAACCGGTCCGCCAATGAAGCCTTTGCCAAGCAGATCAAGGCTGCGGTGGACAAGAAATACCCGGGATTGATTAAGGGTATCTTTTACGGGAAGGGTAAATATAACCAGGATTTGGCTCCCCGCCTAATCTTGTTGGAAGTTGGGTCCCATACCAACAGCCGGGAGGCGGCGGAACGGGGGGCTGCCATCTTTGCCGCGGCAGCCCGGGATGTCTTGTATAACGCCGGTCGCGGGGCAGTCGGCGGGCCAATGCGGCGCGGATCTTATACTGCCTTATTCTGGCTTTTAGGTATTGCCGCCGCCGGTGTGGTGCTCTTCCTGTTGCTAAACGGTGGCGCCTTAAGTCGCCTGGGCGGGAATCTAAAGCAGGAGTTTGCCGGTGTTGGCGTCGAGGACAGGTCGGATGACGGCTCCGACAGTTCACCGGACGATCCGGGATGAATGTGGTTTATTACTCTACCCGGCGGGGACTTGCGCCACAGGTGGCGGCGGCCATCCATCTCCGGATCTTGCCGATGGAACACCCGCCCAACTGGTTTGAATGGCGGCGGATTCCTTACCGGCAGGGTTTTACCGCTCGGGACTGGGGCAGGCTTGTGTTTGTGGGCTGGCGTGACGGCCACGGGATCTTTGTCATGGCATATCCCCCGCGGAATGGCCCGCTGGTGGCAAAAGTCATCAATAGTATCCAAGAACTGATGGATCCAGGCAAAACCCATTTCCAACTGGTGGATGCCGGGGCCGGCGGGGACGTCTTCCCCTGGCGGGGCCACACCGTACCAGCAGCCGTAAGAGAACTATACCCACACCTGGTGGAACTGGTGCTAGGGGTGGAAAGGGGACTTAGGGGCTGAAGATTATTTACCAGTGTTATGGCCGCGCCCATTCATCGGTGATTGCCGCCCATTTACATCTTGGCCGCCTGCCCATGGACCGGCCGGTGCAGGTCCGGGAGATCCTCGCTTTGCCCTTGTTTGACCGGGCCCAGGCCAGTGACTTTGGTATTCCCTGCTATATGGGGACGGATACCCTGGGTCATGCGGTTTACATCATCGGTTTTGGTAGCGGCGCCAGGGAATGCAGCCAAGCCATGGAGAGTGTCCTGGGGATTATGGGCTGGGCGGGGGAGGTTTTTCTGGTGGACGTTCTGGACTGCATTGGTGTGACCGCCCGGCTTGGGGGCATGCTCTCCCGGAGATTGGGCTGGGTAAGCCTGGGCCGTCCTTTGGCGGCGTGGGGGATGCTTCGTTCGTTAGAGGGCCTGCGCCGGCTGGTGCAGAGCGTCAAGGAGGTTTTAGCAAGCCGGCATGGATAAGAAACGGGTAATCATCGTCACCGACGGAGACCGGACAGCCCAGGGCGCAGTGGAAAGGGCTGCGGCCAACGTGGGTGGTCTGGCCGTCTCCGCTTCGGGTGGTAACCCCACGCCTTTATCGGCTGAGGAGATTATGGAACTGGTTTTGCAGGCGCCTCAGGAGCCGGTCCTGGTCATGGTGGATGACAGCGGGAAAAGATCTAAAGGCCCCGGGGAGCGGGTCTTGGAGCAACTGGCGAAGGATGAGCGGGTGGAGGTTTTGGGCGTGGTGGCGGTCGCTTCCAACACTGACAAGGTGGAGGGGGTGGCGGTGGATGTTTCCGTGACCCGGGAGGGTCAGCGGGTATACGGACCGGTGGATAAAGATGGGATCCCCGAACCGGCGGGCCGCTATAAGGTGGAGGGGGATACGGTAGACATCCTCAATTGCCTTGATGTCCCGGTGATTGTCGGCGTTGGCGATCTGGGCAAAATGGATGATGCAGACCGGCAGGAAGAGGGGGCCAGGATCACCACCGCTGCGGTACAAGAGGTCCTGCGCCACCATGGTCTGGCCTAAAGTCGGGAAAGATTGGAGCAAAGGTGGGACGGACAGGTTGCGAATCGGAATTCCCCGGGCATTGCTCTATCATTGGTATGGGAAGGCTTGGGAGAGTTTTCTGCTGGCATGCGGCTTTACGCCGGTGGTCTCGCCGCCCACCGGCCGGCGCCAGGTGGAGTTAGGTGTCCGGGCGGCCCAGGATGAGATCTGTCTTCCTGTCAAAGTTTTTATGGGGCATGTCCGGTATTTGGCGGAAGTGGAGAAGGTGGATGCGGTGTTTGTCCCCCACCAGATCCAAGTGGAGAAGAACCGTTTTATCTGCCCGAAATTTATGGGCTTGCCGGATATGGTGCGAGCAGTACTTCCACGGGGGATGCCCATGCTGCTCTGGCTAAACGACCGACAGCGCCATTTATGGTCGGTCCAAGCAGTGGACGGGCAGATCCGGCGCAAGCTACCAAAAGAAAAAATCCGCCGGGCCCTGTCCCTGGCCAGGCAGGTTGCTAGCGAGCGTTGGACGGAATTGGCGCAAGCCGCCGGCAGCCAAAACCAGGGACTGCAAATCGGTGTTATTGCCCATCCTTATTGCTTGTATGATGGTCATCTCAGCATGGATCTGCTGGGCCGGTTGCGGGCGGCCGACGTGCAAGTCCTGACCCCGGAGATGACTCCGGACCGGTGGTTGCAGGCCAAAATCCCTGGGTTAAATAAACCGCTCTTTTGGACCCTTGGCCGGCGCATCATGGCCGCAGCCCTTTATTATGCCGAACAGGGAGTGGATGGCGTCATCCATCTGGCGGCCTTTGGTTGTGGTCCCGAATCGGTGGTGGGGGAACTGGTGGCCCGGCGACTGCAGGAGCACGGGATCCCCTTGCTTGGCCTAAACTTGGATGAACATACGGGGGAGGCCGGTTTTGCCACCCGGCTGGAGGCCTTCCTGGATCTGGTGACAAGGAGGAAAAGCTGTTGCGGGTGACCTTTCCCCAAATGGCGGAGGTACAAATCTTACTGGAAACCATCTTGCATGAATTAGGTGTGGAGACCGTGTCGCCGCCGCCGATTAATGGCGAAACCGTGGAGCTTGGGGTGAAATACGCGCCGGAGTTTATCTGTTACCCGTTTAAAATGAACCTGGGCAATTACCTCCAAGCCCTGCAAAGGGGGGCTGACACGGTCCTGATGGCCGGTGGCTGCGGCCCATGCCGGTTTGGCAACTATGCCGAGGTACAACAGGAGATCCTGCGGGGCCTGGGCTATGATGTGAAGTTTATCATTCTGGAGCCGCCCCGGGCCGGGGCGCCCCCCTTTTGGCGGGAGTTGCTAGCTTTCTTGGGTTGGCGTCGGATGTTAAAGCTACCGCAGGCCCTGGGTTTTGCCTGGAAGAAACTGAACGTCTTGGAGGAGATTAACCGGAAGGTCCGGTGGCTCCAGCCCCGGGAGGCGCAGGTGGGCAACGCTTTAGCCTTGTACCGGCGGTACCGGCGGCTGGCGGCCGAGGCCTCCTTGGTCAAGGATCTTGCGCTGGTACGGGAGAGTTTCCGGCAGGAGTTGGCGGCGGTACCGCGGAGGGAAGGATACCGGCCCCTCCGGATTCTGCTTGCCGGAGAAATTTATATGGTTTTGGAACCGAATGTCAACTTCCATGTGGAAGAGACCCTGGGCCGGATGGACGTGGAAGTCCACCGGGCGATCAGTATTAGCAACTGGGTTAAGGAAAATCTCCTCCGTGGGCTGAACCGCCGGGCCGTCCAGCGACAGGCCCTGCGGGCCGAAAAGTACCTACGCTGTTTTGTCGGAGGTCATGGCCGGGAGACCGTGGCGGAGGCGGTCCATGCCGGCGTAAACGGCTACGATGGCATGGTCCAGATTATGCCCTTCACTTGTATGCCAGAGCTGGTGGCCCAGAGCATCCTGCCCGAGGTCGGCCGGGATTACCGGCTGCCGGTGATGACCCTGATCTTGGATGAACACTCCGGGGAGGCGGGGGTGTGCACCAGGTTGGAGGCTTTTGTGGACTTAATACGGAGGGGACGGGAGAAAAGCGCATGAACAAACAAATTTGGCTTGGTGTCGATGTTGGCTCGGTCAGCACCAACCTTGTGGTACTTGATGGTGCAGGCCAGCTTATGCAGAAAATCTACATTCGCACCAACGGCGATCCCATTGGCTCCGTTCAACGAGCCCTTGACGAGTTACGCCATAGGGAAATAGAGACAGTATCTGGGCTGGGTATTACCGGCTCGGGCCGCCAGTTGATCGCTGCAGCTGTCGGCGCTGACTTGGTGAAGAATGAGATTACCGCCCACGCCGTAGCGGCCGCCCACTTTTACCCGGATGTCCAAACCATTATGGAGATTGGTGGGCAGGACTCGAAACTGATCCTGATGCGCCAGGGAGTAGCGGTGGATTTTGCCATGAATACCGTCTGTGCCGCGGGGACCGGCTCCTTCCTGGACCAGCAGGCTGGCCGGTTGAAGCTGCCTGTGGAGCGGCTGGGGGAATTGGCTCTGCAAGCCACCAACCCCGTGCGCATTGCCGGTCGTTGTTCGGTCTTTGCGGAATCGGACATGATCCATAAGCAGCAGATGGGGCACAGCCTGCCGGATATAGTGGCCGGGCTCTGCCTGGCCTTAGTTCGCAATTTCCTGAACAACCTGGGTAAAGGCAAGGAACTATTGCCACCCTTTGTCTTTCAAGGGGGAGTCGCCGCCAATATCGGTATCCGCCGGGCCTTTGAGGAGGTCTTGGGGGCGGAGGTGATTGTACCTGAGCACTATGGGGTAATGGGGGCGGTGGGCGCCGCCTTGTTGGCCCGGGAGGAGATGCAAAGAAACTCGCGCCCAACGGCGTTTCGTGGTTTTGGCCTGGCTAACCGGGAGATTCATTGCGAGAGCCTGGAATGCACCTATTGCCCAAACCACTGTGAGGTGGTCTTTCTCCAGCTGGATGGGCAAACCATCGCCGGGTGGGGCGATCGCTGCGGCCGTTGGCAAGGGGCAAAGAAGGATCTCCGTGTTGGTTGACGGGGTGGGAGAAATAACTGGAGGTGGCGGGCTTGTCCCCCTGGCAAAGGTTTTTTAAGAAACCCATGCGGGTAAAGGAACTAATCAAGAAGCGCCGTACGGAGAAGAATAAGGAGGACAAAAACAACAAAAAAGAGACCTGGCAAGAGCTCTCGCCGGAACTCGCCCTTAATGTTAAATATCTGAAGGACACCCTTGGTCAAAGTGATGATGTGATCTTCCGGGAATATACCGTTCAACTGGGCCGGCCCCTGCAAATTATGTTAATTTTCATTGATGGGATGAGTTCGAAAGAGATTATTAATAAGTATATCTTGGAAGCTTTGACCTTGGATTCCGACATGAAAGCGGAGTGGGAGCGCAAGTTTGGCGAGGAAGATTTGGTCCTTGCCGTGCGCGACCGGTTGTTGACCATCGATGAAGTGAAAGTGGTCACCACATATCCGGAGATCATGGCTGCCGTCTTGTCAGGGGAAACAGCTATTCTGTTTGAGGGTGAAGCCCAGGCCATTATCGCCAATACCCGGGGCTGGGAGCACCGGGGGATCGATGAGCCCCAGACCGAAAGTGTGGTTCGTGGACCTAGGGTTGGCTTCAATGAGGTGCTAAAAAGCAACACGGCCCAGATTCGGCGCTGGATCCGCGATCCCAACCTCAGGATTAAAAATTTGCAGTTGGGAACCCGTACTAAGACCGACATTTCCATCTGCTATATTCATGGTATTGCTAACCCCAAGATCGTCGATGAAGTAAAACAGCGTTTGGAACGGATTGAGATTGATGGCATCCTGGAGAGTTCTTACCTGGAGGAGATGATCGAGGATTCGGTATTGTCCGTGTTTCCGACGGTTCAAAGCACCGAGCGAGCGGACCGGGTGGCGGCCGGGCTCTTGGAAGGCCGGGTGGCCATTGTCACAGATAATACTCCCTTTGTGTTGCTGGTTCCTGTAACATTTTGGCAACTATACTATGCGGCGGAGGACTATTACCAGCGCTGGCCCCTGGCCACATTGCTTAGAGCCATCCGCTTTCTGGCCTTTTTCTTCTCCCTCTATCTGCCGGCGCTATATATTGCCTTAGCCTCCCACAGTCCGGAGCTAATCCCCTTTAAACTGGCGGTAGCCATCGCCGGGACCCGGGAGGGGGTGCCGTTTCCCGTCTTTTTTGAGGCGCTAATCATGGAGGTGGCCATTGAGATCATCCGGGAGGCGTCGGCCAGGCTCCCGGGATCGCTGGGGCAGACCATCGGGATTGTGGGCGGTTTTATCCTGGGGGATGCGGCGGTCCGGGCCGGTCTGATCTCGCCCATGATCACCATTATTGTGGCCTTGACCGCCATTAGTTCTTTTACTGCTCCCAGTTATGCCGTGGCTGTCTCCAACCGTTTACTGCGCTTTCCGTTGATGGTCATTGCGTTAATCGGCGGGCTTTACGGTCTTTCCATCGCGTCGATCTTCATTATTATTCACCTGGCCTCTATCCGTTCCTTCGGCACGCCTTACCTTGCGCCAGTCACCCCGTTTCGGGCCCGGGACATGAAAGATACTTTCTTCCGGGTTCCGTGGTGGGCCATGGCCGACCGGCCGGGCATGTACCGTCCCTTGGACCGGATGCGTCTTAAGGGTCCGGCTTCTTGGTGGTCAAGGCTGCTGAACCCGTCACAACGGGGAGAACTGAAAGGAGGCGAAGGGGAATGAGCCGGCGGGTCCTCTCCGCGAAACAGGTTGGCCGGTTAGTAGTGGGACATACGGTGGGTGCTGCCATCTTAACCCTGCCCAATGTTGCTGTGCGGGCCTTTGGGAGCAGCGCGTGGTGGGTTTTATTCGTCTTGGGATTGTTTTTCACCGTTGGCGCTTGGTTCACCGCCGTGTTGGTGGGGCGATTCCCCGAGGAGACCCTGGTGGAGTTCGCCCCCAAACTCCTGGGCCGGCCGTTGGGGTTTATCCTGAATTTACTGCTCATTCTTATGCTGCTCAGCATAGTCCCCATCGAAGTTAGGGCGATGTTGGAGATAACAAATATTTCTATTTTGCCCCTTGGCCCGGCCTGGTTCATCTCGGGTATTTTCCTGTTGGCCGTGGCTTATGGTGTATCCAAGGGGCTGGATACCTTTGCGCAGGTGAATGAAATTCTCATCGGTTTGGCCCTGATTATCGGAGCAACCGTGGTGGTGTTAGGCTGGCAGAATTTTGACAGCATTCATCTGTACCCCTTGTTTCATCCGAAGGATTTCCGGTGGCAACCAATGCTTTTGATCGGGCTGTCCATGGCCTTTTTCGGGTATCCCATCATCTACTATCTTGCACCTTTCCTCAAAGATCCGGATCGGCTTGTTGGTTCCGCCACACGGTCCATGTTCTTTATTACGCTGCTCTTCAGCTTCTTCACCCTGACGATACAGGGGGTGTTCGGTGATAAAGAAACATTGAATCAGAGCTGGCCGGCCTTGGAGTTAGCGAAATCCATTCATTTACCAGGTATTTTCATTGAACGGATGGATTTGGTCTTGATTTTAGCCTGGATTCCGGCGATCTATACGACCGCCAGCGCCTCTATGTTCTTTGGTATCTTGGCCCTGGTGCGTTTGTTTAAGCTGAGATCAACCTCCCTGGTTATCTGGGGGTTGGCCGCCATTTTTTACTGGCTCTCAGGGTTGTTGACCAACTACTTTGAGTGGACCAAATGGAGCGGTTACTTGGGCTTTCTTGGTCTGTTCATTAGTATTCTCCTCCCGCTGGTCCTCTGGTTGGCCTACCTTATGCGGCCCGGCGCCGATCAGGCAGAGCCGAAGGGTGAGGGGGGAACAGCCCGTTGAGACGCAGGTGGTTGTTGGCCCTTTTGGGGATGGTAGTACTGTGCGGGGGGTGTTTTGGCTCCCGCGATCTGGACCAACGCGCCTTTATCATGGCCATCGCCTTTGATCCGGCGGAGGAGGGCAAAGAAGGCTATAAGGTGACGGTGCAAATTCCAGTCCCGGCCCGGATGAGTCCGGAGGGAGGGGGCAGCGGGAAGACCTTTCATACCACTAGTGTTACTGCAACAACTGTTGGAGCGGCTATGATTCAATTGCAACGCCGGATCGACCGGGAGCTCTTCATCGGCCATACCCGGCAATTATTGTTCAGTGACCAACTGGCTAAGACCAAAGGTATCGAAGATATTCTAGATTTCTTCAAACGGGATTTCCGTTTTCAACGGGTGGCCGATTTGGCGGTGGTCCAGGGAGAAGCCGGCAAAGTCTTGGAGATGCAACCGCCGTTGGAGCAGAATGCTGCCACCTACATTGAGAATGTTCTTGTCGAGACCTCGGGGAGTGGGTTTCATACTACTACTGACCTGGGGGAGTACCTGGTGATTGATGCGGATGAAGGGATTGAACCGGTCCTGCCCCGCCTGATGCTCAAGGAGAAAGAGCTTATTACTGGCGGCGCCGCCATTTTGTGCGGCGGGAAATTGGTGGGCTGGTTGACGCCAGCGGAGGCTCTGGCCTATACCATCTTAAGGAACGAATTTCGTTTTAGCCGGTATGTGGTGAATTTCCCTGGCCGTCCGGGGGAGAAGGTGACGGTTAGGATCCGTAATGCCCGGTCCAAGCACAAGGTGGAGATAGTCGGTGGCAAGCTGCATGTCTTAACAAAGATTACCGGCGGCTTTGAAGCACTGGAGTTTATCGGGAACGGCGGGCCATCGGAATGGCTCATTCCCCGGTTGGAACAGGAAGTTTCCGAAAAAGTGGCGGAAGGAATCCGGGCGGCGCTCCGAAAATCCCAGGCCTTAAATGCTGACATTGTAGGCTACGGGAGGATGCTGCGGGCCAAGTATCCTGAGTATTGGGATCAAGTGGATTGGACTAAAGTATATCCGCGACTCAAGATTAAAGTGGCGGTGGATATCCAATGGACACAAACCATTCGCCGGCCGGGGAGGTGAGGTGGGACTGGCTCTCTTTTGGCAGATGGTCCGAGGACCGATTTTGGTGTTATCGCTCCTGCCGGCGCTGGCCGGGGGCGCATTGGCCTGGGCTGGCGGCAGATGGCGGCCTCTGGCTTTGCCGGTGACTGTCGTGAGCATCTTGCTGCTGCATGCCGGAGCTAATCTTTGGAATGATTTTCAAGACCACCGGCATGGTACCGACTGGCTGACGACGCCAACGCCCTTCAGTGGAGGAAGCAGAGTCATTCAAGAGGGCAAACTCTCGCCCGCCGCTGTCCGCCGGTGGGGGATGGCTGGGTTGGTGGCCGGTGGCCTGTTATGCGCCGGGGTTTGTTTGGCCACGGACCCGCGGGGATTCTGGTTTTTAGGCGGCGGTTTGCTGGCGGCCTGGGGCTATTCGGCGCCTCCTTTGCGCTGGTGTGGGCGGGGCTTGGGTGAGTTGGCCGTTGGCTTGGCCTTCGGCCCGCTGTTGACGGGGGGTGTGTATGTTACGCAAACCGGTGCCCTGGGGGCTCCGGTCTGGTTTGTCGGTACCGCCTTGGGCTTATTGGTCATGGATATCCTGTGCCTCAATGAGATCCCCGATTGCCATGCCGACCGCCTTACGGCGAAACGGACCTGGGCGGTGCGGCGGCTGGCTTGGCTGGAAAGGGCTGTTATTTTGCTCTTGGGCTTGGCATTTTTGACCGTGGTAGCGGGGGTATTCCTTGGTCAATTGCCGCAATTAACCTTGTCGGTCCTGCTGCTTGTGCCCCTGGCGCTGCGGATAAGCAGGGGAATTCCCTGGATTAGGCAGGGCGATTTGGCGGCAAATCGGCAGTTAACTTCCTTCTTTATTTCTTTTGCCGGTTTGTTGCTGTTGGGGATTGCGCTGGGGAGGTGATTACGGTAGAAAGCAAACATTACTGCCGGGAGAATGTGGAGTGGGTTCAGCAACAGTTGAAAAGGCATCTGGCAGAGCAGCCCGGGGTGGGAAGCTATCTGGAAGCCATCGCTAACCGGCCGGGCAAGCTGCTCCGCGCCCGCCTTTTTTTTAGCGCGGCCCGGCCTGACCGGCTAACGGCGGCGGCCCTCCGGATTCCCGTGGGATTGGAATTGCTCCATCTGGCTAGTTTACTCCATGATGACCTGATGGACAGGACGGCTTTTCGCCGTGGCGTGCCGTCCCTTTGGCGGAATAGCGGTTGTGTGGCAGCATTGCTCTGCGGAGACTATCTTTTTGCCCAAGCTTTTAAGGAGATTGCCCTGGCAGGGTTGCCTGCCGGAGTACCCTTAATGGGCACGCTGGTGGCCGGGATGGCCCGGGCGGAGTTGGAGCAAGACGCCCATCTGTTTGATCCCGGGGTCACCGTCCTACAGTACCTGCGGCGCATCCGGCTTAAGACCGCCCGGTTTTTTGGCGTGGCCGCAGTCCTCGGCGGGTTGGTCTCCGGTACATCCCCCTTTTTGTTACGGCGTTTATACCGGTTTGGGGTGGATTTGGGTCTGGCTTTTCAAATGGCCGATGACCTGCGGGATATGTTTACCTTGGATGGCGGGGACCTGGCCAAGGGCATCCTGAGCCTACCCATTCTCCTCTTAATACGGGAGAAACGGCAAGGTCTGGTTTTGGTGACTCGGATCTGCCGGTTGCGTCGCTTAAGGGCTGATGAATTATATGGCCTGAAGTGTTTATTAGCTGAGTCGGAAAGCCTGCGTCGCGTGGAGAGGGAGATCAGGGCCTATTTACACCGGGCCAGGCAATTGGCTCAGGCCATGGGGGAGGAGAGATTATTCCGTTTTTATGAGGAGTTGCACCAAAACCTGACTGCCTCCATGCAACAGGGGGCTTCAATCTAAAAAAGACGGTTTTAGCATCGTTTTCCTGCAGGAAATGGCAGAGCATTTGCGAATACCATTTGAAAATAATTGGATAACCAAAAACATATTGGGGTGGATCATGCTGTCTTTACGTTGGGTATTGAAGACCGGATTAATTGTACTTATTGCCGTTATGGTCGGGGCCGGGCCTGTTTGGGCTAGCAACGCGCCGGTGGTAGACGGGTTGGCGGCGGTGCTGATGGATGTGGAGACCGGTGAGGTACTGTACGCCAAGAACCCCCATCTGCGCTGCCCACCGGCGAGCACCACCAAGATCGTCACGGCGCTTTTGGCCTTGGAGAGGGGCGAACTTGATCGTGTGGTGACTGTGAGCCTGACTGCCGCTGAGCAGGAGGGTTCTTCCGTTTGGTTAATGCCGGGAGAGGAGCAACGCTTGCGGGATCTGATTTATGGTTTGATGCTAGGCTCCGGGAATGATGCGGCTACTGCCATTGCCGAAACCCTGGCCGGGTCGGAGAAGAAGTTTGCGGTGGAAATGACAAAACTGGCCCGGCGTTTGGGCGCGAAGAACACCCGATTTCGCAACGCCAGCGGCCTCCCGGCCGCGGGACACTATACCACTGCTTATGACCTGGCCTTGATCACTTGCCATGCCTTGAAAAATCCGGAATTTGCCATGATTGTGCAGACGCGCAACTACACACTGCCCGGTAACAGGCTGCAAAAGGAACGGTTGCTTTATAACCACAACAAGCTGTTGTGGCGTTATGAGTATGCTGACGGTGTCAAGACCGGTTATACCCGGCAGGCGGGGAGTTGCCTGGTGGCCTCGGCCACGAAGGATGGCCACCGTCTGGTGTCGGTGGTTTTTCGCAGCAAGCACATGTACGATGATAGCCAGGCGCTGCTGGAATATGGTTTTGACGAGTTTCGCCTGGTTAAACTGACCGGGGAAATGTTTCGGGAGACCGCCCCGGTTCAGGCGGGTGTTACGCCTAGTGTGGCAGCCATTCCCGGACGGGATATCATGGCGGTTGTCCCTGCGGATGCTGTGGGGAAAGTCCGGGTGAAAACTATGTTTAAGCCGGAGGTTGAGGCGCCCGTTACCTGTTTGGAGGAAGTGGGTCAGGTCCAACTTTATCTTGGGGACAAGCTGCTTGATGCCGTTCCTTTACTAGCGGCCGAGGCGGTACCGCGCAGAACCTTCCTGTTTAATGTGATAAGTTGGTTTAGACGGTTATTCGTCGATAAAAGCCGCTACATTCAACGTTTCTTTCGGGCGGGTTCGCGCCTGGGTTAGTTGGGTGAAGTAGGCAGTGGACCGGCAAGGGTAGCGAGAAACGAATTTGCAGGTTTTTAGGGGACCTCCCGCGAACTGATCAGCGGGAGGTTTTTTCATGGCGGAAATGGTTCATCTGCATGTACACACCCAATATTCCCTGCTGGATGGAGCGGCGCCCATTGAGCAGCTGGCTACTGCAGCCCAAAGCATGGGGATGAAAGCCATGGCCATTACCGACCATGGCGTGATGTACGGTGTGCTTAAATTTTACCAGGCCATGGCGAAGGCGGGCATAAAGCCGATCTTGGGTTGTGAGGTCTATGTGGCGCGCCGATCCCGCCATGACCGGGTGGCCAAGGTGGATGATGATCCCTTCCATTTGGTGCTGTTGGCCCAGAATGCCGCCGGTTACGTGAATTTGATGCGGCTGGTCTCCGCTGCTCATTTAGAGGGTTTCTACTACCGGCCCCGGGTGGACCGGGAGTTGCTGGCGGCCCATAATGAAGGGTTGATCGCCTTGTCGGCTTGTTTATCGGGGGAGGTGGCCTCCGCCTTGCTGGCCGGGAGGAACGAGGCGGCGCAAGCGGCCGCCGCTTGGTACGGTGAGGTTTTTAAAGATCGTTTTTATCTTGAACTTCAGGACCAGGGCCTGGCCGACCAGCGGAAGGTCAACCGGGGCCTGTTGGAACTGGCCAAGAGTCTTGGCTTACCCGTGGTGGCCACTAATGATGTCCATTATTTGAAGCGGGAAGACGCCCGGATTCATGATGTCCTGTTGTGCATCCAGACGGGCAAGACCATCAATGATCCCGACCGGATGCGTTTTCCCACTGATGCCTTTTATCTACGGAGCGCCGAGGAGATGCGCCGGGTCTTTGCGGATCTCCCGGAGGCCCTGGCCAACACCTTGGCTGTGGCGGAACAGTGTGACCTTAGGTTGGAACTGGACCGGCACATCCTGCCGGAGTACAAGACTCCCCATGGCGAGCGGCCCGAAGAATACTTGCGGGAACTCTGCCTGCAGGCCTTGGCGGAGAAATATGGGGAAAACAGCGCGGCCCGGGAACGGTTGGAATATGAACTGAAGGTCATTGGGGAGATGGGTTTTTCCGGCTATTTCCTGGTAGTCTGGGACCTGATCCGTTTTGCCCGGAGCCGGGGGATTATGGTGGGGCCGGGCCGGGGTTCGGCTGCCGGGAGTATTGTGGCCTACCTGCTAGGGATCACCCAACTGGATCCCCTGCGGCATGGGCTGTTGTTTGAGCGGTTCCTCAACCCGGAAAGGGTGACGATGCCCGATATTGACATGGACTTTTGTTATGAGCGGCGGGGCGAGGTCATTGCCTATATCCGGGAGAAGTACGGCGACGACCGGGTGGCCCAGATCGTGACCTTTGGGACCATGGCAGCGCGGGCGGCTGTGCGGGATGTGGGTCGGGTCATGGGCCTGCCCTACGGTGAGGTGGACCGCATTGCCAAGTTGATCCCCCATGAGTTAGGGATTACGCTGGATAATGCCTTGGCGGCTTCCCCCGAGCTGCAGCGGTTGGTGGGCGAAGAGCCACGGATAAAGAATTTGTGGGAGATTGCCCGGGCGGTGGAGGGGTTCCCGCGCCATGCTTCGACCCACGCGGCGGGCGTGGTGATTGCTCCCCGGCCCCTCACGGAGTATCTGCCTTTGACCAGGTCTGCTGAGGGTGAGGTTGCCACTCAGCTGCCGATGGAGGATATTGAGGCCATTGGATTGTTGAAGATGGATTTTTTGGGCTTGCGCACCCTGACGGTGATCCGGGATACTCTCCGGCTGGTGAAGGAGGAGACGGGGGAGGAAGTGGACCTGGCGCAGATTCCTTGGCGGGATGCGCTGACTGCTGAGTTGTTGCAGAAGGGATATACCGCCGGGGTTTTCCAGTTGGAGAGCGGGGGCATGCGGCGGTTGTTGATGCAGCTTCGGCCCGAGGGGTTTGAGGACCTTGTCCCGCTGGTGGCCTTGTACCGCCCCGGGCCTTTAGGCAGTGGCATGGTGGAGGACTTCATCCGCAGCCGCCACGGGGAGCGGCCGGTGGTTTACCCTCATCCGATGCTCGAGCCCATCCTGCGGGAGACATATGGGATCATCCTTTACCAGGAGCAGGTGATGCAAATCTGCAACCGGATGGGTGGATTCTCCCTGGGTGAAGCGGATCTGGTCCGGCGGGCCATGGGCAAGAAAAAACCGGAGGTGCTGGCCTCCATGCGCCAGAAGTTTGTAGAAGGCGCGGTGGCCCAGGGGGTGGATCCGGCCAAGGCCATGGAGATCTTTGATCTGATGGAGTTTTTTGCGGGCTACGGGTTTAACAAGTCCCATTCCGCCGCCTACGCCTGGGTGGTGTACCAGACGGCTTATCTGAAAGCCCATTATCCCCGGGAGTATATGGCGGCGTTGTTGACCAGTGTGATGGGGGCGTCGGATAAGATCACCATGTATATTGAAGAGTGCCGGCGGATGGGCTTGGCGATCCTGCCGCCGGATGTGAACTATAGTTATGCGGATTTTCGGCCGGAAGGGGCGGGGATCCGCTTTGGGCTGCTGGCAGTGAAGAATCTGGGGGAAGGGGCCATTGCCGCAGTGCTGGCGGAGCGGGCCAAGCGCGGGCCCTTCCGGTCCTTGTATGATTTTTGCACCCGCCTGGATACTGGGTTGTTGAACCGGCGGGTGATCGAGAGTATGGTCCGGGCGGGGGTCTTTGGGTCGACGGGGAAGACGCGCCGGCAGATGCTGGAGGTGTTGGACGAGGCCTGCGACCGGATGCGCCGCACGGGCAGCGGCAATCGGGACCAGTTGTCCTTCTTTGACCTGGAGGAGTTGGGCTTTGTGCCGGCGGGCAGCGGGGAGCAGTGGCCGGACCTGCCGGAGTTTCCCCAAGCTACCCTTTTGGCGATGGAAAAGGAGTATCTGGGGGTTTATATCAGTGGGCATCCCCTGGACCCCTGGCGGGAGCGTTTCCGGCAGAATCATGTGCTGCCGTTGGCGGAGTTGGAGGAGGAGACCGGCGACCGGGAGGTTATTGTGGGCGGGGTGGTGACCGGCTGGCGGCGGATGACGACGAAGGCCGGGAAGGCAATGGCCACCTTCCGCCTGGAGGACCTGACCGGTGCCATTGAGGTTTTGCTCTTTCCCAAACTCTATGAGACAGTGGGTGAGCTTCATAATGATGAGGTTGTCCTGGTGAAAGGCCGGCTTGATGTGGCGGAAGAGGCACGCAAACTTCTGGCCTCGCAGGTGCGGGTATTGGAGGAGAAGCGGGGAGCCGCCTTCCACGTATAATCAGATTTTCTTGACAGCTGTCATTCTAAGTGTTAACATTGTAGTTGCGGGTTTTTACCCGCTTACAACCGCTCGGGAAGGGTCCTAAACCTCCATCCATGGAGTACCCGGTCCGGCGAGTATTTGCGGGGAGGTGTAGCGATTAATGTATGCGATTGTGGAATGTGGCGGAAAACAATACCGTGTGGCTCCCGGTGAGACGATCACTGTGGAGAAGCTGCCCCAAGCTGTCGGTGAAACCGTGGAACTGGACAAGGTGTTGCTGATCGGCGGTGGCGACAAGCTCGTGGTCGGCCAGCCCATGGTGGAAGGCGCCAAGGTAACAGCGAAGGTAGTGGAACAGGGTAAAGGCAAGAAGATTTTGGTCTTCCACTATAAGCCGAAGAAGAACATCCGGAAGCGTTACGGCCACCGTCAACCTTACACCCGGTTGAAAATCGAAGCAATCGAAGGATGACACGGGTAACATTTAAGTGGACTGGCGACGGCCGGATCCGTGGGTTTACGGTAACTGGGCATGCTGGTTTTGCCGAGAAAGGCGAAGACCTGATTTGTGCCGGGATAAGTGCGGTTACTTTCACGGGGCTGAATGCCTTGATCGAGGTGGCCGGGTTTGAACCTGTTTATGCAATTGATGCGGAGACGGCACAAGTGGAATGCTTTTTACCGGAGGACTTGCCAGAGGTGCAATTTCATATCGCCCAAGTGATCTTGGCGACAGTCCGTATAGGTTTTTTGGGAATAGCAGCGGAGAATTCCGAGTATCTTCAGGTGATTGATGAAAGGGGTGAATGACTGTGATCCGTTTTGATCTGCAGTTTTTCGCGCATAAAAAAGGTGTGGGCAGCTCACGGAACGGTCGGGACAGTGAAGCGAAACGCCTTGGTGTGAAACGTTTTGGTGGCGAAAAGGTGAAAGCCGGCAATATTCTGGTCCGCCAACGCGGGACCAAGTTTCATCCCGGAAATAACGTTGGTATCGGCAAGGACGATACCCTGTTCGCGTTGATTGATGGGTATGTTGCTTTTGAAACGACAGTAAAGAACAAGAAGAAAGTTAGTGTGTATGCGGAGCCGAAGTCCGCTGCACTCTAAGGTTGTTTGCCTGTAAAATAAAAGGCCCGGTGCTGATGCACCGGGCTTTTTCTATTCTTCTTCGTACCGGATTTCTTTTATTTCCGTGTCGGCGCTTTCTTCATAGTTGTCTGTTGTTTCCGTTGGCCTGACCCGCGACTCAAGGATAGTCTGAAAATCACTGGGACTGATCAGTCCTGTAGCTAATTTTTTGGATTCAATCTGTCCCTTACGGTTTTTACTGACAAGGGAGAGTTCTACGTACAGGTCAGCTTCTTGACAAGAAGGGCACTGTTGTACTGCCATGTCAACGCGGGGGTAATCGTGGGGTACCAAGTCAAGTAATTTCCCGGCGTTGGTGTAGTCCCCCCGATTGAGGGCCCAAAGGAGTTGTTCGCTTTTATTGTGGTCGGTGGAGTCCACATATTTTTTCTTGCCATACCAGTTATCACATCTTTCGCAGAAGGGTTCCGATGCGGCACTAAAGGCCATGGCCCCGCTGACTCCAGCAAAGATGAGAAGCTCAACGAGGAAGTAGATCCAGGTGAAAGTTTCGTTGAGTTCAATGCCACGCGAGGAAGGACGGCTGACTTTGGTAATGGTAATGCCTATTTTGGCCTGATATTTCATGAAACCCCAAAAACCTGGTGAACCTGTCACTTTAGTTAAAAATATATTTGCGGCCTGGTCAGGATTCAGTGTCTGGCAGACGTGAGAAAGTTCGGGGTCTGCCTTTAACACTTCGTAGAGGCCCTGTTTAAAGAAGTTAAATTCGGCGAAGTTGTAAGTAGCAAAAATCAGGATACCGATGAGGGCAGCCATGGTAAAGGCCAGCAAGGGATGGCGGATCTTACCTTTTGTGATGGCAAAAGAAGCCAGATACCCGCCGGCTATACCGAAGAGGAGCGGAAAGATAAGAATAAGGTAGACAAGTTTAGAGATGGCATACATTATGCCGCCTAAAAGGAGACCACCGACGGTCCCGATAGCGATTAAAAGCAATATACCGTTTAAGGGAGCTTCGTTACTTGGTTGGTATTTTTTCATGTTATTCCTCCTACGTGATAATAATAGGGCGGATAATTTTGATCGTTTAGCCATTGAGGATCGATTTTCCTGCTTTTGGGAGGAAGGGATTTTCAATAAAAAGGAATATATTAACAATGCCGAGAAGATATATTCGGCAACGGCGGATTTAACGGACGCTCCCAATCAGACATATACCGTTACCTTGGAGCTGGCAAGCGGGACAAAGGTACTCCTTGCCACGAACCAAGCCTTTGAAGTAACCTGGGGCGACTTGGGTTTACGCTTGGGTGAGCTCTATATGCAGCCCTATAATCTGACCCAGGAGGTGCGGTCTTTGAGGCTCATCTGGGCGGGTTATGGGGTGGCCTTCCAGGTCTACCCTTTGGGTTTACCGTTACCGAGAGGGCAAAGAATTGCGTCATGAAATCATCCCCTCGACCAACGAGAGGCTTACCGGGCTAGGTTTCAAGGCCAACCTGGGATACTTGAACAACTTAACCAGGTTAAAAAGGATGCCGATGATTTAATTAGCGGTTGGAGCAGTCGCTAATCCAAAGAAACTGTGAACCGGGAATGCGATGATACTGGGGAAGGGATGGATATTCAGTGCCATACCAAGTCCCATCCTTTCCTCACTCGAGCTAGGCAAAATGAAAGTCAAGCGGCTTATCTTGAACGGTTACAAAGAGAAATCCATGGTTCAAAGGTAATCCTAGAGGAAAAATTGGGTCGGAAAGTGGAGTTATTGGCGTATCCCTATGGTTGGTTCAATCAGACTGTCGAAACGCTGGCGGTTCAAGCCGGTTATCGCGGGATCTTCACGGTGAATTGGGGAGTAAATTCAGTAACTGACAACCCGTTAAGATTTAAAAGACGGGTTATGGAAAATACCATGAGTCTTGAAGATCTAAATCAAATATTAACCGCTAAACCGTTGCCGATCGAGATAATTCAACCGGAGGACGCGGCTCGAATCGGACAAGTCCCGGTAATTAAGTTTAGAACGACTGATCCCTGGATCGATAGGGTCGAGGTTAAAGTTCGTTCTGTTACCGAGCAGATAACTAAAGAACAGGACGGTTTCTTTACCTGGTCCGGCTTGGAAAGCTTGCCTCCGGGTTATCATATGATCGTCATTAAGGGTGTTGACCATGAAAACCAACCCTTGATCAATTCATGGGGTTTCGATTATCAAAGGTAAAGAATTCGTGGGCTAAAGAAGTTATTGCTGAAGACTTTGGAAGTTTTCTTCTACAAATGGTTATGGAACAAATAGAGATCGAGAGAATGAGTTGATAGAAAGGCTGACGTCGCCCTTGACAATTGCTGCCGTGGATTATAATATCTAACTTGAGGGTTATAATAAAACCTTAAAACCATTGCTAAAAGGAGAAGCCAATGCGCCAATAAGTAACGTCTACCAAGAACAGAACAATAAATGGCTAAAACCGGGTTTTTCTCGGTTTTGTGCCATGCTCATCTTTTGGTAGGATGTTACGCGGTTTCGGCTTGGCGCATGGAATTTGGCTATCCTTATAGCGGATAGTGTCATTGCGCCGCCTGATTGGGCGGTTTTGTTTTCATAGAAAAACCCTTCGGCTAAGTCAATGACCCCAGGTTGCTAGTCATGGGGCATTGCGGAAAACAATTTACCGCCGGTAATATCAACCGTACCGTATGCATCCTGCCACATAAAGGAGTGGATAGGGTGCTTTTGTTTTCTACGCATCAGCTCGCATATATTTTAGGCGACCGGACGGTCTTTTCGGATCTCAATTTCACTGTTGAACTCGGTGAAAAAACGGCTTTGGTCGGACCCAACGGCGTCGGCAAAACCACCTTGCTCCGGATCTTGTCCGGGAGTATCAGGCCCACCGCCGGACAGGTGACCTATTATAAAAAGGTCCGGACAGCCATGCTGGTCCAGGACCCCGTCTTTCCCCACGGGCAAACCGTTGCTGCAGTCCTCAGGGGCGCGCTGGTCCGGAACGGAATGGATGCATCCGGTCAGGTCGAAGCGATGCTTAAGCAGTTTGGCCTGGCTGGTTTGCAAGACCGCCCCGCCGCCCCCCTCTCTGGGGGAGAGAAGACCCGGTTGGGCCTGGCCTGTGTTACCGCCCTCGAACCGGATCTGCTGCTCCTGGACGAACCCACCAATCACCTGGATACTGCTCACCTGGACTGGTTGGCCGATTTCCTACGGGAGTACCGCGGGACAGTGCTGATCGTCTCCCACGACCGTTACTTCCTGGACCGGACTGTAACCCGGGTCCTGGAGCTGGCGCCTACAGGGATTACCGCTTACTCCGGGAACTATACCGAGTATCACCGGATAAAGCAAGCCAGAATTGCCCAGGACCTAAAGACCTACTACGATCAAGAGAAGCAAGTCAAAAAACTGGAACAGGCCATCGAACAACAAAAAACCTGGGCCGCCCGAGCCCACGGCAGCGCCACGGAAAAGGCCAGGGCAAATTGTGTATATAAGGAGTTTTACCGGGCGAAAGCCAAAAGAATGGACCGGCAAGTAAAGAACACCGTTAAACGTTTGGAAAGAATGAAAAAGGAACGAATCGCCAAACCAAAGGAGTCAGTCCCTGTCTACCTGGACTTTGCCGGGGAAAGGCGGGGGAACAGATTGCTGCTGGCGGAGGGGCTCCATAAGTCCTATGGCACCAAGACCTTATTCCAAGGGGTGGACTTAACCCTGCGTCCCGGCGAAAAGGTGGCTCTGGTTGGGCCTAACGGTGCGGGTAAAACCACTTTGTTGCGGATTATTATGGGTCAAGAAACGCCCGATCAGGGTAAACTGTGGCTTTCCCCCAGCTTGCGCTTGGGGTATCTTGCCCAGGAGTTGCAGGACGTGACGAAAGGGGAATCGGTGCTGGCGGAAGTGGGTAAAGTCTGCGCTGATACCAAAGCTGTCCGGAATTTGCTGGCTAATTTGCTTTTCCGCCGCGATGACGTTTATAAACCCTGTGCTGTTCTAAGCATGGGGGAACGGGTCCGGGTCGCCTTGGCCAAATTGCTGTTGGGCACCTATGATCTGCTGCTCTTGGATGAGCCCACCAACTACCTGGATCTGGAAACTCGCGAAAAGTTGGAGGAAGCCCTCTGTGCATTTCCTGGGGCTATTATCATCGTCTCCCATGATCGTTACCTGCTGGACCGGGTGTGCAGTACCGTCTGGGCGTTGGAGGACCGGCGTTTGCAGACTTATCCCGGAAACTACTCGGAATACCGGGCGGCTTTGAGCGAAAAAGATGCCGAACCGGATCAAGAGAACCAGCGTTTGGCCTTGGAATACCGCAGGTCAGCCCTGGAAGGCCGACTGGCCACGGTCGACCGGGCAAAGGAGCCAGAGGAGTATGCGCGATTGGAAACAGAATGGAAAGCAGTGCTGGCGCAGTTGCGGTCTTTGTTGGAACAATGAACGCGATGCTCTGATGCTCTCTTAACTGAACAAGAAGCAAATTTACTCCAAACATAAAAAGGCCCTTTTGGGCCTTTTTTTCTGGGTTAAAGCTGTTGCAGTTTTGATAAACATCCGAAAGTCATCAAGGTTATTTTGCAGGATTGCATAAATCTCTTTATCCTCAATTTCATGATAGAGATGAACGACCTTATTGCGGAATTTGGTCATTACAATATATTTTTCGGTATGCTCAGCATCGAAAAAACCATGTTCTGCCATCAGCCGGAAACTGTCTGAAGTCTTTTCCGGCGTCCTCAGACGATGCCTGGTAACAAAATGATCGCCAGTTTATGACGGATTTTGTCTGGATTGATCATTAGCGTAATCCTCCTTTAACCCTTCATCCCAGTCTTTAAAGAATTGATAGTAGCGATAGGCTTGATCATGATATTGGCAAAACAGATTTTCCAGATAGTCCGAGACAGCTAACTGGTCGGCTTCATAGATCAATTGGCCTGTGGAGACCACGGTAAACTGTAAACGTATAGGAGCTTTATTAAGATTAAGGATATCCACTTGTTCAAAGTTGATAAGTTCCGATAACCGCGATTGGTAAGTTAACTCATCATACAGACTGATCGTGTCTTTAAAAAGGATTGCCAAATCGAGATCGCTGCCGGGATGAGCATAGCCCTCTATAGTTGAACCAAAAACATAAACAGCCAGGACCTTTTCGTCCTTGCTAAAAAAATCCTTTAATTTAGGTATTATTTCTGCCAGGTTAAGCATGGAAATTCACCACACTTTGTTTTAATAACTGTCGTAAAGGACAACTGTTTTATTTATTATATCGTAAGTTCGAAGAGATTCAGGTATTCGGGATAATGTATCACAAGCTTGCTTTGGTTGATATTTTTACCCGCTAGCTATTCTACCGGCTCCAAAAAACAATACCGCTGACGTACTTGCTGGCCCCGTCCTTTGTTGAGGATGAAACGTTGTTTTACCTTCAGGGTTGCCAGATTTAGCACCAATAGTTCTTGGTCGGTTCGGAGGATGATCCGATGCCCGTCTTGGTAAAGCTTAATGCGCCGCGCTTTGTTTTTAAATTTGGCGATCCGCTGCAAGGACTCTTTATTCTGGTCAAATCGGTACAAATGATTGATACCGGCCACCAAGGTTTGGGGTTTGGGCTGCCGGATATGGTACATGCCTAGGATTGGTTCCTTCAGCGGGATAATTTTGGAGTTTTGCAAGGCCGGATCATACACGGCAATCTCATTATGGACATAATTTAGCACGTAAAACTTGGTGCAATCTGCGTTGGCCGATACGATCGCTCCGGGATCGGGGAAGATATCGGGTGAAGACCACCAAGGCCGGAACCCCTGGCGTTCTCCGGCTTCTTGCAGCAGGTTGGCGGAGAGATTAAAGAAACGGATGTCGCCGTTTTGCGGACAGGCGGCAATTAAATAATCGGCGTCCGGAACGTGAAAAAATGAGTAAGGAAAATGGTATTTGTACGGACTGGCCAAGGTCTGGTAAATATTTGGCCCTGTCGGCACATGGTCCGTTGTCGCATCCTCCAACTGGAGAATACTCAGTTGGTCCTCGCCAAAAGGCCCCAAGGCCAGGAAATACAGGGTATCCTTCTCTGGCAAATAGGTAAAATCTGTCCAGCCGGTTTTGAGGGCGAAGTAGCTAATTCCCGACGGCGTTACCTTAAAGACATCGCCATACCCGCCGATCCCGAAGAAGGTCTCGTGCCAACCTCCGCAGATAACCAGGAGCGTGTTGTTCTTCCAATAATAACGGGAATAAACGGGCGCCACCGGGAGTTCGGCTTGGGCCAGGACGGTGTTGGCGGTAATATTAATCAACCGGACGGATCCTTTTGCCCTTGGCTGTCGCTTCAATTCCCTGGTACTTCTATTGTCAAAGGAGACCGTCGCCACTGTCTCTGCGGTCAGTGGATAAATAGCTTGCGGATGGCTGTGTTCGACCAAGGTGGACCGGACCTTCCACGGTGAGTAGCCAAGAACGGTCAGCTGCGGTTGTTCCTGTCCCTTGACTAAAGATAACAAAAGTTTTTCGTCCCAGGAAAGCTTAAGATCATACACTTGTGTGTAGTTAAGTAATTTTTCTGCTGTCATTTTCTCCGTATCATAATGCATGAGGACAAACCCCTCTTGCGTCAAGGAACTCTTATAGGCGATGAAAAAATGCCGCCGGTCTTGGGTGACTGCCCAGCGAAAGGGGGGATAACCCAGGTCGATGCGATGGATACGCTTCCCCTTGGCATTGTATAAAGCCAACTGCCCCGGGATGCTGTTGTCTGCTCCTGTCTCTGGCGGTAAAACTACTAAAAAACCGCCGGAGCCGGTTCTTAAGACCAAATCCGGTTTCCTGGTCATCTTCGGGCCCTTGGCAAAAGTATCGGCGCCATCTTTCAGATAGAGGATTTGCCGGCCTTTTAGATTGTATATGTAATAGTCTTGGGCTGCTGCACTGCTATCTGCCCCAGTGGTCAGCAGACCCCAAAACGCCAATGTGAACAGGAATTTTTTCAAGTTAAACCCTCCAGATATGTATCTTGGTTGGAGTATACGGCGCTTTAAATAACAATTTTGAACATCCAACAATAGGGTTGTTGACACAAAAATGTGTTATGACGGGTGTTCATGTGACTGGAGTTTGTAGCAGTTACAAGGTTTTTCAGTATTAATTCGTTAAATTTGGTTTTTATCCTTTGTTACGTTTCCCCTGGATCCGCATGCAGACTTTTAACTGGAAGTCAAGGACCTTAAACAAAAATTAAACAAAATATAATAATTGAATTAACTGTGCTCCCATTGTATAATGTTAAACGTTTGGAAGGGAGGGAAAGAAGCATTTAACTGGGATATTGTATAAATATTTGCACAACCAAAGAAGTAGGGAGCGATAAACAATGGGATTAAACAGTTATCTACGCAGTTTTTCATGGGCCTTATTATTCTTCATCATATCTGCTGCAAGTGCATGGGAAATAACGACAGAATCAAGCGATGGATTTACGGTCATGCTGCCGGACTTGACGGTTGAAATGAAGACCGTAGGAGATAAAGTCTACTTTGAAAAGACTGATTTTGCGGGATTGCCAGGTCAACCGGGTGTTCCTGCTAAAGCCATCTCGATTTTGCTGCCGCCAAATGTTGACCCGAATAACGTTACGGTTTCATTGGTGGACGTTAAGTACGAAACAATTACCGGCGCATGGGATGTGGCGCCGGCGCCGCCTTATATGATCAATGAAAACCAGGCCATTTGGCCACAGAATTTGACGATTGTTGACGGACGGGATATTTTTACATATGGAAATAATGCATTTTTCCCTGCGACTTCCCTGGGCAAGATGTCCATTGGGCGGATGCGGCAATGGCAGATCGCCAGCGTCCAACTCTTTCCTTATCAGTACAATCCTGTTTCGAAAGAGTTGCGCCGCTTAATCGACGGAAAACTGAAAGTGGCTTTTAAACGGTCTGTTATAGCCCGAATGTCTTCATCCCGGGATCGGGTTGGTGAGGCCTTAGCTGAAGAAGTGAGAAAACGCGTCATCAACTTCGCTGAATTGGCCCCCGAATACTTGGGGAATTATAAGATGTCTAATGTTACGTCGGAGCAGGGACGATACGTTATCGTTACAACCCAAAACATTTTGGCAAATTCTCGGCAACTGTCTGCATTTGTCCAGGCCAAACAACAACGGGGTTTTACCGTTGATGTTGTGACAGAGACCACCTGGGGCGGCGGTATTGGGGATATGGCCGCAGAACGTTTGCGCTCTTGGTTGGCGAACAATTATGAAGCTTTACAGATCCGCTATGTTTTATTGGTAGGCAATCCTGACCCGCAAGATGGGGATGTGCCGATGAAAATGTGTTATCCCCGGAACAATGAAACATATTACCCGAATTACCGTGAAGCGCCGACCGACTTGTACTACGCTGAATTGACAGGAAATTGGGATCTTGATGGAGACGGGATGTACGGCGAGTATCCTGATGATGTTGGTGTCGGGGGTGCAGACTGTAACTATGAAGTTATCGTTGGGCGAATTCCCTTTTACGGTTCATACGAGGATCTTGACCATATCTTGGCAAAGACCATACGTTATGATAACGCTACGATATACTGGCGGAGAAATGTCCTGATGGCCATGGAGCCCTCGGATGAGATTACCCCTCGTTACCATTTGGGGGAAGAGATAAAAAGCAAAGTTTTGCTTCCCGCAGGCTACAGCTACCATAGGGTATATGAAGAGAACTATGGCATCTTCCCGCCGCCGGAGACTACTCCGTGTACAGTGGATTCTGTGAGCAGAGCGTGGAATGCCGCCGATTATGGAGCGGTCTTCTGGTGGACCCATGGTTCAACACAAAGCGCTGCTGATGTTATGAATACATATTATGCGAAAACATTAAAGGACGATCGTCCGGTTTTCACCTTCCAATGCAGCTGTAACAATGCTTACCCTGAATATCCAGAAAATTTAGCCTATAGCCTTTTGAAAAACGGCGCAGTTTCTACAGTTGCCGCCACCCGTGTTTCTTGGTATCAACCGGGTACACAGCTTTTTGAGGGCAGTTCAAGCAACGCCGGATTAACTTTCAGATATGCCAGGGGAATTATTACTGATGCGTTACCTGCTGGCGATGCGTTTTATCAAGCTTTGTCGGGAACTGCTATATGGGGCAATTGGGGCGATGTGTGGTGGATGAACTGTTTGGTATTCAATATTTACGGTGATCCTTCGGTGGGGTTGACAATTGGCGGCAAGGATGAAATCCCACCCACCAAACCGGCTGCGCTCACCGTAGTAGCCAATGAGGGCACAAGAGTGACTCTGACTTGGTCAGCTAGCAGCGATAATGAGAGAGTAGCAGGTTACGAGGTTTTCCGGGACGGTTTCAAAATCGCCACTTTACCCCAAACCGTCTTTTCAGATACCTCAGTATCTCCTGGAAAATACTATACTTATAAGATTTATGCCTTCGATGATGCTGGCAACTGCTCTGAGCCCAGCGACGAGTTGACCGTATTAACCGAAAGCGGCAATATGGTAACAGTTTATTACAAACGAGGCTTTGCCACGCCTTACATTCACTACAAAAAGGCCGATGGTGCTTGGACCCAGATCCCAGGTGAGCCGATGCAAGTATCGACTTTCACGGATTACAGTGTAGCGACAATTTTCATTGGCAGCCAAGCCCGTTTGGAAGCGTGTTTCAATGACGGGAAAGGCAACTGGGACAGCCGCAACGGCGCCAACTACTTCTTTGACGCCAATGGCACATACACCGTGGAGTATGGGCAGGTAAAACTGGGTCCGCCCGCAGGCGACACCACACCGCCGACCCCGCCGCAGAATCTGAGCTTGGTGACGAAGACAGCAACAAGTATCAGCCTGTCCTGGTTGCCGGCAACGGACGATTCCGGCGTCAAGGGGTATGCGGTATATCGGGACGGCAATGAGATGGCCCGGACTGCAGAGTTATCTTATGTGGACCAAAACCTGAGCCCAAATACAACCTATCGCTATGTAGTTAAAGCCTATGACCAGGCGGGCAACATGTCACATCCCAGTAACGAACTGGTGGTAACAACGGACGGTGGCCCGGCAAATACAGTTACCATCTACTACAAACGGGGTTTTGCCACTCCTTACATTCACTACAAAAAGGCCAACGGCACTTGGACCCAGATTCCCGGTGTACGGATGGAGGATTCCTCCTTTGCTGGCTACAGCGTGGCCACAATTGACCTTGGCAGCCAAGCCCGTTTGGAAGCGTGTTTCAATGACGGGAAAGGCAATTGGGACAGCCGCAACGGCGCCAACTACTTCTTTGACGCCAATGGCACATATACCGTGGAGTATGGGCAGGTAAAACTGGGTCCGCCCGTAGACGATACCACACCGCCGACCCCGCCGCAGAATCTGAGCTTGGTGACGAAGACAGCAACAAGTATCAGCCTGTCCTGGTTGCCGGCAACGGACAACACCGGCGTCAAGGGTTATGCAGTATATCGGGACGGCAATGAGATGGCCCGGACTGCAGAGTTATCTTATGTGGACCAAAACCTGAGCCCAAATACAACCTATCGCTATGTAGTTAAAGCCTATGACCAGGCGGGCAACATGTCACATCCCAGTAACGAACTGGTGGTAACAACGGACGGTGGCCCGGCAAATACGGTAACCATCTACTACAAACGGGGTTTTGCCACTCCTTACATTCACTACAAAAAGGCCGACGGCACTTGGACCCAGATTCCCGGTGTACGGATGGAGAATTCCTCCTTCGCCGGCTACAGCGTGGCCACAATTGACCTTGGCAGCCAAGCCCGTTTGGAAGCGTGTTTCAATGACGGGAAAGGCAATTGGGACAGCCGCAACGGCGCCAACTACTTCTTTGAACCGGGCGTCTGGACATTTAATGCAGGGCAGATCTTAAAGGGTGCACCTGGACAACAATAAACAAAGCATTGATTTTCAGCGAACAGCAACCGCCCGCAAGGGCGGTTGCTATTGTTATGATAAGGACATGATTATCCAAAGAATGTTCGGTGACAGTTGTGAAATAAAGGAAACTTCTCCAAATTTAGAAGGAAAATGCCATGGGAATGGGGAATGTAACACAAAAAACAAGTGGAATTTATGGCGGGAGTTTTGGCATGACTTTTCCCCACCGTTACAAATCATGGTTAATCTGGACCCTTCTTGCGGCGCTCACAGTCGCCGGAGGGTCTTTTTCCGTTTGTGCCGCAGCAGCAGGCGGTGCAAGAGCGGGGGAACTTACTGAGACGAAAACGGTGGACTTGCCTGCTGGTGAAGAGGTAATTGGCGAGTTGCAGCGGATTATCAACCAGGAGGAAGGGACGATGAACCTGAACTGGTTGGAACGGGCCATTCGGTGGATATTAAAGCAACTGAAAAAATTGAAGCTCTTGCGTGGTGCAGAACCCCAAAATGTACACATCCCTTGGGATAAGCTGATGCGCTGGTTGGCGATTCCCTTGATTATTCTGGTTATTGCCTGTACTTTTTATATGGTGGGGAAGCGTTTCCGGCGCGATCTGCGGGAAGATGCCCGTCACCAACAGACGGTGAAAGTAACGTGGCGCTCCCTGTTCCAACAAGCGTTGGCATACTATCCGACGGATCCCCGGCAAGCCGTGCATACTTTGGTTAAAGCCATTATTTGCCGCTGGGTGCTGGAAGGAAAGCTAAAGGACGACCCGGCTTTAACCCTTCGGGAGATCGAAACAAAACTCTCCAGGCAACTGGAGGGAGGAGAAGTAAGGGCCTTTTCCTCCTTGCGCCATCGCTATGAACTGGTCTACTACGGAAACCAACAATTGACAAGGGAAAATTGGGAAGAGATCTTACACTTGGCCGGGACCTTCCTGAGGGAGGTGCGGCAAGCCGGATGAGTTCTCTGGAAAAACGCTCGGAACTGGTTGTAGCTTTAATTAGCTTGATTGCTCTGGTTGTCATTGCTGTCTCCGGTTTGCTGCTGGCGGAGGACGGGCACCGTCAGGAAGAACCCTGCTCCTATTCCCGGCAGGATCATGGTTATTGTGGTATCTATCTCCTATTGGCCAAGGAGTTTCCCAGGAGCGTCGCCCGTAATCACCAACGGTTAAACCGGGTGTTTATCGGTAAACCTGCCCTTCTTATCACTACCCGCACCGAATGGACTGACAGGGAACTAGAGGCGGCCAGGAGCTGGATGGAACGGGGTGGCGTGCTTGTTATGTTGAACCCTCCGGAATCGGAACAGGGAGAAGAGATCGGCGAGCGCCGGGCGGAGGTTAACACCGCTTGGCGCGGTTTTGCTGATCTGCCCCGCCTGGAGCTTCCTGCCTCCGTGCGGTGGGAGCCTGCTGATACATATTATCCTTTGTATAGATCTTCTTCTGGCACGGAGATCGGGGTAAAGCCCGTCGGGCGCGGCCGGTGTGTGGTCTTCTCCGATTCCGCCATGCTGACCAATGGTCAGCTCCGGCGGTATCCGGAGGCGGGTGCGGTGTTGGTGAAGATCTTGGCCCTCTACCGCAACGATGCCCGCAAAAGAATTCTCTGGGATGAGAGCAAGCCCGTGTCTGCCCTGGATGTTGAGGGTAAACCTGGGGGTAAACCGGAGCCGATTCTGCTTCTATGGTATGGCTTGGTGGACCAGTTGATTTTGGTTGCCGTTGTTTACTCTGTCTCCCGGGTGCGGCGGTTAGGGCCGCCTGTGGAGCTGCCCCAGGCGGAAGTCTTTACGTTGGAGGATTACATGAATTCCCTGGCCAGTTTTTACCGGAAGACCGGTTCCCGGCAGGTGGTTTTGGAGGAACTTTACCAGGATGTCCGTCGCCGGTTAATCCGGGCCACCGGTTGTGGGGCCAGCGCCGATGACCATCAACTGGCAGAGGCTTATGGGCGGATCCATGGGGCTGATCCATCTGCTTTGGCCGCAACCCTGCAAGCCACAGCGCAGGCCATTACCGGGTCGGAGCCGGGGGAGAAAGATTTTTTTGCCCTGGGCCGGGCTTTGGATGCATACCGAAAGGAGCTTGATAAATATGGCGAATCTTGTTGAGTGGGGCGATACCGTACGTCAACGCTTTACCGCAACGGTGATTGGCAATGACCAGATTTTGCAGGAGATCCTCGTGGGAATGCTGGCCGGTGGCCACGTTTTGCTGGAAGGGGTTCCCGGTGTCGGTAAAACTTTGATTGTCAAGACCCTGGCCCGGATTCTCGGTGTGGGCTTTCACCGGATCCAATTTACCCCTGATCTAATGCCTACCGATATTTTAGGGACTAATATCTTTGACCCCAAGAGCCTGGAGTTTCAACTCAGATTGGGGCCGGTCTTTACCAATTTTCTCTTGGCCGATGAGATTAACCGGACCCCGCCCCGTACTCAAGCGGCACTGCTGGAAGCCATGGAGGAACGGCAGGTAACCATTGATGGGGTAAGCCACCCGTTGCCCAGACCTTTTATGGTTTTTGCCACACAGAACCCTGTGGAATATGAAGGGACATTTCCCTTGCCTGAAGCACAATTGGACCGGTTTATGCTCAAAATCATCGTGCCTTATCCTAGTGCGGAAGAGGAAGCGGCCATCCTCAAACTTCACGCGGAGAGCGGCGATGCGACGCCCGAACCGCAGCCTTTAGAGAACGGCCTTGCTGACTTGACTGAAGCTATGGCTGCAGTGGCCCAGATCCAAATTGAAGACAAGATTTTGGATTATATTAACCGCCTAATCCGGACCACCCGGGAGAATCCCCGGTTGCTGCTGGGTGCCAGTCCCCGCAGCGGCGTGCACATGGTGGCAGCCTCACGGGCGATGGCATTTTTGGCGGGTCGGGATTTTGTGGTCCCCGATGATGTGAAAGCCGTTTTTTTGCCGGTCTTAAGGCACAGGATCCTCCTGCGGCCGGAGGCGGAGATGGAAGGTTTCCATGCCGACGAGATTCTGCGCCAGATCCTGTCGGCGGTCGCAGTACCGAGGTGAGTTCATGCTGGTAACAAAGAGATTCTTGGTTCTCCTCTTGGCCGGAACCGCCTTATTAGCCCTGGGTGTTCAGTACGTGTGGTTTTATGATCTGCTTATGGCTTTGCTGTGGTTGGCGGACTATAGCGCCGGACGCCTGTTGTTCCGGCCCGTGGTCGGCCGAAGCGTGGCAACCCATTTATACCAGGGCCAGTGGTTCACCGTTCCCTTGACAGTGGTCAACACCGCCAGACTTCCCTTGCGGATCACGCTCCGGGACGAGGTGCCAGCGGCCTTTACACGACAGGGTTCGGAGTTGGCGCTTGTGGTCCGGGCCCGCGACGCCGGTGAGGGGGTTTACCGTGTCCGTCCGGAACAGCGGGGGGATTTTGCCTTTGGCTCCATCCATTGGCGGGTGGAAGGCCCACTTGGTTTAGCGCAATACCAGGGTAAAACCCAGTTTGGCCAGCAAATGGCCGTTTATCCCGGCAATCCTGGTGTGCAACGCTTCAGTCTTGCCTTGCGGAAACGTCAGTGGCAGGAGCTGGGTTTTCGCCGGAGCCGTTTAAAAGGCGAAGGGGTGGACCTGAGGGAACTGCGGGAGTTTCAAACCGGGGACGATATCCGCAAGATTGACTGGAAAGTGACGGCCCGCGCCGGTTATCCCGTGGTCCGCGAATATGAGCCGGAGCGGGGCCATAATATCGTTATTCTTTTTGACACCGGTCGCTTGATGGAGAATACCGTCGGGGGTAAAAGCCGGTTGGATACCGCCCTCTCGGCTGCCTTGACCTTAGCCTATGCCGCTGTTACCCAAGGTGATCGGGTGGGATTGCTGACCTTTGCCGACGAAGTGATAAATTATGTCCCGCCGGAGAAGGGGCGGGAACAATTACCCCGGATTTTACAGGCCTTATATGCCGTCAAACCGGTGGGAGCGGAGTCGGACTATGAAACTGCCATCCGTTATTTGTTGTCCAAGCAGAAAAAAAGAGGCATTGTCTGCCTCTTTACCGAAGTTATTGATGGCGATGCTTCCCAACAATTAATCAGGAACATCTCCTTCCTCAAACGGTATCACCGTGTCATCTGTGTCACCTTGCGCGATCCAGCATTGCGCAAACCCTTTGCCGCACCGGTCCGGGAAGTCAAGGATCTTTACCGGCAGGGCGCATCCCTGCAGATCCAACGGGAGCGGGAGTTGGCTAAGGGAGTACTGTTGCGGCGGGGTGTAGCCGTGGTGGATGCCGATGCGGACCGGTTGTCACCGGAACTGATTAGCCGTTACCTTGATCTGAAAGGACAAGCTCTGCTTTAAGCAGACCTGTCTTGCGCCCAAGCCACCAAAGGAAGATTAAGGTTAATCCCGCAAAGGCTAAACGGCCGCCGTCGGGAATAACTTTAGTGGTGATGGTACTGAAAAGGCCTTCGATTAGACCGGCTACCACCAATAGCAGGACGGCGGCAAGAAAGATCAAGGCTGCTTCCCTGCCTTTGCGCCGAAGATTGTCACTGCGTTTTAGTTCCCCGGGAAAAAGCAGGGCCGTACCGATGACAAATCCGGCGGCTCCTGCCAGGGCGATGGCTGTCAGTTCAATGAAGCCGTGGGGCAAGATGGCCGCCCAATAAGACAAGGCATAACCTTGGCGGGCGAAGACCGCTGCCAGGTAACCCAAGAGAAGGCTGTTGTGGAGCAGTACCCACAAGGTGAAGATCCCACCGAAAATTCCAAGGACAAAGGCGTTAATTGCCACCCGGATATTATTGTTCATAATGAGCAGGGCGATGACAGGACGTTGCGCCAAGGGGTCATTGAACCACTCATCCTTCATAAAGCGCTCCAGAAGCTTTTCCCCGAGGAGCTTGGGAAAGTACGTTTCCGAGATGGCCTGCGCCCAACTTGTTATCACATACCCAAGGATAATGCCAATAACAATAAGGAGCATTGACCACCAGATGAACCGGCTGTTTTTGCGCAGGGCCTCCGGCAGGTCTGAGCGGATTAAGCGAAGAAGGCCGGCGCCGGAACGTTCCGGTTGGTAGATCTGGTTGTATCCGCGCCCGGCCAGGTCATTTAAGTAGTTAACCACTTCAATGTCGTAGTTTTGGGCTTGTGCAAAGGAAAGATCCGTACAGATCTTGCGGTACAACGGGCCGACCGCCCGGATCTCCTCTTTGGTCAGAATGCCGGGGCCGCCTTTCTCTATTTTCCGTAAGATCCTGTCCAACCGCTCCCAGTCGGCGCGGTGACGCCGGATAAAGGACTCGGACATCTTTGTCTTCCTTTCAGCGTATTTTGTTCGCTTATAATAATAACAAAAAGACTAAAAAAAGGAAACTCCCGGCGCATAGAAACCATACGTGGCCGGTTCAATATGGAGGGAACAGGGGATGAATGCGCAATTAACCATCCGCACCCCGGAAAATGTGCACATCCGTTACGACTTGGCGGGTCCGGGCAGCCGTTTTTTTGCCTTGGTCATTGATAACCTCATCCAAGGCTTGTTATTGACGGCTTTTCTGTGGCCGTTAGCAAAGGGGAAGAATCTTGACCTCAACACCCTTCCGGAGAAGATGGGTTTGTGGGACGGTTTGTTCCTTGCGGTGTTGATCTTCTTTATCATGTTGATCGCTCTTGGTTACTTTATTATCTTCGAGTGCCTGTGGGATGGGCAGACCCCGGGGAAGAAACTCCTGGGGCTAAAAGTCCGCCGTTTAGGGGGGCAACCTGTTGATTTCCTGGCTTCACTCCTCCGCAATTTGTTTCGGATTGTTGATATACTGCCTGTTTTTTATGTTGCCGGTTTTCTTACCATGTTCTTTAACAGCATGGGCCGGCGTATCGGGGACATCGTGGCCGGAACCATGGTCATCAGGGAGCGGCGCAGTAAGGCGCCATTACCGGTGGGTCTGGCCCCGGAAGAACATGAGGAAGAAATCAAGGCTTGGCTGGGCGGTAGTCTGCCGGAGCTGACCGAAGGAGAATTAGGCCCAATCCGTGAATACCTGCGCCGCTGCGATGCTTTCGCGCCGGCCACGCGTAAAAGATTGGTCGAGGGTATTCTCCGCAGGGTTTTGGTTTGTTTTCGCCCGGCAGGGCCTATGCCCGTGGTTGATGCGGAGCAAGTGTTACGCGTCATCTACCGCTGGTACCAAACGGCCAACTTTGCCCGGGAAGAAGCGGAGCATGGGCGGGAAGAAAAGCCGGCCGTATCATATGAAAACCCTTGAAAGGATAGGTGGGATCTTGATGCAGACTCATTTGCGTCCCATGGGAATCGGTGAGATCTTCGACCGGTGTTTTTACATCCTGCGCACAAACTTTGGTACTCTGGTGAAGCTTCATGGGATTGCCTTTTTACCGGTCTACATCCTGCTGGCCTTGGCCCTGGTTGGCGCAGTAATCTTCCAAAAGGCCAATCCCTTTTTCTTTCAAAAAATAGCAAACCCGGAATCCCTCTCACCTGGTTTAGCCTTGTTAGTTATTGGCTTGTTTCTCCTGTTTATTTTCTTTGCCCTTCTGGTGATGGCTGTAATCTATGTAAATATTTACGGGATATATCGGATCTTTGATGCCGGTGTACGGGGGGAGAAAATCACCTGGCGGCAAGCGCTGAAGGGCTGGCCCCTGGGGGCGTTGTTCCTGTTTATAGCGGGGATAATCTTGGCAATTGCTGGGGGGACTGTGGGTTTTGCGGCTGGTATTCCCATAATGGCCTTAAAAATGGTAAATAACGTCTTAGGCGAACTGGTACAGTTTGCGTTCAACATGATTATTTCCGTTTTTACCGTCTTGGCCATGCCAATTGTGGTTTTGGAGCGGAAGGACCCGGTGACGCCGGTGTGGCGTAGTATCTGCCTGACCGTGAAGAATTTTTGGCGGGCTTTAGGGGTAATCTTGTTAAGTACACTTTTGTATATGTGCTTATATGTTTTGATTACAGTCCTTTTTCTCCTGCCTTTCTTCTGGATTATGGGCATGTCGGGTGTCACCTTCGATAATCCGGAAGCCTTGCTCAATATGCTATTGACACCCGGGATGCTTGCTTTTGGGCTGGGACTGTTTGTTACGATCCTGTTATTGTCCTTTATCTTATTCCATTTTAACCTGGGCATACAGGTCATAATGCTGTATGACTTTAAGATCCGAAGTGAAGGCTATGATTTATTGCCGCCGGAAGAAGTGGGAATAACTGTTGCAGGTTAGGAAAAATCCCTTATAATAAGACTTAATCCGGTTTATTCCTGCAGAGGAGTTCCGGTTGTTCCGTCGAATTTGCTTTTAGAAATTATTTTGGAAGCTTCTCCCCATCTTTATTTGGGGAAATACAGACTGATCGTGTTCCAATCAGGGATGGGAGGTTCCATGTTTCTCGATCAAATTACCATCCGTGTTGAGGCCGGCAAAGGCGGGGATGGCGCCACCAGTTTCCGGCGGGAAAAATATGTGCCCCAAGGCGGTCCCGACGGGGGCGACGGTGGCCGGGGCGGTCATGTTATCTTTGAGACTGACGAAGGTTTAACCACCCTCCATCACCTGCGCTACCAACGGAAGATCAAAGCCCAAAACGGTATGCCCGGCGCAGGTGTTAAACGGACTGGTAAATCCGGTGAAGATGTGGTAGTGAAGGTGCCGGTGGGAACGATCATTCGTGACCACAAGAACGGACGGGTCTTGGCCGATCTCTCCGAGCCGGGGGACGCGGTGATTATCGCCAAGGGCGGCCGCGGCGGGCGGGGCAATGCCCGCTTTGCCGGACCGAGCCATCAAGCGCCGAAGTTTTCCGAGCGCGGTGAACCCGGCGAAGCCTTTGAAGTGGATCTGGAACTTAAACTTTTGGCTGATGTAGGGTTTGTTGGTCTGCCGAACGCGGGGAAAAGTACGTTGCTGTCGGTTATATCAGCGGCCAAACCCAAAATTGCCGACTATCCCTTCACCACCTTGGTCCCCAATCTGGGTGTTGTCTCTGTGGACGACCACAGCTTTGTGGCGGCGGATATTCCCGGTTTAATTGAAGGGGCCCACCAGGGAGCCGGGCTTGGTCATGAGTTTCTTCGCCACATCGAGCGGACCCGCTTGCTCTGGCATGTGGTGGATCTAAGCGGGTGGGAACAGGACCCGCTTGTTGCCTATGACCAAATTAACCAAGAATTAGCCTCATACAAAGTGGACTTATCCCAGCGTCCCCAGCTTGTTGTTGCCAATAAAATGGACTTGCCGGAGGCGCAAAACAGGATAGCTGAGTTTACTGCAGCTTTAACTGCCAAAGGACTGGAGGTATTTCCCGTCTCAGCAGCAACGGGGAGCGGGATTCCGGAACTGCTCCGGCGGACAGTTGCCTTGTTAGCGGAGATTCCTCGGCCGGAGCCTGTGGCGGTGGAGGTCAGAGAACTGGAGCCAAAGTTTGATTTTGCAGTAGTTCCGGTGGAACCGGGAGTCTTCAGGATTGACAGCGAGTGGATCGCCCGTCGCCTGGCCCGGTTCAACATGGATCAAGAAGAATCTCAAGTGCGTTTTGCCAAACTCCTGAAACGATGGGGTGTGGAGGACGCTTTGCAAAAAGCCGGGATAAAGGAGGGAGATACCGTCTTTATTGGGGAGACGGAACTTGTCTATTCGAATCATACTGAATTTTATGGTGATTAATTTAAGAGTTAAAAAACCAAACATGTTTCAAGAAGCAGGAGGTAGTATCTTCCATGACTTGTTTGGAGTGCGGGAATTGCCGTGTCGGCACGGATCTGTTGTATTATTGTCCCGCGCGCAATGAGTTCGTTATTACGGAAAAACCCGCAATAGACAAGGTACGGGCGGGGTCTCATTGGAAAAAAGGCGATAAGGAGTACGAAATAAATCGTCGACGTCTCCGCAAAGACAGAGAAATCTCCTAGGATTTTTTTCGGCCGCCTGTTGGCGGCTATTATTTGTCTTTTCTGCCGTTGGCTGGAGGACGCTGACCGGTTGCCTCTTTTAACCACCGGAATTATTATGGTATAATTGACCTCAAAGCAAGAAGGGAATGGAACTAATGGAACTGACAAGTAAACAACGGGCTTATTTACGGAGTTTGGGACAGAAGCTTGAACCCATCGTCTGGGTGGGCAAGGGTGATATTTCCCCGGCGGTGGTGCAAAGCACCGATGAAGCGTTGACCAGCCGGGAGTTGGTAAAAGGCCGTGTTCAGCAAGAAGCGCCTCTTACGGCCCGGGAAGCTGGGACAGTCTTGGCCGAGGCCTGTCAAGCGACGCTGGTTGCCACCATCGGCCGGACGTTCTTGCTGTACCGGCCCAATCCAGAGAAGCCCCACATCATTTTGGAGGAATAGACCTAAGATGGAGGATTTTAAGATCTGTACAACAGCAAAACGCATTGTGGTTAAGGTTGGCACCAGCACATTGACCCACGCCAACGGCCGGTTGCACCTGCAGCGGATGGAGAGCTTAGCCCGGCAACTGACGGATCTCCGCAATGGTGGGCGTGAGGTGGTACTGGTCTCCTCAGGGGCGGTGGGGGCCGGGCTGGGCCGCCTCGGTCTGGAAGAAAGACCCAAAACCATGCCGGAACGGCAGGCCGCTGCCGCCGTGGGCCAAGGCCTGCTCATGCAGGTCTATTCCAAACTGTTCTCTGAGTATGGCCAAATTGTTGCCCAAGTCCTCCTGACCCGGGAGGACCTGGACCATCGCCTGCGGTATTTGAATGCCCGGAATACCATTCTCACCCTGTTGGGCTACGGTGTGATTCCCATTATCAATGAGAATGACACCGTGGCAACGGATGAACTGAAAAACCTGCATTTTGGCGATAACGACCAATTGTCTGCCCTGGTGGCTTGCACCGTCGGGGCGGATCTGCTGGTCCTTCTCTCGGACATTGACGGTCTGTATAACCGGGACCCCCGTCAACACACTGATGCGGAAAAGATCACCGTTGTGAAGGAGTTGACGCCGGAGCTTTTTGCCGGGGCCGGCGGCGCCGGTTCACGCCGGGGCACAGGGGGAATGGCCACCAAGTTGGAGGCGGCGCGGATTGCGACCCGGTCTGGCATTGCCATGCTGCTGGCGGATGGTTCCGTCCCCGGAGTTTTACACCGGATTCTGGACGGGGGAGAAGCAGAGGGGACCTTGTTTTTACCACAGAAGGATGCCCTTTTACAGCGTGAACGATGGATGGCCTTCGCTGGCTGTCCCGTCGGGACCCTGCAAATCGATGCCGGAGCGGTTAATGCCCTGGTTAAACAAGGGAAGAGCCTGTTGCCCTCCGGGATTGTTGCGGTAGAGGGCCATTTTGGGGCTGGAGACCTGATCCGGATCACCGACAGTGAGGGCCGGGAGATTGCCCGGGGCCTTACCCACTATGGTGATGAAGAACTGCGAAAGATCATGGGGAGAAAATGTTCGGAGATTCAGGGACTGCTTGGCTACAAGCACTACGATGAAGTGGTGCACCGGAATAATATGGTTTGTTTATGATTAATTGAGGATGGTAGGGGACAGAGCGATCATGCGCACCGGGATTTTTGGCGGGAGTTTCGACCCCATTCATCTGGGCCACCTGTTGTTGGCGGAAGCAGCATGGGAGGAACTGGGGCTCACGCGTCTCATCTTTGTTCCCGCCCATTGTTCTCCTTGGAAAAAAGGAACGTCGGCCGAGCCTAAGCAACGTTACGCCATGGTGGAGTTGGCCGTTAAAAACAGGCCTGGCTTTGAGGTCTCCAGCTTGGAGCTGGACCGGGAGCCCCCGTCATATACGGTGGAAACCCTGCGGGCGCTGCGGCGGGAAGCCCCGGATGAGGAATTCTGGCTGATCCTGGGCGCCGATGGCATCCAAGATTTTATGAACTGGCGGGAGAGTAAGGAGATCCTAACCCTTGCCAACATCGCCGTCGGCCAAAGGCCCGGTTACCAGACGAAACTCCCGGAACAGCTGCAGATCTTGGGGGAGGAGCGGGTACGGGTCTTACCCGGTCCTTGCTGCGATCTTTCCTCGACGGAGATCCGGGAACGCATTGCCGCCGGGCGGTCCGTCCGCTATAGATTAACCCCGGAAGTTGAAGAATATATCAAAGAACACCGTCTCTACCGTTGATGGATGAATACACCTTGACCAGGGTAATTTTTCATTCTCTGCCGTCAGGTTAAACCGCCTCCTTCGCATACTCCGATTTAAACTGCGCAAAATATACCTAGGTTGCGTTGGGTGGCTTGGGGAAAACAACGCCGGATCATCAGAAGCGGAACCGCCACCACCTCTTGGAAACGCACCTTAAGTAACGGAGGAAAGAGAGTGAGGCGGGTGTCTAAGACACTGTATGTGGGTAATTTACCCTGGTCAACCACTGAAGAGGATTTGGCCCAATTTTTCTCAACCGCAGCGGAAGTGAGGGGAAGCAGGATTATTACGGATCGGGAAAGCGGCCGGTCCAGGGGCTTCGGTTTTGTGGAGGTTGATGATGAGGTTGCCGATAAGGTGATTGAGTCGATGAACGGGAAAAACCTGGGCGGCCGAGAGATCATCGTTAACGAGGCAAAACCAAGACAGCCAATGGCATAAAAAAGGTGCGAACGCACCTTTTTTTTATATAATGTAACATTAGCATTGCTGTTGTAAAAAGGATTTTAAAAAATGGCGGCGAATGGTAACCAAAGTCCAGGAAGAGAGGCGGGGAAGCGTGCCCACATCAGTAACTTTAAGGATCTGCGAAGAACTGCGGCGCATTCTATCACCGGAGCGCTACGAGCATTGCCAAGGTGTTATGAACCTCGCCACCCAACTGGCGCAGAAATATGGGGGGGATCCTGAAAAAGCGGCTCTTGCCGGTATACTCCATGATATAGCCCGGGAATTGTCCCCTGACCAATTGTTGGCCGAGGCTCGTCGTCACCGGATTCCCGTTGATCCCCTGGAAGAAAAATCTCCAATCCTCCTCCACGGCAAAATTGGGGCATTACATGCCAGGCTGGACTGGGGAGTCGATGATCCGGAGGTATTGGAGGCCATTGCCCTCCATATTACCGCGGATTCCCATATGTCTTTGACAGCACAACTCATCTTCCTGGCGGATTTTGCCGAACCGGGCCGCTCCTTCGGTTCCGCCCGTTTTGCCAGGGAATTGAGCTACATCAATTTGGGTAGCGCCTTGGAGTACGTGTTAAACCAGGAGATCATTTTTGTCCTCAACCAAGGTTTTCTGCTGCACCCAAAGACATTGGCCGCGCGGAACCGGTTATTGCTTGAAGGGACATTAAACCCTTAAATGCGGGAAGAGCCGGCCGGATCATGGGCGAATTGTTCAGTGGAATAATAGACATGGTATCATTGCATGGGGAGGTAAAAGAGTGACGGATTTGGAATATCTTCACTTGGCGTGGGAGGCGGTGCTGGATAAAAAGGGCCGGGAACCAGTACTGTTGGATCTGAGGGAGCTTTCCCGCGTGACGGATTATTTTCTGATTGCCAGCGCCGACACGGCGGTGCAGGTTAAAGCCATTGCCGATCGCGTGGAAGAATTGCTGCTGGACAAGGGCCTAGCGCCACTGCGCCGGGAGGGTTACCAACAAGGCTACTGGGTTTTACTGGATTACGGCTTTCTTGTGGTCCATATCCTCCGCCAACCGGAGAGGGATTTTTACCGGTTGGAACATTTGTGGCAGGATGCCAAACCCGTGAACCTTCCCCTTTAGCATATTGAGGAATACTTGACAATTATTTGGGTGTGATTTATACTTTTCAAGAAAAGTAAAGAACGGGTCCGGTAGGCCTTGGAAAGGGCCAAACGAGTCGGTGGCTGGTGTAAACCGATCCCTTTCCCAGTTGAAGCTCACCCGGGAGTTGCAGGGCTGAATTGGCTGTAAGCCCTGACCCAAGCCAGGGTTATGGAGAAAGAGGGTCCCTATGGGGCTGAAACAGGGTGGGAACGCGAAGCAACGCCCCTGGCTATGCCAGGGGTTTTCTCGTTGCTCCGGCCCGTTAGCAAAGATTATTTCATCTTTTAACATATAACATAAAATGAATGAAGGATGGGATGGGGATGAAAGAAAAGTACTCACCAGGACAGATTGAGGAAAAGTGGCAGAAACGGTGGGAAGAAACCAAGCTTTACGAGTCGAAGATCGATCCGGCGCGGCCGAAGCATTATGCTTTAACAATGCTCCCTTATCCCAGCGGTGACCTACACATTGGGCATTGGTACGCCATTACCCCATCCGACGCGCACGCCCGCTATATGCGGATGAAAGGTTATAATGTCTTGTTTCCCATGGGGTTTGACGCCTTTGGCCTGCCCGCGGAGAATGCTGCCATCAAACGGGGGATCCATCCGGCGGAATGGACATTGAAAAATGTGGAACGGATGCGGCAGCAACTGAAATCCATGGGCGCTATCTTCGATTGGAACAGGGAGGTTGTCACCTGCCTGCCCGACTACTACCGCTGGACCCAGTGGTTCTTCCTGAAGTTTTACGAGAAGGGTATTGCCTACCGCAAATACGCGCCCGTGGACTTTTGCCCGTCCTGCAATACCACCTTGGCCCGGGAGCAGGTCTGGGGCGAAGACCGCCACTGTGAGCGCTGCAATACACCGGTGATCAAAAAGGAACTGAATCAATGGTTTTTTAAGATCACTGACTACGCCGAGGAACTGTTGGACTTCTCCGGTATCGACTGGCCGGAGCGGGTTAAAACCATGCAGGAGAACTGGATCGGCAAGAGTGAAGGAGCGGAAGTTACCTTTAAGACCGAGTCAGGCGAGCCTTTTGTGATCTTTACCACCCGTCCCGACACCTTGTGGGGAGTAACTTTTATGGTGCTGGCGCCGGAACACCCGTTGGTGGATAAGATTACTGCTCCCGAGCAACGGCAAGCCATCGAGGCTTACCGGTTTGAGGCTAGTCGCCAGACGGAGATTGAACGGCTGGCCACAGATAAGGAAAAAACCGGCGTCTTTACCGGCGCATATGCCATTAACCCAGTGAATGGGGAGAAGATTCCCATTTGGGTGGCGGATTATGTGATGATGGGTTACGGGACCGGCGCCATTATGGCGGTGCCAGCCCATGACCAACGGGACTTTGAGTTTGCCCGGAAATATGGTTTAGAGATTAAAGTGGTCATCCAGCCGGAAGGCGTTGGGCCAATTGCTCCCGAAGAGATGACCGAGGCCTTGCCGGCCTTGGGGACAATGATCAACTCCGGCCCGCTCACCGGTACGCCGGGTGACCAGTCGCTGAAGAAAGCCATTGAATACGTGGAATCCTTAGGCGTCGGCAAAGCCGCTGTCAATTATCGCCTCAGGGACTGGTTGATCAGCCGGCAGCGTTACTGGGGAGCGCCGATTCCCATTGTCTATTGCCCGGACTGCGGGACCGTGCCTGTACCCTATGAAGATTTGCCGGTCCTGCTCCCGGAGGACGCCGAGTTCCTGCCCACTGGCGAGTCGCCCCTGAAGTACCATGACGGTTTCCGGAAGACCACTTGTCCCAAGTGCGGCGGCCCGGCCGAGCGGGAGACCGATACCATGGACACTTTCATGTGTTCGTCTTGGTACCAATATGGTTATCTCAGCCCGTATTATCAGGGGGACACCCCCTTTGATCCCAGGGAAGGAGCCTACTGGCTTCCGGTGGATCAATATACCGGCGGTGTGGAACATGCTTGTATGCACTTGATCTACACCAGGTTCTTCACGAAGGTCATGCGGGACCTGGGCCTGGTCGATTTTGATGAACCCATGCTTTCCCTGCGCAATCAAGGGATCATTCTGGGTGAAGACAGTGAAAAGATGTCCAAATCCCGCGGCAATGTGGTGGCCCCCGATGACTTGGTGGCCGATTATGGTGCTGACGCCGTCCGCGCTTACCTGATGTTCGGCTGGCGTTGGGAACAAGGCGGCCCATGGGACAGCCGGGGAGTAGAGGGCGTTTTCCGCTTCCTGCACCGGGTCTGGGAGCTCATCCTTGGTGATGTGGAAGCTCCTGCCACAGTCGATGCCACTGTGGAACGGGCCCTCCGCCGTAAGGTTCATCAGACCATTAAAAAGGCCACGGTCGATCTGGAAAGCTTCAATTTCAACACTTATATTGCCGCATTAATGGAGCTCTCCAACACTATGACCAAGGCCAAACCCCAGGTGGTGGGCAGTGAAGGTTGGCGGGAGGCCCAGCGTTGCTTTACATTGATGCTTGCCCCGGCCTGCCCCCATCTTGCCGAGGAGCTGTGGGAACGGATGGGTTACGCTTATTCCGTCCACAATCAAGCCTGGCCTGTTTACAATCCTGAGCTTGCCGCCGAGGACAGTGTCGAGCTGGGGATCCAAATCAACGGTAAGATCAAGGACAGGATCGCCGTGGCGGTGGATACGCCGGAAGATGAGATCCGGCAGCTGGTGTTGGCGCGGCCCTCTGTCCAGGAAGCGATCCAGGGCAAGGAAGTTCAAAAGCTGATTGTGGTACCAGGACGTATTGTCAACCTGGTGGTCCGGTAAAAAAGCACCCGTTTATGATGGCCGATGGCGATAGAACAATGCCCCTCCGAAAACAGGAGGGGCATTATTTTCTTCGTATAAACGCCCACTTCAGAGGGGAAATTTAACTTACGGGCGCCGAGTTGTGCCACTTCTCTGAAGGAGGGTTCAGGGTGAAACGATCCCATCGTCAGCGTTTTTTTCTTTTTTTTACCGTCATTATTCTGGTTGTGCTTATGCCCTTGGCTTCGCTGGTCATCCGGATCTATCGTTTGCCTGCCTTGGTGCGCTTGCGTCCCGGACAAGAGATGCGCCTTTCGGTGGACGCTCCTTTTCGTTTCTACCTACCGCCAAGTTCACCCCGGGGTTTTTGGGGCCTTAACGGTAAAAGTAGGCTTAAATCTGGTGAAGGGGGTCTGTGTTCGACTTTACTGTTAAAGCCCCTGCAAGAGGGATTCTCTAAAGTCGAGGTGCGCTTGTTCGGCCTGCCCCTGCGCCGGTTGAAAGTGGATGTTTTGAAGTTACCTGCGGTTCATGTGGGTGGACATGCCATTGGTGTCCTCCTCTCTGAAGAGGGCGTGGTGGTGGTGGGGCATATTCCCTTGAAAGACATCGACGGCAGGGAGAGATATCCGGCCAAGGAGGCCGGGATTAAGGCCGGGGACATCATTTTATCCATTAACGGCCGGCAAATCGACCATATTACCCAACTGGAGGATCTAGTCCAAAGCGAGGCCGGCAAGGGGCAGCCGCTCCAACTCCGGATCCGGCGGGGGAAGACCGTGCGCCGGGTCTCCCTTTCCCCGGTACGCCAGTTGGATGCTGGACAGAGACTCAGTTATCGAATGGGGATCTATGTAGAGGATCCGGCGGCTGGGGTGGGAACCCTGACCTTTTATTCACTTACCCACCGTTTTTTTGGGGCTTTGGGCCACCGGATCATGGGTTTTGGCCAGCGTTCACTGCCCGTGGCCGAGGGAGGGCGGATTGTTTTGGCCCGCATCTCTGGCCTGCGCCCGGGCGTCCGGGGTGAGCCCGGGGAAAAAATGGGCATCTTTACAAGCAATGATGATATTATTGGGGAAATACACCATAATACGGCATATGGGGTTTTTGGCCGTTTACGTCGGGAGCCTACCGGCAATTATTTGACCGAACCCATACAAGTTGCCTTGGTCAGTGAAGTGAAGACAGGGCCGGCGGAAATCCTGACAGTACTAGCCGGTGAACGGATTGAACGCTTTGCCGTGGAGATCCAACGGGTCTTTTCCCAGTCCCGGCCCGGTGATAAAGGAATGATCATCCGGGTCACCGATCCGGAACTTATAAGGAAGACCGGCGGGATTATTCAGGGCATGAGTGGCAGCCCCATTATCCAAGGGGGAAAACTGGTGGGTGCCGTTACCCATGTCTTTGTCAATGACCCGACCCAGGGTTATGGCGTATTTGCCGAATGGATGTTGGAGGCGGGAAAATGTTTGCCCCAAAGTAATGGCAGAATCCGTCCGGCCTCGTAAAGCAAACCTTGATTTGCCCGTTTTTCCTTCGCTTTATTATTAAATTTACCTAAAAGTTTCCGAGGTTTGTATTGATTATATTAATAATAGAAAGGAATTACCCCGTAAATCTCCAAGCACTGGAGATTTTTTGTTAAAAGAGGAATTTGCCAACGCCTCACGAAGTTAAGTAAAGGGTTTATAACCAAAGAATGCTTTGGGAGGAACCGGTGACCATGAGGGAAGTAATTCACATCGGGTTGGCCGATGACAACCTGGAATTTGCCAATATTGTCAAAGAGTATCTGGAACGCTACGAGGATCTGAAGGTAGTGGGGATTGCCAATGACGGGCTGCAGACCTTGCAAATGCTCCGGGAAACTCCAATGGATTTACTGTTATTGGACATGATCATGCCCAAGCTTGACGGGATGGGCGTCCTGGAGCAGCTGCGCAAAGACGGCAAAAAAACTAAGATTATTATTTTTTCTGCGTTTGGCCATGATGAAACAACTCGTAAAGCTGTGGAACTGGGAGCGGATTATTTTATTGTCAAACCCTTTGATCTGGAGGTCTTAGCCCGCCGCATCAGGGAGGTTGTGGTTCTGCCCTGTCATCCTGAGGTGCAAAGGCAGAAGGACCATATGTTGGAGCTCGAGCGGGAAGTTTCCCAGATATTGCATAAACTTCGTATACCTCCTCATTTCAAGGGGTATACCTATCTTCGGGAAGCGATCCTTTGTTGTATCAAAGAACCGACAATGGTTAATGAGGTTACCAAACGCCTGTACCCATATATTGCCGAAAAGATGGGCACCACCCGCAACCGGGTGGAACGTTCCATGCGTTTTGCCATTGAAACCGCTTGTGAGCGAGGCGAACTCGATTACTTGTATCAATTGATGGGTTACACCGTGGACGAAAAGAAGGGGAAACCCACAAATGCCTCGTTTATTGCCAAGATTGCCGACCAAGTCCGTCTGGAAATGAAAGTTAAGAACTAAGGAGTAATATAATTATGTTGGATATTCGTGGGGTTGTTCGGGCTGACCGGCGGACGAAAAATTTAACTAAACGCCTCCATCCCGGGGAGATCGCGCTGATCGACCATCCAGATCTGGACCATGTGGCTGCCGAATCCCTGATCCGCAAGAAGGTATCGATGGTTATTAATGCCAGTTCCTCGATCACCGGCAGATATCCCAATCCCGGACCGAAGATGCTGTTGGACGCCGGCATCCCCTTGCTGGACGCCGTCGGCCAAGAGTGTTTTTCGTGTTTGGCTGAGGGGTCGATCATAGAGGTAAAAGGGGCAAGGATTTATCAAAACGGTGAATTGGTGGGGAAAGGGACCCTGCTGACACCGGAGAAGATCAAGGCCTTGATGGATCAGGCCAAAAAAAATCTCGATCTTGAACTGGAAAAGTTTGTCCAAAACACCCTGGAGTATGCCATCAAAGAGAAGGATTTGATCTTGGGCGGGTTGACCTTCCCGGAGATTAAAACCCAGATCCGGGGCAGGCAGGTGTTGGTGGTGGTCCGGGGTCAGAATTACCGGGAAGACCTCTTGACCATCAGGTCTTACCTGCGGGAAGTCAACCCCATTCTTATTGGGGTTGACGGTGGGGCCGATGCTTTACTGGAATTTGGTTATAAACCGGACCTGATCGTCGGTGATATGGACAGTGTCAGTGATGCTGCCCTTCGCTGCGGTGCTGAACTGGTCGTCCATGCCTATCCCGACGGGCAGGCTCCGGGACTGACCCGGTTGCAGTCCATGGGTTTGCAAGCCCAGGTGTTCCCGGCTCCCGGGACGAGCGAGGATATTGCCCTCCTTCTTGCTTACGAGAAAGGCGCGGATCTCATCGTGGCCGTGGGAACCCACTCTAACATGATTGATTTTCTGGAAAAAGGGCGGAAAGGAATGGCCAGCACCTTCTTGGTACGCCTGAAGGTGGGCTCTATTTTGGTTGATGCGCGAGGTGTCAGCCAATTATACCGAACGCGCATGCGCATGAAATATGTGGCACTGATTTTGGCAGCTGCCTTTATCCCGTTGGCGGTTGTCTTTGCCGTCAATGATCCCAGCCGCGAATGGCTGCGCTTGTTGTGGATCAAATTACGGATTATTTTTGGCTAAGCATAACGCTAAGAATGACAGGTACGGGATTTGTTCACCCCTATTAAAAGGAGCATGCCACGATGATAATTGATCTTCGTTACCATATTGCTTCATTGGTTGCCGTTTTTTTAGCCTTGGGCATCGGCATTCTTATCGGCAGCGCTCTGCTGGGCAATGATGCCCTTGTCTTGGAGCAGGAGAAGATGCTTTCCAGGTTAGAGCAGGAGTTTAACCGGGTGAAAGATGAGTTGCGCGCCCATCAGGAGACCATCAAAAAACAGGAGATGGCCCTGGAGGTTGATCACCAATTTCACAAGGTTATCCTGCCGTATTTACTGAAGGGACAGCTTCAGGACCGCCGGATTGTCCTGGTGCGGACCACGGAAGTCATTGATATGAATCTTGCCAAGGAATTAGCGGCCTTATTGCGGAGCGCCGGGGCAGAGGTGACCTCGATCACCAGTTTTTCCCAGTGGCCCCGGTTGAATGATCCTACAGAGAGACAAGCCACCGCCCTGGCCTTGGGTAAGGACCCCAATCAATCCCGCTGGACAGGGGAGTTGTTTAATGAGTTAATGGAGGAGTTAAGCTCCGGCAGGAGTATGTCCTGCCTGTCAATGTTGCAGAGTCGGGACTTTATTCAACTGTCTGGGGATTACACCGCCGGGCCATGCGACACCCTAATCATTCTTGGCGGTGAGCGGGAGAACACCGGAAGCCGGGTGCGGGAGATTGACTTTCCCCTGATAGATGCCGCACGTCGCCAAGGCTTGACGGTGATCGGGGCGGAACCTTTGTCGGCTGCGGTTTCATATGTTCCGGAGTACCGGAAGAAAGGAATCTCTACTGTGGACAATATTGATACCATTCCCGGCCAGTCGGCTTTGGTGTTTGCCTTGGCCTCCGGCAAACGTGGGCATTATGGCGTCAAAGATACGGCCAGAACCCTCATGCCCGAGCTGGGACAAGACCAAAAAAACCTGAAGTAAAGTCCATTGGAAGGCAGATTATCCAAGGATTTGGATCGGAGGAGAGTCGGGTGGAGGAAAACCTGATGGTAAGTGTTTTGGTTCCCGCCTATAACGAAGAAAAACATATTTATGATACCGTCACCGCAATTCGGCAAGATCCCAGGGTTGGCGAGGTAATTGTCATCGATGATGGTTCACAGGACAATACCGTGGCCGAAGCAAGACGCGGCGGCGCCGTTGTGGTCAGCAGCCCGAAAAATCTAGGCAAGGGCGGAGCTTTGAACCTTGGCTTTCAGCATGCCAAAGGGGAGATCATTGTCCTACTTGATGCGGATCTGGGCAGTTCCGCTCGGGAAATGGGCAAGTTGCTGGATCCTGTCCTCCAAAATAAAGCCGACATAACCATCGGCCGCTTCCCCCCTGCGAAGAAAAAAGGCGGTTTTGGTCTGGTAACCGGTCTGGCGCGCAAAGGGGTGCGGGCTTTTACCGGCCTCAATCTGCAAGCGCCCCTCTCCGGACAGCGGGTCATGCGCCGGGCCGCGGTGGAAGCGCTGAACGGATTCGAGTCCGGGTTTGGCGTGGAAGTAGGGATGATCGTTGACTTGGCTAGAAAAGGATTTATCATTCGAGAAGTGCCGGTCCAAATGAGCCATGAAGAGACCGGACGGGATCTGGCCGGGTTTTTGCACCGGGGGCGGCAGTTTGTGGATGTCCTGCGGGTGTTGTTAAAAAGATTTATTCTGAGGTGAGTTTGTCTTGTTCTGGGGTATTGTAAAATGGATTTTATTCTTTGCCGGCGCTTATCTCAGCTGCCGGATTATTTTGCCAAGGCTGGCCAGGTTTCTTTGGGAGATTGGTTTTACCCGAAAAAACTACCTGGGAGAGGAGATCCCCACTGGTGTAGGATTGCTCTTTGCCCTGCTGGTTCCCGGTTGGATGGGGTTAGGTGTTTTGTTGCGCTTGGACAATTATACAACACAGCTTACCAACGGCTTGGATAAGACCGTTTATCTGCCGGTAAACGTATTTCTCTTTTTATTTGTGGCGCTGGGGATGGCTTTTATTGGTTTTGTCGATGATGTGTTCGGAAACCAAGATGCCAAGGGTTTTAAGGGGCATTTCGCCGCCTTGCTTCACGGCAAAATTACCTCCGGCGCCCTAAAGGCGCTGTTCGGCGGAGTAGTGGCCGCCGTCTTTTCCGCTGGCCTCTTAGTGTTAAAGAGCGGTCAGGACCCATGGTATTATTTGGTTTATGAGTTTCTGATTAATCTTTCTTTAATTGCCCTGGCTGCCAACCTCATTAACCTGTTGGATCTACGGCCTGGTCGCGCCGGCAAAGCCTTTATCCTGATGTTGGTTTTCGTCTTCTTTTTTGCCAAAAAACCCGAACTGTTCGCCCTGATCGTCCCGGTCCTGGGCATTCTCCTGGCCTATCTTGACGCAGATCTAAAAGCCTGGGTGATGATGGGTGATGTAGGTTCGAATATGCTGGGGGGAATCCTGGGTGTGATGATGGCCGTCTGCTTGCACCCGACCCGCGGCAAATTGGTGGCCTTTTTCATTCTCCTGGGCTTGAACATCTTGTCGGAGTTCTGTTCCTTTTCCCGGCTCATCGAGCAAAACCGCATCTTGCGCGCCTTTGATCAGTTGGGCCGGCGGCGGCGCAACTGAAAGCAGGTGTGCATGTTTTCTTTGGTAAATCCCGCCAAATCTTTGCCGGCTGCAGCCGGAGCGTTTATCTGTGTTAACCCAGGCTAAAACCAGCCGGTTAAAGGCAAACAGGTGGTTGCGGCCTGGGTTGCTTGTTTGACAAAAATGATTAAAATGGATACAATCATAAGGCGTCATTGAGTAGAAAGGGGTGGAACGATGAACCGAGCACATTCGGGCGGTGGGAGCGAAACGGTTCAAGCTGTGGTCAGAGCCCTTTCAATCCTGGAAGCCCTGGCCGAAGTTGCTGAACCGATTGCCCTCTCGGACCTGGCGAAGAAAGTTGGCCTTAAACTGGCTACAGTTCATCGTCTTTTAGCAACCCTGATGTCCAAAGGCTATGTCACCCAGGACCAGCTAACCCTCCGTTATCAACTGGGAATCAAAGCCTTCGAGGTAGGGAACGCCGCTTTGGCTTCCCTTGATATCCGGGCAATGGCCCATCCTTTCTTAAAGCAATTGCGGGATGAAGTGAATGAAACCACCAATATGGCGATCTTGGATGGCGCTGAGGTAGTGTATATCGATCAGTTGGAATCCACTAATATAGTGATTGTCAAAATGTTTGCCCGGGTCGGGTCCCGGGGGCCGGCCTATTGCACCGGGTCGGGAAAGATGCTCCTGGCCGGGCTGCCCGACGACGAACTGCATCGCCTTGTTAATCAAATGGTCTTTCAGAGGTTCACCCAGAAGACCATCACTGACAAGGAACTTCTTATCAAGGAGATTCAGAGGATTAGGGAGCAAGGATATGCCATTGACAATGCCGAACGGGATGAGGGGGTTTGTTGTATCGCGGCGCCCATCCGGAATCACGAAGGACGAACCATCGCTGCTATCAGCGCCTCCGGGCCCACCAGCCGAGTCAATCCGGAGACTTACGATTGGTTCATTGCAGCGGTAACGAAAACTGCGGACAATATCTCTAAATGCTTGGGTTATAAGAATCCGGCCAAAACCGGTTGACAGCAGGGCAAGGACAGCCCTGTTTTTTTATTGCCTTGGTTGTTAAGAGAGGATGGCAAGGCCGCTGTTTTTTCTTGGGATGGCAGGATAATGAGGAGAAATGGAGAAAAATCTTAACACATCTCTTTGTTTCGGATATACCCACAGAGGAGACTTGGCAAGAAAACTAAAGGTGGCTGAGTTGTGTGTCGACTTACAAGCGGTTGGGCGAGATCCTGATTGAAAAACGGGTAATTCAACCATCCCAGTTGGAGGAGGCCCTCCGGGTCCAGGCGGAACAGGGTGGGCTTTTGGGCGAGATCTTGATTGAACTGGGTATGATCTCCCCAGAGGAGTTGGCTGCGGCCCTGGCGACACAGTTGAACTTAGATTTTTGCGCGCCTGCGGATGAGAAGATCAGTGACGAAGTATTACAAGCCATTACTCCGCTGCAGGCCCAAAACTACCGGGTTATCCCCCTTGAAGTCGGCGATGACTGGATCCGTGTGGCCACCGCTGCACCCCATCAGGTGTTGCGAATGGATCGTTTCCAGCGGGAGGTGGGGAAGACCGTCCGTTGGGCAGTGACGACGCCGGAGCAGATTGCCAAGGCCTTGGAACGTTATTACATGGGTCGACTCAACAGTGTTGACACGGTGCTGGCCGGGATGGATGAAAAGGAATATTCCCGTATTTCCTCCTCTACCGGGCTGGAAGTAACCGATTTGACCGCTGTTGAGAACTTGGCCAACGAGGCGCCCATTGTCCGGATGGTCAATCTGATCCTGGCCGAGGGCGTCCGGTTAGGGGCCAGCGATATCCACTTGGAACCCTTTGAACAGGAGATTCACCTGCGTTATCGGGTTGACGGCGTTCTTTACCCCCGCAATGCGCCCCCGTTAAGCCTATACCCGGCTGTTGTCTCCCGCTTGAAGCTCATGGCCGGGATGGATATCACCGAAAAGCGGTTGCCCCAGGATGGCCGCATTCGCGTACGCTTGGGCGACCGGGATCTGGATCTGCGGGTGGCGGTGGCCCCGACCTTGCACGGTGAGTCTGTGGTGATGCGGGTGCTCAATCGCCAAAGCCTCTTGCTGGACTTGGAGGAATTGGGTCTGACCGCAAATAACCTCAAGCGCTTGGAGCGTCTCATCCGGGTTCCCCACGGGATGATCCTGGTTACCGGGCCGACGGGCAGCGGCAAGACCACTACTCTGTATGCCGCCTTGTCTCGCTTAAATCAACCGGAACGCAAGATTATCACCGTTGAAGATCCGGTGGAGTATGAACTGAAGGGTGTGAACCAACTCCAGGTCAATCCGAAAATTAACTGGGGCTTTGCCCAAGGTTTGCGTACCATTGTCCGTCATGACCCTGATATCATTCTGGTCGGGGAGATCCGGGACCGGGAAACGGCGGAAATGGCCATTCAAGCAGCATTAACCGGTCACCTGGTCTTTTCTACCTTGCATACCAACGATTCTGCCAGTGCCTTTACCCGTTTGATTGACATGGGTATTGAAGAGTTTTTAATTGCCTCCACGGTGCGGGGTGTTTTGGCGCAGCGCCTTGTCCGGCGGATTTGTCCCGAGTGCCGTGTCAAGTATGAACCAACCCCCCAGGAAGCCTCATTGCAACAGGCGGAAGCGGGACAGACCTTTAAGCTGTATCACGGCAAAGGTTGCGAACATTGCAACGGTATTGGTTACCGCGGCCAATTGGGTCTTTTTGAATTGCTCATCGCCAATGAGGAGATTTCTGACCTGGTAATGAAACGGGCGCCAGCCTCCAAGATCCGTGAGGCGGGCATGAAAAACGGTATGCGGACATTGCGCCAGGAAGGTTGGGAAAAGGTCAAGGCGGGTTTGACTACCGTATCGGAGATTGTCCGGGTAACCTTTGAATAATAGTTTTTGTCCATGATGTTCAGGCCAATCATATTTGTATCATGCCGGTACGCTTACTCCGGTTAACTGCTTGGAGGGGTTGGATGGAATTTTACTACCGAGCTGTGCAACGTAATGGTACCATTGTTTCTGGTCAGCGAACTGCCCGGACCAAAGAACAACTCTTGGCGGCCCTTAAGTCAGAGGGCTTGTTGCCCTTGGAGGTGCGGGTGAAGGCCGAGCGGGTCCTGCCCTTATTCTCCCGTGTTTCCGGCCGGGAACTACTGGCTTTTACGCAGCAAATGGCGGGACTGCTCCAAGCAGGAATACGCTTGAACCGGGCTTTGGAGATCATTACTGACCTTGCCCGGGGTCGGTTGAGATTAACCATTACCCAGATCCAGCAAGACCTTAATGAAGGTTTGGCTTTCTCGGCGGCGCTGGAGAAACATCCGTCGGTTTTCAACAGCGCCTATGTAGCGATGGTCCGGGCCGGCGAATCGGCTGGCTTACTCCCTGAGGTGATGGCGCGGCTGGCTTCCTCAATGGAGCAGGAGCAGGACTTTAAAGGACAAGTCATCACCAGTTTGATGTATCCTTTCTTGGTCACCTTCGTTAGTATTGTTGCTGTTATCTTCATGCTGACAAATCTGGTACCCAGGTTTCAGACGGTCTTTAAACAATTGGGACAGGAACTGCCGGCCATAACTGCCATCGTGCTGGCAATCAGCGGGTTTTTGACGCGATATGGCCTGTTTTTGCTGATCGTCTTGGTTCTGGGTATTGTGTTATTAATCCGGTTGTTTCGCTCTTCTGCCTTTAAAGACCGTTTGGACCGGTGGCTGTTGGGTCTGCCGTTGGTCGGCAAGATCATAATTCAGGTGGAAACAGAGCGTTTTACCCGTATCTTGAGTATGCTAATGCGCAGTGGCGTTCCGCTTTTAAATTGTCTTCTCATCCTTAGCGCGGTGATGGGGAACGGCCATTTGCGGCAAGCCTTGACTGATGCGGCGAATTCCGTAAAGGCCGGGGAAGGCCTAGCCCGTTGTTTGGGTGACAAAGCCATTTTTCCGTCGATGTTGGTGGCGATGATCGGCGTCGGGGAGGAAGGCGGCAATTTAGATGAAATGATGGAAGAAGTGGCTAAAGTATATGCCAGGGAAACCAGGCAGTCCATCCAGAGGATTATCTCCATGGTTGGTCCGGTCATGACTTTAGGGCTTGCCGGTTTGATCTTCCTGATTGCCTTGGCCATCCTGTTACCCATCTTCCAACTGAATATCATGGGCTAAAATGAAGATAAAGGGTATGACAAGAAGGGGGAAGGACTGATGTCCGTGCAGAAGAAACGCAACCATGACGAGGCTGGTTTTACAATTTTGGAGATTGTAGTGGTTCTGGTGTTAATGGCTGCTTTGTATGCGGTTGTTATGCCTAACGTCGGTAAACGGATGGATATGGGAAAACAGAAAACAGCCGAGATTCAATTGGGTTTCTTTAAAAGTATGTTAGAAGAGTATCGTTTGGATAATGGAATGTATCCCACCACGGAACAGGGGTTGGAGGCTTTAGTAACGAAACCGACTATTCCGCCGATCCCGGAGAACTGGAATGGGCCGTATACCAACGATGAAGCGGGAATTCCCAAAGATCCCTGGAATAGACCCTATGTATACCGTTGCCCCGGTAACCACCGTCCCAATTCCTATGACCTGTTTTCCATGGGCAGCGACGGGAAAGAAGGGGGCACCGGCAGTGCGGCCGATATCACCAACTGGAAGAACACCAGTAAAGAGTAGGGGTTTTACCCTTCTGGAAGTTATTGTTGTCATTGTTCTTATCGCGGCGGTGGCTGGGCTTGTTTGGCCGGAGATGCATAGGAGTATCAAGAAGATCGAAGGGAAATCCGCCCTCCATCAGATCAAGCGGGATCTGGCCTTGCTAGCCGATGAAGCAAAGGGAACCAATCTTTCGGCCAAAATTGTTTTTACCCCCGGTTCCGGAGAATACCGCCTGCAATGGGGCGGGAAAAGCGTCAGCCGTTCTCTGCAAGGCCTGGTGTTTCAAGGCGAGAAGACCGTTGTTTTGACCCATAGCTCCACAGGGTCTTGGGTTGGCCCGGCTGAATTGGTTTTTCGCAATGCGGAGGGGAACAAACTGAGCATATCCACTGGAGCCATCGCCGAGGACCTGGCGAACACTTCCGGCGATGAAGAGGAGTCTGTCGGGGATGAACTGGATGAGTCGGATGATGACGGGGAATGGGATGAAGGGGCGGAAGCTGCGGATGAGATCCACGTTTCCGAGGAGGGTCTGTATTAACCTTGAGGAACGGGAGCAAAGGCGGAAGGGACATGAAGCAAAATGAGTCCGGCTTTACTTTAATTGAGGTTCTTGTGGCTTTACTGATTCTCAGTCTTGCCATGGGCGCTATTTTGGAGACGATAAACACGGCAATCCGGTTGCGGCAGAAGAGTGGCGAGGGCAATCTCTTGCCGGTTTTGGCCCAGAGTAAACTGGAAGCAATTATGGCTGGAGAAGAACGGGCCGAGGAGGGTGACTTCGAGTCCCCATGGGATATGTACCATTGGCGGCTTTGGCGTGAAGCCCAAGGAGACGGCATCATCTTATGGACCCTGCGTATTACCCGGAGGGAGCGAAATGGAACGGAAATTTATCGACTCTCCACGGCCAGGCTGGAACAGGATAAATCTTAGCCAAGGTTTTACACTGCTGGAAGTGATTTGTTCCCTGTTGATTGCGGGCCTTGTGGTGCTAACTGTACTGTCAATAGTGAACCAATCCTATGGTTTATGGCAAAGAAGTTGGAGCTGGGGCGAGGAGGACAGGGGGATCCGTTTGGTCGCCCGGACTCTTGAAGACTTTTGTGCCAACATTTTCGGCGGGAAGTTGCCTAAAGGAGAAAAAGAAGGCTTTGTCGGCGAGCCTTTCGAGTTCAGCGGGTTGTTGGAGGGCGAAAAAGGGCTGGCCCGTGCCGGGATGCGGTGGGACGCCCAGGAAAAGGCCATTTATTACTGGAGGGAGACCGACAAAGGCCTCCGGGAAAAGGTGATCTGTGAAAAAGTGGCTGAAGCTGAATTTAGTTATCTCCACCGGGAACGTGGCAGTTGGACAGAGAGTTGGACAGAACAGGCCCCTTTACCGGCTGCTATTCGCCTGCGTTGTAAGACGTCGCAAAAGACCATGCCGGCGGTTATTGTGCCTATCCAGAACGGCCGTCGGATCTCTGCACCGTGAGGTGAAAATGATGCCGGAACGGGGGGCTATAACGCTACTGGTCCTATGGGCAGTTTTGATCATCTCCGCCATGGCCCTGGCTATTGGCTACAACTTGGAGATGGACGCTCTTTTAACACGGCAGTTTCGTGAAGAAGCCCAGTCAAGACAGGATGCCCGAGCGATATTCTGGTGGATTGTGCATAAACTCCAAACGGACACGGACGATGTGGATACTCCGGACCAATGGATGTTTACCGAAGAAGATTGGAGTTCTGATCTGGGAACGCTCGCGGGTGAGTGCGCTGTTTTGGACGAGGGAAGCCGGATTAATATCAACACTGCTTCAGAAGTCATGTTGCATAATTTATTTTCCGTGTATGAAATTGAAAAAACCGTACCGCTCCTCTTGGACTGGCGTGATCCCGATGACGATCCCCGGCCTGGGAGTGTGGACGGCACCGACTATTACGGGAAAAGAAAGCCGCCTGTCAAAGTCAGAAACGGATTTATTCCCTTGCCCCAAGAGGTACGGCAGATTCGCCACGGGGAAAAGATTTGGCGACGGGTGCAGCAGGATATTACAGTGTGGGGACCTGCCAACCCCACCTTTATGGAGAGCGATGTTTTAATCAATATTATTGAAGCTGTGGACGAAGAGGGCAAAGAGTTAGATCCGTCAATCCGCATGGAGATTGCCAACAGATTTATTCTGCTGCGGAATGAGAACAAACTAAACGAACTGGAAGATTTGCTCCAGGTTCATCCCAAGATCAACAGGGAACTATTGGATAAGATCGAACCATACATAAGTTTTGAGGGTGTCTTGAACCCTAATTTTCTTTCGGACAGTGTGTTCTACGCCATATTAAAGGGGTGGAACCTGGAGGAACGGTTGGAGGAGGTTCTGGAAGCCCGGCCTTTTACCAGCAGGGATGTGTTTTCCTCCACACTACGGATGTTAAATCCCGAGCTTTCGGAGCGGGAGATCTGGTCTCTCTTTACCTTGGAGACGAAAATCTGGAGAATTCAAGTGACAACTCAGCCGACAACGACATCGCGTCGGCTGTGCCTCGAGGCTGTTGTAGAGAGGAAGCGGGAGGGCGAAGGCCAAAGCTGGAATATTGGCATTTTGAGTTACCGTGAATATTGGCTCTCCGCTGAGGAGGAAGAAGATGGCTAAGGAAATGGTAGGTTTATATCTCAAAGAGGATGGCTGGAGTTTGGCGCAACTGAGCGAAGACGCCAAGACCGTCCTGCATTTTCATGAACGGGAATGGCGTTTTGCCGAGCCGGAGGAACGGGCGACAGAACTAAGAAGTTACTGGCAGGAACATCAGTTGCCTAAACAAGTGACGGTAGCGTTTCAAGATCCGGAGGCCTTATGGAGTCTTTTGGAACTGCCGCCCCTTCAGGAGAAAGAACTGTCCTTAGCTGTTAAAAGTTCCTTGGAAGATATGCTGCCGGTCAATGGGGAAAATCTCTGGGTATACAGTATTGTTGGACAAAATGAGGACAAGCTGAAGGTTCTTGCCGGCGCGGTCCGGGCTGCCCTTGTCAATGCCTGGGTCAACATTTTGGAAGAAGCCGGATTGACCCCGGAGGGTTTTGTCTTAAACAGCCAGGCGTTGGCGGCTGCAGCCATTCAAGGTCAAGAACCCACTGCCTTTGTCCTGGTGGAGGATGCTTGGACCACCATTGGTGTGGCTCAACAAAACATGCCCATCTTTTTCCGGACTTTTGCCACCCCCCAAAATGTGGAGGAGTTAGTCGCGAAGATCCGTCAGGAATCTTTGGTTACCCGCCACGCCTGGCAGCGACAGGAGGGAGAAAATCCCCAAAAGATTAAGATCATAACCGGTAACCAACAACTGCGGAAAGGGGATTTTGAAGGCATTTGGGGGTTTTCCGGCGAAGAGATTGAAGTAAGCTACGGTTTTGGTCCCAACACCCCATCCTTGCTTGTGGCTAAAGGTGCGGCAATTCTCGGCTCTGTTAATACGGGGTTGTTGGTGAAACCAAGATTGCCTTTGGCAGAACGCCGGGGAAAAATTCAGGTGTTCTTAACGTTGGTTGCTTCCGTTCTGCTTTTAGGCGCAGGTTTTTGGCTGTTTATTAAGGCAAAAGAGACGAGGCGGCAATACCAAGTGGCGTGGATGCAGGAGAACGTCGGGCTGTGCCGGGAATTGGAACGCTTGGAGACCCAGACCGCCAAACTCCATGCAGAAATTGAGGAATACCGTAAATACCGGGGACAACGTAAGTATTATTTGGAGTTTTTGAGCCGGTGGCAGAAGATTGTCCCGGAAAACACCGTCCTGACCACGCTCACTTTAGACGGTGCACGGGTAGTCAATCTTTCCGGACAAACGCCTGCTTTTGCCGAGTTTTTCTCTGCCTTAAACCGGTCTGGCATCTTTAAGGAGATCAAGATTAAGGGCTCCATTATTCACAATCCCAATGGTTATGATGAATTCACCTTAAGTGGAGAATTAAAAGAGGAGGTCATCGACGGTGAAACTGGTTCCGGAAAATAAGACCTTCCTCGTAGTTGCCCTGGTGGCAATCCTCATTTTGGCGGGGATCAAATACCTGGCAAATGGGTCCGGCGAGACCACCACGGTGGTTCCAGGGATCCGGGGGAAAAACTTTAATGAATTGTTTGAAATGGTCAAAAGGGAAAAGGTAATTCGCGCACGTCACACCAGTCTCACCAAGGCCAGTGAAGAATGGGAGAAGGTTTTTTTGCATGGGGATCGCCTGGAGGCCTGTTTGGCTTTGTTAAAGTATACCGGAGAATGGGTGAAGGCGAGCGGGATGAAGAATGAAGCTACCAGGATGTTGATGGACATCCCGGAAAAAGGAGGATTTACCATGGTGGGCCTGGAACTGAGGGGCAGTTCCTCCTTTATAACCATCCGGGATTTTCTGGCCTGTGTGGAAAGGGCGCCGATTGTGATGACGGTTGAATATCTCCATCTGGAAAAGACCAAAGAAGATAAGGCCGTTAGGTTTCAAATCAGGCTTGTTGCGCCGACACTGCACAAGAAGGGGGTCGCTAAACCATGAGTCACATGATCAAGACCGCGACCCGTTGGTTGTTTTTCATTTCATTAATCTTCTTTATCAGCGGTCTGCTTTCGCTCTTCCGCAGTAAACCCCAGTTGGATGTGGTGCCGGTGGCCGCCGGCGATTTCCGTTATCCCGGCCCGCAGAAGCAAAGACCTGTGGCGAATGTGGCCAATATCGCTTCGCCTTTCTCTCCGGAGATGGAAGCTCCGGCGGGAATGGATGATGGGGCCATGGTTGATTCGCAATTGATCCTCTTTGGTACCTTAGCTGGAGAAAATCCCCGGGCCATTGTTGCGGAGAAGGCCGATCCGACGGTAACGCATATAGTTAAGTTGGGCGATGAAATTGCCGGGGAGAAGGTTATGACTATTGGGAAAGGATTTATTGAGGTTATGGCGCAGGGACGGAAGATCCGGGTGGAACAATAGTTTACGGACCGGTTTGCCGTGACGGGGGGATTGAAAGGCCCCAAATAATATGTTATTATATCTAAGCACCTCCCCGTAGCTCAGCTGGATAGAGCAACGGCCTTCTAAGCCGTGGGCCACAGGTTCGAATCCTGTCGGGGAGGCCATATTTTAATCCATAGTTTAGAAGGGAATATAGTTTGATTTGAATCCAAAATGGTAATCAACTTGGGAATCAACTATGGGTGATAATGTATCCCGGCAGTGAAAGCCGGGTTTTATTTTGCCTTTAAAAGATGTTTCTCCCGGTTCTTCAAATGCCCTTCTTATTGACCTCCGTGTTAAAGGGGTGATTAAAAACGATTATGTATAGATAAATTTAAATAAAGGATAAATGCCTTCTATTGACGAAAATCAAATATTAGTGTCGCAATGAGAACAGTTACAGGGAAACATGGAGGGCTTATCAAAACAAAATGGAGTTGAGTCCATGGACTATGTCTTAATTTTTTTACTGGGGTTGGTTCCCACACTTTTACATTCACTCTGTGTTTTGCGGGCAATAAGCGTTAAAGCCGATTGGAGGATAATTGCTGTCTCGGCGGTAGTATGCTTGTTCAATGTCATGATGCGTTTTGGGCTTAAGATACCAGCGACTTACGGGCCGATAATCATGCTAATAAACTTTTTAATCATGGCGGTTATGATTGCTCTTTTGTATTCAGTCGCTTTTAAATATGTCATGATCGGTTCGGTATTTATTATGCTTATATTAATGATTGGAGTTGTTTTCGTTATTCACCCCATCTTAAGTTTCCTCAAGCACGATTTTGAGCAAAGTCTCACCATCCCGATCTGGAGGTATTTTCTCTTGTCGATGCTTGAGAGCAATATGCTGATTATTTATTTATTGCTTAGCCAAAGAATTGATTTGTCAATAGTTAAGGCCAGAGATTGAGGTAAGATGCCCTTTACCTCCCCGGAGTTAAGGTGAGATGGCCTTAATATTGGAACATAGTTTAGGAGAGAACAGAATTGAGCGAGAGCGAGAAGATCTTTCTACTATTGGTCCTTTCCGTGGTTTTTGGTGGGATAACCATATTATTACTTTGTATTTTCTCTTTTGTCACCATTAACCAGTTAAAGCCATCTGTAGGTTTTGTGCTAATCCTCCAAGGGTTGCAGGTTATTTCAGGGATCGTGGCTTTAATCAGCGTCTTTGCCCTTTTTAAGCTGAAGAATTACATTTCTAAAGAAGAAATGGAAAGGGAAGTTGGCCAGCTACGGCTGGAGCAAGCACAGGAAATTATCCGTAGCCTACAGATCCAACGGCATGATTTAAAAAACCAACTTAGCCTGATTGGTGCTTGGGCCAAGCTTGGCCAGACGGAGGCTATTTTGGACTATGTGAAAGAAGATAATCCGGAAGTTTTAAATCCCGATGCCTTCTCTGATATTGACTGTCCGATTCTGCGCGCCCTCTTTTTGCTGACGGACACTAAATGCAGGACATCCAATATTGCTTTTCATGTTGAAAACAGCACCGGACTCGGAGGGTTGGCCAACTATTCTTCTGCTAAGATATACCGCATTTTCAGCAATTTGTTAACCAATGCCATTGAAGCGGTTACCGAGCAATGTGGGCCCGGAGAAAGGGAGATTGATGTTGCCATCTGGGACAATGTCGATGTTTATCACTTTGTGGTGGTTACCCCGACTTGTCTGGAAAAAGGTCTCGAGCCGGAAAAACTCTTTGAACCGGGATACACAACAAAAAAGGAACAGGGGCATGGCATGGGGCTCTATATTGTCCAAACCTTTGTCCGGGATTTGCAGGGAAAAGTCTGGTGTAGCCATGAAGAGAACGGTGATGTTGAGTTTCATGTGGTACTACCGAAAAAAACAAGAACACACTGAACGGAATGGTGTTTGGGGTGTTTTAAGGTGGACAATTTATTTATTACCTTGTGTTTTAACATTATAAGCTGGTAATTTTTTTAGCCGGGGTATATAAGGCCCTGAATTTGAAGGAGAAAATTTTTTTGGTTATTATTTTTTAGCAGCATCATTGGTTTAACCTTTGGTTATCTGAAGCATGGGCTCAATTGGGGGCCCCAAATTGGTTTGCCCCTGTTAGTTATTATTGTTTGTGTCATTAAATTTAAATATCAACTTCCATTAAAATGGATTGTTACCGGCGTTATCTTTATCTACTTTTTGCTTTTAATCGGCGTGATCGGCCTTGAACAGGTATTTTTTATTTTATTGAACAAAAGTATCTCAGCCAAGTTTCCTAATCTTTTGGAGTACACTTTGGTCTCAGCAAGTGAGATTCTCGTAATTACTCTCTATGTGGCAGTGGTGGACAAATATCACTTATACATTTATGACGGCAGCAAAAATACGAGGTCTAAAGAGTTGGAATTTATATTAGCGGCATTAAGCTAAGCTCTCTTGCTTTTTACTTCCATTGTTCAAGTTTGTTTGCATTTTCCGGTTTTTTCGTACTTTACCATTGACTAAGCCTTAGACATATGTTATTATAACTTCTGCACCACATGGTGGGCGTAGCTCAGTTGGTCAGTAGCGCCAGGTTGTGGCCCTGGAGGTCATGGGTTCGAGTCCCATCGCTCACCCCAAATATTACTATGTGAAGGGCCGGAAGGCTCTTATTTTATTTTACACGTATAGCCGGTCAGACTGATTTTTGCCGGGTAACGCAAAGCAATGAAAGATCTAACAGAGGATGATTGTATTTCGGCAAATACTATTCCAAGTATGACCACTGCTAAAAACCGTACCAATGTGGGAGGAGTTTTATTGAACTGGCGCATTGTACTTTTAGCCTTTACCACACTGTTCCTTGCTGAATTAGGAGATAAAACCCAACTTGCCGTGTTTACACTGGTGACTGAGACCCGTTCGCCCTGGGCCGTTTTTTTTGGGGCATCTTTGGCTTTGGTTGCCGTAACCCTGATCGGAGCGCTGTTTGGTGGTTGGGTGACCCGCCATGTTCCTGCCCGTTACCTGAAGATTGCCGCCGGTTTACTCTTTGTTGGCATTGGCTCTTTTGTCATCTGCCAAGCCTTTGCTGAGTTGGTACATAAATCATAGGAGGGAGCCGGAAATGAAGGGCGGGGATGCGCTGATCATTGCAGTTGTTCTCTTCTTCGCCTTGGCTTGTTGGCTCTGGCCAGCCGTGGCCGGGCAGGATGGGCGGGAGCTCATTGTGGTCTGGAAGGGACGGGTGATTGCCAACAGGCAACTGACGGAGCAGACGGATCAGGTTATTCCTGTAAAACTGTCCCGAGGTGAAGTCAATATTGAAATACGCAAGGGTCGGGTGCGCCTGCGGACGACGGCAGGGCCTGTCTGTCCCCGGGGAATCTGCAGCCATACCGGTTGGATTGCTAATGGGGGGGAATCTATTATTTGTGTGCCAAATAAGTTATCAATAAGCATTCGCGCCAGGTCCGGCGTGGATGCCTTGGCTCGATGACCGGCAACTTACGCCGGTCATAGTCATATATTGATGAAGTATGGAGGGGTGGCATTGACAAAAACCTCAGAGCTGCGGGCGAGAGAGGTGATCTGTGTCAATGACGGGCGCAAACTTGGCTTGGTAACGGACCTGGAGATCGATCTGGAAACGGGTAAGATCCGGGCTTTGGTTGTGCCGGGAAAGGAAGGGTTCTTTTGGTGGCTGGGTAAAGGTGATGAAGTGGTCATTCCCTGGGAGAATATTCGAAAAATCGGCGTTGATGTGATTCTTGTGGAAACCGGTGGCCTTGAAGGAACACGGGCGACTTGAAGGGGTCGTTCCCCATGGGAAAGGCTCCTTCTGCTTTTCTTGACGGGTCATATATTCTATGGTAGTCTGGGTGCTGAAGGGCTGTCTCTTAT
>DGDV01000004.1 GCA_002385625.1 Firmicutes bacterium UBA3943
TTCATTATCGCACTGCTTTATTGCCTGGAGCTCCTTTGCATAAATTTGTACATGAACAGCTACATAAAATATGATCCCATCGTTTATAAACCCGGCAAGGGATTGGTGGAAGCTCCCAAGCTTAATACCATGGCGCACAAGGAAAATATTAAGTTGGTTCTTACCTCTTACTCCGAAAAATGGAAAGAAAAAAACGGTGAGATCTATATCCAAAGAAAGCTCTACTTTGACAAAGATCTGTTATGGAATTTTACCAACAAAGCCAATGACCCGGAATTTATGAAGAAATCCCATTCAGAACAATAATTAGTTCGATACTATAGTTTGTATTAAACCCGAAAGAAAAGCCATCGCTTGTATCTGTGATGGCTTTTTTACAAGAAACAATAAAAGGAAATTGTTCCCTAATAGCGAATGATATTTATATAATTTACTAAACTTTGCCGGCAATTTAGAAAGTACCAAATAAGAGTTGAAGGAGGTTAAAGCGAAACATCGCGCAATAACCAATTCGTCTCTGGTAACACCAAACAAAAAGCTAAGGAGGAAATAAAGTGAAAGGTTTTAAAGTTTTCATTGCCTTTATTTTGATGTCGTTAATCTTTTCTTCAGCAGCGGTTGCTAAAGATGACAGTTTTCGCGCTTCCGTCGAAAAACTCCTCATCTTGATGAAAGTAGACAAATATATGGATCAGTCATTCGAACAGATCAAACCAATAATACTCGAACGCATTCAAGAAATGAGCTCAGGGGAGCTGACAAAAGAACAATCAAAAACTATGGAAAAATACATGGAAAAACTATTTAATCTAATGAAGACGGAAATGAGCTGGGACAAGATAAAAGAGGACTATATTGAGCTCTATATGTCCGTATATACCAAGGAAGAAGTCAATGAATTGATCAAATTCTACCAGTCGCCCATCGGGCAGAAAACCATCGAAAAAATGCCGGTTATTATGGAAAAATCAACAGAAATTAGCTATAAATACCTGATGAACATGATACCGAAGATCGAAGAACTAGCTGCAGAGATGCAGGAAGAATTCTCATCCGGTTCCAAAAATTAAAAGGTAAATATCCCGCCAAACTAAACAGCCCTTGGCTTGCCAAAAGCAAGTCCAAGGGCTGTTTCTTATCACACATCTATCCCCGTCTTCAAAATCAATTTTAAAATCCCTCTTCTGTCTGCTATTTCATGGATTTGCTGAATTAGATTGTCGAGATGCTAATTCGGCAACCGCAGACCAATTCCTTCTCTTCCTCTGCCGTGGAAAAGTTTTTTCAAATTATAAATTACAGGAAAAACTTTTCCAAGAGCGAATCTATTCAGTGCAAACAACTTTATGGGCAAGATATATTTACAATAATTCATAAATGAGTATTTCTATGCAAAGAAGACAAAACAGGTTTTCGGAAGAAACCAACAAACAAAGTAACCGGTATTATTGTAGTGATTCAAAAGTAACATAAAAAAAGGAGGGCCGAAGTTGGGATTGAGAGCTTTATCATCCGGCCCGCGGAAAAAAATCTCAGGGCTATTAAAGCTTATGAAAAAGCCGGGTTTACAAAGGTCAAAGATAAGCTCGGAACAATTAAAACCTATCTCTTACCCAAGTATTTTGCTGCTTATGCTGAAGGTGACTATGGCTTGCTAAACACCGCCGTTTTAGTACTGGAATAACCCTTGACCAAACAAGCTAGCGCAAAAGCCCTGGGAATCCAGGGACCCCTCCCCACCAAGGAGGGTTAGCATGACCAGACGGCCGCAAAAACTCCGCCGTCTACGCCTTGTTTACCCATTTATCACCACCAAAAAAGCCGCCCCCATCAGGGGCGGCTTTTGCTTGAACACCTTTGTTATTCCACCGTCACACTCTTGGCTAAATTCCGGGGTTTATCCACGTCACAGCCCCGGGACTTCGCTGCATAGTAGGCGAAGAGTTGGAGCGGGACCACTGCCAGAATCGAAGTGAAAATGGGCAGGGTCTTCGGGATGTGCAGCACATAGTCCACCGAATGTTTCAACTCATGGTCGCCGGTGTTGGCCAAGGCCACCACTGTGGCCTCCCGGGCCTTAACCTCCTTAATATTGCTCAACATCTTTTCATACAGGTCCGGCTGGGTGGCCAGGGCAAAGACGGGCACGCCCTCCACAATCAACGCCAATGTGCCATGTTTCAGCTCCCCGGCCGCGTAAGCCTCCGCATGAATATAGGAAATTTCCTTCAACTTCAGGGCGCCTTCCAGCGAAACATAGTAGTCCAAACCCCGGCCGATAAAGAAGATGTTCTCCTTATCCTTGAAGTCCTCGGCAAACTCCTTGATCTTTGCTTCGGTATTCAGCACCTTCTCCACCTGTTCCGCCAGGCCCAACAGGGCGTCGACCATCTCAGCCCGCTCGGCGTCGGTGATTGTGCCCAGTTCCTGGGCAATAAAGATTCCCAGCAGGTAGATGGAGAGCAACTGGGTGGTGTAGGCTTTCGTCGAGGCCACCGCGATCTCCGGACCGGCCAGAGTCAGGATGAGGTCATCCGCCTCCCGCGCCACGGAACTGCCCACCACGTTGGTGATGGCCAAAACACGCGTACCCCTTGCCTTGGCCTCCCGCATGGCCGCCAGGGTGTCAGCGGTCTCGCCCGACTGGGACACCACTATGGTCAGCATGGACTCATCGATAATCGGGTTCCTGTAGCGAAACTCAGAAGCCACATCAACCTCCACCGGAATCCGGGTCAGTTTCTCAAAAATATACTTCCCCACCAAACCGGCGTGATAAGCGGTGCCGCAGGCGGTAATGAAGATCTTCTTAATCTTTTGCAGCTCTGTCCGGCCCATTTTTACCTCGGGCAGAACCACCCGTTTGTTCTCCTTATCAATCTTCCCGGCCAGTGTATCCCTGATCGCCCGGGGCTGCTCATGGATCTCCTTGAGCATAAAGTCTTCGTAGCCGCCCTTCTCCGCCGCCACCGCATCCCATTGGACATGGAAGACGCTCTTGCGCACCGGGTTGCCGGCGAAATCCGAGACAAAGATCCCGGTAGCAGTAACTTCTGCCAGCTCGCCGTCATCTAGAATATAGACTTCCCGGGTATAGTTGAGGATGGCCGGGATGTCCGAAGCCACATAGTTCTCGCCCTGACCAAGCCCGACAATGAGGGGACTGGCCTTCCGCGCCACCACTAAACGCTCCGGTTCGTCCGCCGCAGTCACCACAATGGCAAAGGAACCTTCCAACCGAATTACTGCCTGGCGAACGGCAGCCAGCAGATCACCATGGTAATACTCTTCAATCAAGTGGGGAATAACTTCCGTGTCCGTTTCCGACAGGAAGATATGCCCCTTCTCTTGGAGCTCATTCCTAAGCTTCAGGTAGTTTTCGATGATCCCGTTGTGGACCACGGCAATCCGCTTGTTGCAGTCGGTATGAGGATGGGAGTTGCGGTCCGAGGGCCGGCCATGGGTGGCCCAGCGGGTGTGGCCGATCCCTACCTGGCCGGACAGGGGCTTCTGGGCAATTACCTCCGCCAGCTTGGCCAAGCGGCCCACCGTCTTTGTAACACTGAGTTTACCGTCGTTTACCACCGCCACGCCAGCGGAATCATAACCCCTGTATTCCAGCTTGTTTAACCCGTCAACAATAATCGGAACGGCCTGTTTTGGGCCGATATAACCCATAATTCCACACATATAAAGTACACCCCTCTACATCGTTTAATCAATAATTAGCCACTCAATCCAGTGGTCTTCAACTTTTATTTTTTAAAGCCTTATTCTTCTATTTTGGCTTAATAGCTTTTAACCATGATCTTATTATTTTGATGTGTTTTGGACAAATTTTGCCCAAGCAAAACCAATCCCACCCGGACCTATTGTCCCTTCCATCGCTGGAAGGCTTTGTCAGCCCTTTAACGGTCGTAGGCAACCGGGGGTCACCCGCCGATGATCCGAGATCCCCCACCTCGTCAACTTGGAGAAAAGCCTCCAAGCCCTGGCGCTTCATTTTGAAACCTCTCTTGTTTGTTCGTTTGCTTGCGTCTTCCCCCCTTCTTCCAGGCCCCACCAAGCCCAGGGCCAGTTACTTCTCGCCGGACTGCTCTGTAAAGCCAGCGTCCCACCCGCCCGGCGCCTGGTTACACCCAGTTTCACCTCCTGTTGCGAAATAATTATATTATACCATATGCCCCCCGCTTCTTGTTAAGGAGAAGCAAATTTCCGCCAAATCCCACAGTTCGGTAGAAAATTAAGAAAAACGCAAAGAACAGGGTAGCTATTCTTTGCGTAAATCTTGCCAAGTCATTGGTTACGAAACTCAATTGCCAAGTTCCTCCTGGATGGCACCGGCGACATCCGCTACGATCCGCTCCAATAGTTCAGCCTCGGGTCCCTCGGCCATCACCCGGATTAACTGCTCGGTCCCAGAGGGACGCACAAAGATTCGCCCCTTTGCTGCCAGCAATTCTTCGGCCTTGGCAATCGCTGCGCTGATGCGGGGATTGGCCTCCCAACCCTCCTTCGTCCGAACCGGCACATTCCGCAAAACCTGGGGGAAACACCGCATAACCTGCGCAAGTTCTGACAAGGGTTTACCTTTGCGAGCCATAACCTCCAAAAGCTGCAGGGCGGTCAAAACCCCGTCGCCGGTGGTATTGTGCTCCAAGAAAATGATGTGGCCCGATTGTTCGCCTCCAAGGACCAGACCGTTCTCCCGCATGGCCTCCAACACATAGCGATCCCCGTTGGCGGTCACCTTCACCTTGCCCCCGGCCTGGTGGAAAGCTTCATGCAACCCCAGATTGCTGTATACCGTAACAGCAATAGTCTGCTTGGGCAGTTGGCCCCGTTCCAACCGGTCCAGCCCGCAGATGGCCATGATCCGGTCGCCATCCACGAGGGCGCCTGTCTCATCCACCGCAATAATCCGGTCGGCATCTCCGTCATGGGCGATCCCCAGATTGGCCTTGTGTGCCTTCACTGCCTCCTGCAGCATCTCGGGATGGGTGGAACCACAACCCACATTAATCCTGGTCCCGTCATTCTCCGCATTGAGCGCCACCACCTCAGCCCCCAAGGCCCGGTAGGTTTCCGGCGCCACCCGGTAGGCCGCGCCAAACCCGCAATCCACCACGATCTTTAATCCGGCCAGTGACTGGTAGATCGTGGATTTCAAAAATTCAATGTATAGTTCGGTGGCATCGGTTCGATCCACCACCCGCCCCACCTCAATGCCGGTGGGCCTGGGCAGTTTCTCGGAGTACAACAAAGCTTCGATCTCGTCTTCAACCTCATCAGGAAGTTTAAACCCATCCCCGGAGAAGAACTTGATCCCATTGTCCGGCACCGGATTATGACTGGCGGAGATCATCACCCCGGCATCGGCCCCTAGCTTACGCACAAGGTAGGCCACCCCAGGCGTGGGGATAACCCCAAGCCGCTCCGCCTGGACCCCAGCGGAGGTAATCCCGGCCACTAGTGCCGCCTCCAGCATCTCCCCAGATACCCTGGTATCACGGCCTATGACCATCCGGGCATTCTGTTTCCCCCGGGTCAAAACAAAAGCCGCCGCCCTGCCCAAGGCAAAGGCCAGTTCCGGCTGTAAATCTCTGTTCGCTACCCCGCGTACACCATCCGTGCCAAACAAACGCGGCATAAAACCACCCCTTGATCAATGTACAATTACGTAGATGCAACTTAATATACCTTATATGGGCATCAAGTTTTGCTTATTTTATGAGCATCTCCACCAAAGTCCGTCCGAAGGCTTCGGCTGCCTCTGGACCGTTGGATGTAAGCACCAGGCCGTCCCGTTCCACCGGTTTGCCGGTGTATTCCGCCCCGTGGCGAATCAGGTCGGAGACGCCGTCCGGGAAGACCGTGGCCTTTTTACCCTGGAGCAAGCCGGCCCGGGCCAGGATCACCGGGGCAATGCAAATCGCCGCCACCACCTTCCCCTGCTCCTCCATCTGGCGAGCCAGTTGATGGGCCAGCGGGTCATCAAAGTATTGGGCAGCCCCACCGCCACCGACAAAGACCAACGCATCCAGTTCTTCCGTTTTCAGTTCATTTATCTGAAGATCCGGTTTTACCCTGGCGCCCAATTTCCCCTCAGCCCAACCAGTGGTGGTGGAAGCCGTCACAACTTCGATGCCCTTTTCCAGCAGGATCTTTTTGGGCACTTGATACTCCTCGTCCCGGAAGACCTTTTCTGCAATTACCAACGCCACCTTCAATACTAATCCCTCTCCTTTCTCCCTTACCCTCATCTTTTGGATTGTTCTTCTTCACATGATTGGTCTTTCGGCCTCTTTACCTTCGCCGCCACCAATTCATCCAATAACAGAGCCAGCGCTTCGCCGCCTTCAACCGGCCGGTACTCCCCGTTGTGAATCAGGGTAATACTGCCCCGCTCCTCGGAGATCACAATGACAATTGCATCGGTAATCTCTGATAAACCGAAGCCGGCACGATGACGGGTCCCCCATTCCACAGGCAGGTCAGTCCTGGTTGACAGCGGTAACAGGCAACTGGCGGCAGCAATCCTGCTTCCCCTGATCACCACCGCTCCGTCATGGAGTGGGGTGTTTTTGGCAAAGATCTGCCGCACCAGCACACAGGAGGCAATGGCGTCCAGCTTCACTCCGGACTCGATCACCTGGTCCAAAGGTGTCTCGTATTCCAGGACAATCAGCCCGCCAATACGTTCGGCAGCCATTCGCTCCGCGGCGTCCGCCACTGCCTTCAGAGTCTTGGGTAGCGCCAGGGAGGTCCATTTAAAAAAGCGGGCCAGGCTATTTTGTTTGCCCAGTTGCTCCAGGGCCCGTCTTAACTCCGACTGGAACAAGACGGGAATCGCAATCACCAAGATGCCTAAGATATATTTAAGCAAACCGGAGAAAATATAAAACCGGACAAACTCGCTGAGAAATCCCAACAGAAAAATGATGCCCAATCCGTTCAACAGCGGAATGGCCTTTGAACCCCGGAGAATCAGAAAAATCTGATAGAACAGCAACAGGGTCAAAATGATATCAACCACTAAAATAAAAGGGGGTTGAGCCGATAAAACCTCAGGCAGGATCGGCATTCCAGGCAAACATCTCACCGTCCCTCGTTTTTACTGTTTCAAACGGTTAAGCTTTCCTCAGCCGCCTTTAAACGACATAAGACCCGATCTTTCCCCAAGAGCACCAAAGTGTCAAAGAGGCCAGGGGTAGCCGTCCGACCGGTCACGGCCACGCGGATGGGCATAAACAATTGGCCGGTTTTCACGTTCAGCTGCTCAGCCAGCCCACGGAGGGCTTCCTCCAGGACGACCTCGGTGAACGGCGCCAATTCTTTTAATGTATCGTAGGCTGCCGCCAGCAAGCGCCGGACCTCATCGGGCGTAGTTTTCTTCGGCAGTAAAAGCTCAACCGGCGGTACTGGTATCTCCTCCTGCAGGAAGAAGTCCACCCAGTCCGTGATCTCCGGCAGCAGCTTGATCCGCTCTCGGACCAACGGCATCAGGCGGTTGAGATAAGCCAGGCGCTCCGGCGGACAAGGATCAGGCAGCAGCTCTGCTTTTTGCAGATACGGCAAACACCGGCGGGCCAGATCCTCTGCAGGTAGTTCCCGGATATAAAGGCCGTTAAACCAGGCGAGTTTATCGGTCTGGAAGGCCACTGGCGACGTATTGATCCGGTCCAGGGAGAACAACTTAGCCGCTTCTTCAATCCGGAAGACCTCCTGGTCATCCGCGGGGTGCCAGCCCAACAGCAACAGGAAATTATTGAGGGCTTCCGGCAGGTACCCTTGTTCCCGGTACTCCCGGACACTGGTGGCACCATGCCGTTTGCTGAGTTTCCCTTTACCGTCAGGCGACAATAAAACCGGTAGATGGGCAAAGACCGGCGGTTCCCAGCCAAAGGCCTGATACTGCAGAACATGCCGGGGTGTACTGGGAATCCACTCGTCGGCCCGCATGACATGGGTGATCTGCATCAAATGGTCATCAACGGTGTTGGCCAAATGATAGGTGGGAAAACCGTCGGATTTTAACAACACATGGTCATCCAAGGTGCTGTTGTCGAAGGAAAGCTCCCCACGCAGGGCGTCCTGCACGACGGTGGTTCCCGTCAACGGCATCTTAAACCGGATCACATAGGGCCTCCCCTCCGCCTTCAAGCGTTCAACAGTGGCCGGATCCAAATCCCGGCAATGCCGGTCATAACCAAAAGTGGCCGCTTTTGCCGCCTCCTGCTTAGCACGGACCTCCTGCAATCTTTCGGGAGTACAGAAACAATAATAAGCCTTGCCCTCCCGGACCAATTGCTCCGCATACTGCTGATAATAGGGCAGGCGTTGGGATTGATAATAGGGGCCAAAATCCCCGCCGCAGTCGGGTCCTTCATCCCAGTCCAAACCAAGCCAGCGCAGACTGGTCATGATATCCTCCAAGGCCTCGGGGACAAAGCGGGTGCGATCAGTGTCTTCCACCCGTAAGATAAACTTTCCCCCGTTGGCTCTGGCAAACAGCCAGTTATACAAGGCGGTCCTTGCTCCGCCGATATGAAGGAAGCCTGTGGGGCTTGGCGCAAAACGCACGCGCACTTGCTTTGATGTCATCAACATTCCTCCCGCCTAACAGAAACACTTACCTTAGCCTGTACTTTTCCACATTTGCTCTCTAAAATCCTTTTCCCCTAAAAATCCAAGTCTTTGCCAATGGAAATATTTTATCCCCAAAAAACTCCTTCAAACAATAAGATCATCGCGTCTCCCAGAGCAATGACAATTGGACAAATTGTCACACAGTTTCTTGTAAATCTTTTTCCCTTGCCAAATAATAAATTAAAGTTTTGTAAATAAGGAGGTGGCCCCCTTGCATAAATTTTAATATATATTTAATTTAATTGATATGTGACAAAAGCTATCATCGCTTTACAAAACCGGAGGGTAGAAGAAGCACTTTTCCTTTAAACCAAGCCACTTTCACAGCCTATACCATGTTCCCCCTCCCTCTTTATAGGAGGTAAACTCAAAATGAAACTACGGATCCCGTTCCTCGGCACACTCTTCATATTTTGCATTTTACTTAATGCCCAAAACAATTTTCTTGCGGCCAAAGCAGCCAAAACTGTCAGTCCCGTCGAGACAACCGGCCTGTCCGGCGGCAGCGCTGAATATATAAGCTTAGAGACAGACGCAGGACAGCTATACACTCTCTACAAAAACGAACAAGACCAGCCCACCCTCAAGCTATTTAACGGTTTTAACTGGGAAACCGTCGGGTTTATCGGGTATCCATCAAGTTCAGCCAAGTACATCTCCCTTTCTTTTAATAACGGTTCGCCCTATGTGGCCTACCGAAAGGACGATAATAAGTGCCACATCGCCAGTTTCTCCGGGGAGCACTGGCTACCACTGCCCTCACCCGGTTACATCGCCAAAAACGCCGAGAATATCGCCATCGCCTTTCAAAACGGTAAACTTTTCGCCGCCTATAAAAACGGTACTGAACAAGTTACTGTAAAAACCTATGACGGCAATAACTGGCAGGATTTGCCGCCAGTGGATCAGGTCTCCCGCGGCGCCGAATATGTCTCCCTGGCTTTTGTCGGCACAGTGCCCATAGTTGCTTATACGGACAACCAGCGAGTTCGCGTCAGGCAGTATGACGGCAAGTCATGGCGATCGTTGGGCAACCCGGGCAAGGCAGCCCCCGATGTTCGGGCCATCTCTTTGGCCGTGGAAGGTAAGACACCGTTTATTGCCTTTAAAGATGCCCACCAAAACATCCGGGTCTTGATAGGGAAAGGTTCAGACTGGAAGCCCCTGGGCGTGATTGACAATTGCCCGGCAAAAGCCCCCCACGTCTCCTTGGCTTTGGTGGATAAAATCATTTATATTGCCTACAAAGGCATGGAAAATCAGGTATGTGTCCGCCGTTTCAACGGATGGTCCTGGGATCCCATTGAAGTCAAAGGTTTCGCCGCCAACACCGCCCGCACCGTCGCCATCACCGCTGCGGCCGACACTGTCTTCATCGCCTTTAAAAACACTAAGCAACAGGTAGAAATCGTCAAGTTAAATAACTAATAACCCCTTATAGCCTATAAAAAGCGAGGTCGAGCACGCTACAGCCTAACCGTTAAATCAAAAAGGGCGTCCCCCTCACTGGCGGGGACAGCCCTTTTTGTCGTTCCGGAATAAATTTAAAATTATGCCTTAACCTCACTGGTGGCCGGTTTCTCCGGCTTCTTCTCTTCCGCAGCCTTTGCCGGCTCTGCGTGCTTGGCGACGGGCTCGGCTTTAGCATGTACAGCCGGTTCGGCCTTGGCATGCACAATCGGTTCCGTCTTCTTTGCCGGCTCATCCGGCCGTTTTACGCTGTCTTCCAAGGCACCCAGCTTATAGTAACCGCGGACGTTGGAGAACTGCGGTTCATCCATGACCACCACTTCCACATAGGGCAGCATTTCTTTAATGTATTTGTCAATGGCATTGGCGCCGCCGCCGCACAAGAGCACCATCTCAATGCGTTCCATGTGGTTCTTCCAGTTGGCCAGGAGTTTCTGGCCGATGTCCTTGGCAATCTCTTCAAAGGCCTCTTCACAAAGTTCAGCAATGTTGTAGTAACGCTTACCGGCCCAGAACAAGGACTCTTTATGTTGAATGTATGCCTGTTGCACCAGGTTAACCGGGGCATTGCCCAGCTTCTTCCCGGCGAGGGCAAAGGCATCGGATATTCCACGTTTCAAAACCACTTCTGAACGGTCAATGGGATCCCTGCCCTGAGCGACAAAGGCGTCAATGGTCTTTTCTCCGATATCCACCAAGCCGTACCGCATATCCTTTAACGCGGAATTCTTTTGGCTGACCATAATTCGACCGTCGGGACCAAAATCAAGATACCGGTCGTAAAAAGCACCCAACCCCTGGGGAATGCATTTTGCGATCTTAATCTCCACAGTAACCGGCTTCATAACGCCCTTGGAGGGAACTTTAAAGTTAAACGTCCGATTGGAAAAATGCTGTTCCAGATCGGCCTTATGATATTTATATGATTCCAAACTTAAACCGCACATAAGTTTTTCAACCACGATCTGGCTTTCGTCCGGATAGGCATAAGCCAAAGCCGCCAGAAGTTTGATCAACTCCGTTTTTTCCCGGAACTTGTCCGCCGAATAGTTGCGGGAACCACCCATGGCATCTTGCATAATGGCATAATTCCCAATGCCGTATGTAACACCTTCATACTCGATGATCAGCTGATTCAGGCTGAGTTCTTCCATAAAAGTCCAGGAACGCAAGACCGAATCATTAGAGATTTCATAAAAAGTCGACGGAAAAGAGAATGTCTCATAGACCTTTTTTACTCCACCGGGTTTATCCGTTGCCACCGTTTTTTCCACCATAAATTTTTCGTCGCCGAAACCATTGTCCCAACCTACCGTCCGCACAATCATCTGTACTTACCTCCCTTATAATGAACAGGCTATATTAAAACAGGTTCTTATTCGGGTCTGTCAATAATTTTGTGCTT
>DGDV01000037.1 GCA_002385625.1 Firmicutes bacterium UBA3943
ATGTCAATGTCAGCGGTTTCCCCGATGAGACCGGTAAAACGGCCAACCCGGCCCAGGCAGGATGGTGGAAGAATTATGCGGGTAAAACGCCTGATTTACTGCTTTTCCGCGCCAAGGCTCCAAGCAGCTTCATAAGATAAACGGGAGGTGAAAACATGAGTGCTTGTTCCGTTCTCCGCAGCATTGAACGGGTTTCCCAATTAGTCGCCGATTTCTTAGGAGCTCCGAACACTTTAACCCCTGCTCAAGCTGCGAACCTCTCCCGTGAGATTGAATTAGTGCGTGGCAGTGTCCGCAATCTCCCCTTAGCAACCGCACCAAAGAACGATATCCTCCGGCGACTGAATCAAGCCCAGTTCCTTTTGGCCAATCCGACATTATCAAGGGTAGATACCTTGCTTGCCGTCTTAAATATCCTGAGTTTGGCTGCTTTGAAAGTCAAAAACCGTCGTCTCCCTTGTCCACCAGGACTGGTAATCGTTCATCCATCCAACCGGTTCTCCACTGTTTGCCGCAGTTGCTTCTGATTTTATCATCCCACTTAGGTACGGGGTTGGCAACCGGTGGTTGCCAACCCCGTTTTTCGCCTTTTCGCTACCGGCCTAGATCAGGTCAATAACCATTCTGCTCCTCGGTAAAATAATTATGCAACCGCTCGGATCAAGTAGAAGGGATGAATACCCTCCGCCGTTCACAAGAACAACGCCCACGCCGGGCATATCGCAAATAAAAAAAGAGATGGTGACAGCATCTCTTTTTATCTTGAATATTGGTGCCCAGGACCGGACTTGAACCGGTACGGTTGCCCATACGCCCCTCAAACGTACGCGTCTGCCAGTTCCGCCACCTGGGCACTTATCACAAATGTTATTATAACCTCCAAAGCAGGTTCTTGTCAATATTTCTTCTGCGGGCATCGCCTTGAATTTTTTGGCTTTACCCGCTCTATTGCCGACGGTTCTCTGTCGCCACTACCAGATTGGCAAAGAGCTGAACTTGGACATACTCCTCCAAGGCCCGGGGCACCGGAATAAGCCGTCCTGCATGCCCGGCCATCAGTTCCGGTGCGGCATCGCCCGCCCCCCCAATAAGATAACCGGCGTCAACCAGAACCGTATCTTCCCGGACTAACTCCGGGCCGAGAAAGCCCGGCTGGCCCAGGGCTGTAACAATAATCTCTCCTTGCCGGCAGAGGCCCGCCAAATCCGGAGGATTTTCATCACAAAGCGTCACGACAGCACCACGGTTGGCCAAAAGCGGCGCCAGCGGGCGACAAAAATGGGGATGCCGGCCAAAGATCACCACCCGGCGGTTAGGCAACTTGTGGGCAGCCAATAAATTCAGGCAGGCCTTGGGTAAGAGCGGGTAAATGTTGGTCCCTTCGTTACCTGCCAAAATCCTGCCCAAATTAGCCGGATGGTAACCGGTAACGTCCTTTTCAGGGTCAAGCCCTTCCAGCGGATGAGCAGCTTCCAGATGCCTGGGCAGTGGCGGTTCCAGAAAAATCCCATCTACATCCGGATCGCCGTTTAACCGCCGGACTGTTTTAAGCAGAGAATTCACCGAAATGTGGGTTGGTAACTCCTGTACCGTAACGGCCACGCCCAACTCGGCCCCTAACTTCACCTTGGCATGGGCCTGGGCCCGTACCACCGGTTCTTCACCAACGACCAAAACCGTTAAATGAGCAGTCCTGCCATAGGCGGCCAGCTTCTCTCCTTGTCCCTTTACCGTTTGCTTCAAGCTTTCCAAGGTCAATTCCGGAGCTTCCATTATGGTCTGCAGCATTACCCGTCCTCCGTCTCATCAACCTTACTTCACCTCATATAGTTCCAAAATTCCACGGCAGTTCCTCTAAAATACGAAAAAACCTTTCTTAAAAAAGAAAGGAAGGAAGTGAAACCGACTTATATGTTTCTCCGCCACATTAAAAGCCCCGGCGGCTATCCAACAAAAGGGTAACCGGACCGTCATTGACCAGCTTGACCTGCATATAAGCACGAAATCGTCCTTGTTGCACGTTTATGCCGTAGCCTTTTATCAAGTCGCAGTAGGCCTGGTAAAGCCGCTCGCCCAATTGTGGGTCGGCCGCCTGCGAAAAGCTGGGCCTGCGTCCCTTCCGGCAATCCCCGTATAGGGTAAACTGGGAAACCACCAGCGCTTCCCCGCTTACCTCCAACAAGGAACGGTTCATCTTACCTTCACTATCTTCAAACACCCGCAGATTGACGGTTTTCTCCGCCAAATAGGCGGCGTCGGCCTGTGTATCACCTTCACCCACACCCAACAAGATCAGGAAGCCTGGACCGATTTCCCCAACCAGCTCAGTACCGACAAAGACCTGCGCCTGTGTAACCCGTTGGATCACTGCCCGCATCTAACTCCGTCCTCCCCGGCTGGCCCGGTAAACTCGGGTTACGCCAGCTACTTTCCGAATCCGGCGGATAGCCTCCTGTACCACTTCCAGGTGGCCAATCTCCATCCGCAGGCTGATTGTGGCCTGTCCTTTTTTGGTGTTTGCCCTGGCTGCGGAGATATACAGCTTCAAACCGGCAATGGCATTCATGATATCCGTCAGGAGGTTGACGCGATCATCGGCCACAATTTCAATCTCCACCGTATAAAAATCGCCCTCCGTATCACCCCATGATACTTCAATCAACCGGGCATCGCTATCCATCGGGATATTTGCACAGTCCACCCGGTGAATGGCCACTCCCTTACCACGGGTGATATAACCGACAATGGCGTCACCAGGAACCGGATTACAGCACCGGGAGAAACGCACCAACAGATCTTCAACGCCCCGTACCCGGACACCGTGTTTTGCCCGCCGGGGAAGGTTTTTTTCCACCGAAGTCTGGGCCTTTTTGCGTTCCGGTTCCTTCTCCCCCACGATCTTACTAACAACCGTCCCCGGCGTGATCTTGCCGTCGCCTACAGCAGCCAGCAGATCATCCATGGAAACCATGCCCAGGCGCTTAGCCACATCGTTTAAAACATCAGGTTTAAGGTTCTCATGGACCTCCAGATTCTGCTTACGCAGCTCCTTCTCCAACAGTTCCTTGGCAAGGAGAATAAACTCCTCGCGTCGTTGCTCCCTTAACCACTGGCGGATCCGGTTTTTGGCCTTGGTTGTCTTCACAAACTTCAGCCAATCGCGGCTGGGTCCGTTGCCCTGTTTAGAGGTGATAATCTGGATAATATCCCCGTTTTTCAACGGAAAGTCCAACGGGACCAGACGCCCGTTGACTTTGGCGCCAACGCACTGGTGACCGATGTGGGTATGAATGCTGTAGGCAAAATCCACTGGTGTGGAACCGGCGGGCAGGTTTTTGACATCGCCCCGGGGGGTAAAGACGAAAACTTCGTCTTCAAACAGGCCGACTTTGAGATTCTCCATGAACTCATCGGCATCTTTCACATCCCGCTGCCATTCCAGCAGATGGCGCAACCAGGCAATCTTCCCCCGCAGTTCCTCGTCATCCGGACCCTTCTCCTTGTATTGCCAGTGGGCAGCAATCCCGTACTCGGCAGTCCTGTGCATCTCATGGGTACGGATCTGGATCTCCAGTGGTTCACCGTTGGTCCCAATCACCGTGGTATGCAGCGACTGGTACATATTGGATTTGGGCACGGCAATATAATCCTTGAACCGTCCGGGCATAGGTTTCCATAAGGTATGGACCACCCCCAGCACCTCGTAACAGTCTTGGATGGTTTCGACGATGACGCGCAGGGCCATGAGGTCGTAGATCTCTTCAAAGGCCTTGCCCTGATTGAGCATTTTCTGGTAGATACTATAAAAATGCTTGGCCCGGCCCTGGAGTTCCGCCTTAATCCCAAGTTCCTTCAGTTTATTGCGCAGGATATCGGAGACCTCCCGGATATAACTCTCCCGTTCCTGGCGTTTCATGGCCACCTTGTCAACCAGTTCATAGTAAACCTGCGGTTCCAAATAGCGCAGGGAAAGATCCTCAAACTCCCACTTGATCTTCCACATGCCCAAGCGGTGGGTCAGTGGTGCATAAATATCCAGGGTTTCCTTGGCAATAGCCCTTTGCTTATCCTCCGGCAAGTGCTTTAAAGTCCGCATGTTGTGCAACCTGTCCGCCAGCTTGATCAAGATCACCCGGAGGTCGTGGGCCATGGCCAGGAACATTTTGCGCAGGTTCTCCATCTGTTGTTCCTGCTTACTCTGGAAGGATAACCGGGATAATTTGGTTACCCCGTCAACAAGCTCTTTCACTTTATCGCCAAAGAGCTCGCCAATCTCGTCAATGGTCACACCGGTATCCTCCACCACATCGTGGAGCAAGGCCGCTTGGATCGATGTGGCGTCCATATCCATGTCCACCAAAATCGCAGCAACATTCAGGGGATGTTGAATATAGTCCTCACCGGAGTCCCTTTTTTGCCCGGCGTGGGCTGCTTCTGCGTAGGCATACACCCGTCGTATTACCTCGGGATCATGCTCGATTCCGGCTTCTGCCATCTTTTGCAGCAACCCATCAATGGTCACGCTGTCTCCTCCTCCATAAGGGCCCTGGTCTGAATATCCTTGATGACGAGTTGCACATCGGTCACGTCGTTCCAGGTATTCTTCTCCGCCGTAAAGGCTACATCCACCCGCTCCGCCTGCAACACCTCATCGGTAAAGCGGCCAAGGTTAAAACCGATTCCATTCCGCGAGCTACGACCATCGCTCAGTTTAAGTTTCAGGTGCCGGGCGCCTTCCCCCACCGCCTTACCGAAGAGTACCTGAAGGTTCCTGGCAATTAAAACCGGCGCCGGATTACCCACCCCAAAGGGAGCCAGCCGCAGCAATTCATCAATTAATGCCATATTAACCTGCTCAAGCCGGATTTCATCCTCAGCAAACAGCACCGGTTGGAGCTTATCCGTAGTCAATTCTTGACTGGCCAGTGCGTTAAAGGCCGACCGAAACTCGGAAATCTCCTCAGCCTCAATGGTTAAGCCGGCGGCCATTTCGTGCCCGCCGAACCGCACCAGCCGTTCTGAACACCCCTGCAAAGCACGGAAGAGATGGAAGCCGGGAATACTCCGGGCAGAGCCCTTGCCGATGCCGTTCTCTACACCGATCATCACTGTCGGACGGTAATACCGCTCGGTGATCCGGGAGGCTACAATACCGATGACCCCCGGGTGCCAGCCTTCGCCAGCCAAAACCAAGGCATAATCCCGCTTAGGATCAAAATCGCTCTCCACCATCGCCAGAGCTTCCGCCATAACCTTCTCCTCCACGTTCTGGCGTTTCCTGTTGGCCTCCTCCAACTGATCCGCCAGCCTGACGGCCTCCACCGGATCTGTCGCCAAAAACAATTGCAAAGCCATGGTCGGTGTATTCAATCGCCCACAAGCGTTAATCCGCGGGCCAAGAATGTATCCCACCTGTTCCGCTGTAAGCGGTGGTTCCAGTCCAATACGGTGCAACAGGGTCTGTAACCCCAGATTAGTGGAATTGGCCAGCCGTTTTAGCCCCTCCCGGACCAAAATCCGATTCTCATCCAGGAGCGGCACCACATCGGCAATGGTCCCGATGGCTACCAAATCTAGGTTTTCTTCCATGCCCGGACGGATCTCCGGATAATACTCGGCCAACGCCTGCAAAAATTTAAAGGCCACACCCACGCCGGCCAGATAGGGACAGGGATAATTCACCGCCGGGACCTTAGGATTGATAATCGCATAGGCTGCAGGCAGCTCTTCCGGGGGTTCGTGATGGTCGGTAATGATCAAGTCAACCCCGTTATCCTTAAGATATGCCGCCTCGGTGTTCCCTGAAATACCGCAGTCCACTGTGACAACAAGCCGGCAGCCATGTTTAACCGCCTTTTCCAGCACGGACCGGTTAAGACCATAACCCTCTTCCAAGCGGCGGGGGATGAAATACATAATATCCTTAACGTTGAGTTTCCGCAAGACCCGCAGGATCAGCGCAGTCGAAGTGATCCCGTCCACATCATAATCCCCATAGATAAGAATCTTTTCGTGCTTACAAATGGCCTCTTTTAACCTTTGCGCCGCCTTATCCGCCTCCGGCAGCAAGCTGGGACTATAAAGATCGGCCAACCCGCCTTCCAGGAACCGCAAGGCGGCAGCCATATCCTGGATACCTCTGCGCGCCAACATGGAAGCAACCAAAGGCGAAATACCAAGCTGCGTTTGTTCCTGCGCCGTCAAGGTAGGAGCGCATGGTTCAATCCGCCAGATCCGTCTTGCCATTGGCCTTGCTCCCTTCTTTTGTAATAGGTGAATCCGCCGGTCAGCAGCATTAACAAATCAGGCCCTCCGCTGACCGGCGCTACAAAATCCAACTTATATTTCTTCGCCGTCTTGTTCTAGATTCCCTCTAGAAACCGCTGTTTTCCAAGATTAAATCAAGACCCGGAAGAGCATGAACAACCCGGCCAGGATACAGTAAACACCAAAAGCAGACAAACGTCCCTTCCCAAGATAACGGAGGAAATAGTGGATAACAAAATAGCCGCTGATAAACGCCGCTATCATCCCCCAAAGATAAGCACCGTCGAAACCCGCCGGCGCTTCTCCGATAAAAAGCGGCTTGGCTTCGTAGATTCCAGCCCCAATAATAATTGGGATGGACATCAGAAAGGAAAACCTGGCCGCCGCCTGCCGCGAGAGCCCCCACCAGCACGCGGCGGTAATGGTCGAACCGGAACGGGAGACGCCGGGCAGCAGGGCAAAGCCCTGGAAAATCCCGACCAAAAATGCGCCCACAGCTCCCAAACCTGCCATTTCCTTCTGGCCTTTCGCATAGTCGGCGGAGAATAACATCGCGGCTGTCACCAGCAAAAGGAAGGCGGGATAAATTGGCGAGCCAAAGGCCGCTTTAACAAGATCACTAAAGGCCAAGGCCAAGATGACTGCGGGAAGCGAGGCCAGCACCAGCCAAAAAAGGAGCTTACGTGCCTCACCCTGTCCCTTGTACCCGTCAATGATCAGCCCGGTTAAATCCCGCCGGAAATACAAGACCACCGCCAGGCCAGTTGCTAAATGCAACAGGACGTCAAAAAGCAATGGTGGCTTGGGAATTCCCAGTAATTCAGGGACAAAGACCAAATGGGCCGAGGAACTGACCGGAAGAAACTCCGTCAGGCCCTGAGTCAACCCGAGAATAACAGCTTGCCAGGGATTCAGCGCGACCAACTCCTTCCTGCCATCCGTTTTCTTCAATATTGGTATTATTGATTGCAGGGGTAACTTATGCCGAAAGAAAAATGTTTAAAAAGCGCCCTCCTTTAAGCGGAGGGCGCTTTGGCTTGTCTTACTTCGTTCCTGCCGCCGCAACCTTACCTTTTAATCTCTTCTTTTCCTCCCAGTTCCGCCAGACTACCCATAAAGGACTGGCCACAAAGATGGAAGAGTAGGAACCGGCAGTAACACCAATGATCAAGGCCAAGCAGAACTCTTTAATCGCCGGGCCGCCCACGAAGTAAAGGGCCAAAATGGCCAAAACCGTCGTGATGCTTGTGTTCAAAGAACGCCGCATGGTCTTTAAAATACTGAGATTAACAACACTTTCAAAGGACTCATCCTTCTTCCGGAACTGCAAGTTCTCCCGGATCCGGTCGAAGATAACGATGGTGTCATTGATGGAATAACCAATGATTGTTAAAATCGCCGCTACAAAGGTGGCGCTGATCTCCTTCCGCAACAGCGCAAAGACTCCAATAACAAAGAGGACGTCGTGGATCAGGGCGATCACACCCGCCACACCCGATTTAAATTCAAAGCGGAAGGCCACATAGACCAGGATTAAAAAACAGGAAATAATTACGGCAATAATGGTATTTGATACCAATTCTTTCCCGATCAGCGGATCAACGCCGTAGATGTCCAGACCGGCCCCGCCATCGGTTAAAGAACCAAAGGTCTTCTCCAGCGTACCTACGACTGATTTTTGTTCTTCAGCCGTAAGAAACCGGGTGTGCACCAAGACCCCGTACTTCTGGTTCCCTTCTGCATCAATATACGAGTAGGGCTGTGGAGAGGAGAGCTTTAGATCTAGTTTTTGCAGTTCCGGGGTGGAAAGGGCCTCTTCCACTTCGGTGCTGGTCACGGCCCGGTTGACAGGGAACCGGATATTCGTACCGCCGGTGAAATCCACGCCAAGGTTCAGACCCAAAACCGCCCAACTAACGATAGCCGCAATGAGCACAGTAAACAAGATGCCAATATTTAGCCAGCGATATTTCAACAAGTTCAATCTTTACACCCCCTTAAGCCCCAAAAAATTTTGCGTATTTATCAGGATTGCGGTCAATGATCATCTCCAGCAGGTTCTTGGTCATATAGATGGCCGTAAACATACTGAGGATAATACCGATGGTCAGTGTCATAGCAAAGCCCTTGACCGGTCCGGTGCCAAAGAAGAGCAGGACCAAACCCACAATTATCGTGGTAATATTACCGTCGAGGATGGCGGTGAAAGCCCGGTCAAAACCGGATTCCAAGGCGGAACGCAGCCGTTTGCCGTTGCGCAGTTCATCTTTGATTCGTTCATAGATAATGACATTAGCATCCACAGCCATACCGAGGGAGAGGATCAGACCGGCAACGCCAGGCAGAGTAAGCACCCCGCGTAACAAGGCCAAAGCACCAAGGGTTAATATGCCGTAAGCAATCAGGGCCACATCAGCGATTATACCCGGCAGTCCATAAAAGAGCAGCATAAAGCCAATTACCAGCAAAATACCGATGATCCCCGCCACCAAGCTCTGCTTGATCATCTCACTGCCCAGGGTCGGCGCCACATGGGTGTTGGCAATGGTCCGCAGGGAGATGGGCATTGCCCCCGATCTCATGAGGATGGCCATGGTTTTGGCCTCCTCCAAATTGGCGTTGCCCATGGTAATCACACCGCGGCCGTCGGTAATCGGGGTTTTAACCACCGGCTCCATCAGTTTTTCTTCATCAAGATAAATGGCCAGAGTCTTGTAGAGATATTTATTGGTGACAATGCCAAACTGTTTTGCACCTTCCGAACCGAACTCAAATTCGATCTGCACTTCCCCTGTTCCCGGTTGAATTCCCGCGGCAGCATTCTTCAGATCAGACCCGAACATCACAATATTACCCTCTGCATCCCGGAAGTTCAGCCGGCCGGTGGACTGGATCATCTTTTCGGCTTCTTCCTGGGAGGAGATGCCGGGGAGTTGGACCTGAATCCGACCGTTCTTTTCATCATACCGCACATCGGTCTCAGAGAGACCCTTGCTGTTAACACGACGGGAGATGATCTCTTTTGCCCGCCGCATTGCGTCTTTATCAAACATCTCCGGATCAAGCTGGGCATAGACATACAAAACATTGGATTGCTTCTCCGAACGAACAGTGCGGAACTTCAAGCGCAGATCTTCAATGCCCTTCTTCCACTGCATAGTGGCGGGAATGACCTTTGCATTCAATACCCGTTGAAGTTCCTGGGCATCATTAAAGGTTAAAATGAGACCATCATATTTGTTGTTTTCCCGTTTTCCCAAGTATCCGCTTTGGGGAGCGGGAACATTGATCTGGGTCATCTTTTCCACCAAGTCATTTTTGACCCCGATCAAAATCCGGTCCTCCAAACGATAGTCCGGTGCCAAAATGACCTCAATCCCGCCTTTCAGATCAAGGCCAAGCCGCAAGGGTTCCTCGTTCTTCAGCGCCGGGAAAACTAAAAACGCTGCTGCAACCAGGATGAAACCCGTATAAATTAAAAAGCGCCAGAGCAATTCACGCCTCATCCCGTAATCCTTCCTTTCACTCCAATATAATTTAGGAGATTACTTATTCTTCTTTTCTTTTTTCGCCGTTGCTTCAACTGCAAGTCGTTGCTCTTCCGCCTGCTTCTCCACAATACGCTCCGCTTTCGCTGCCATAAAGCTAAAAAGGGCAAACACAACCACGACTATAGCTACAACAACGATGGTCTCCGTCATCACCAACCCTCCCCCGCTAAAGTCTTCAAAATCTTGGATCTTTTTCGCTCCCGAAAAAAGCAGAAATCCACACCGGAGCCGCCCATCCGGAAAAAATACCGGGTGGATCAACAAGACCACAGGCGCGAAGATTAATCTGCCTGTGGTGAATCTTCCCTAGCCCAAACACCGGAATTAAAGAACAACAAATACTACTTCTACAGGAACCAAACCTTTTTCATTATATCTTTTAAACCAGAGCTTGTCAATTCAACAGGCGCCTGC
>DGDV01000031.1 GCA_002385625.1 Firmicutes bacterium UBA3943
GCACAAAATTATTGACAGACCCAAGGCTGAAGCAAATATAATTAAGCTCCATAAACGAATGAACGAAATTAATTTCTTAAATGCCCTGCAAAACGTTTTAAGCAAGGTGGATGGGGACAAAAAGGGCCTGATTACCTCCGCCACCAATCTTATCCGCAATTCGTTTTTAACTGAATGTATCTATTTTTATCTCTTCGATAATAACAGGTGGGAGAATGTTGAACTGTACAATTACAACTGTAAACAACTTCCCGATCCTGTCGCTCTGATTAATGTTTTAGCCAAGGAGTCCACCGGCAAAATCATCCAAAACGTCTCGGAAGATCCTGTCCTCCGGGACATAGCCGGACAATTTACCTCCCTCATCAGCCTGCCGTTATCCAATGACGAGCGTGTCATTGGTCATCTGCTATGCGCCACCGTAAAAAAGGATACGGTATTGACCTACAACGACTTTCAGGTTTTAAATATCGCCGCTAAACAATTGGCTGCCGCCATTGAGAAAATCGACCGGGATCAGGCCTTACGAAGGATGAATGAGGAAATTCTCGAACGGGAACAGCAGATAATGTTGAAAAACCAGCTTTTAAATGAGGCCAACCAAAAACTGTTAGTCGCCGCCAACACCGATTCCCTGACCGGCTTGGCTAATCGGCAGGCGATCCTAACCATTTTGGACCAAGAGAAAAATCGCCTGCAGTTTCTTCCCGACAGCGAGCATGCTTACTTTTCGTTACTCTTTATTGATCTGGATAACTTCAAATATTTAAACGATAATTTCGGCCATTATATCGGTGATTTAGTCCTACGCCGCTTTGCCGACCTGCTGCGTTCAACGGTCAAGAACTTAGGCGTTACGGCCCGTTTCGGCGGTGATGAGTTTATTGTCTTCCTGCCCAACCACAACCTGGATCATGTCAAACCATTAGCAGTAAAGATTCTTCACGGTTTAGCCGAAGCAGAGCAATTTCTACCCGAGATCGAAAACGTCTTGGGTTACCCGGCGACTGTACCGGAACATCGCAGACTGTCCTGTTCCATCGGCATCTCCCAATATACACACGGAACGGGCTTACAGATTGAGGACATTCTCCGTCAATCCGATCTTGCGCTCAATCATGCCAAGCGTACTGGTAAAAATCGAATTGCCACTTGGGAAGAAGACCTTTGCCAAGACCAAACCGGAGATTATTAACAAACGCCAAAGCCGGGGCCCCAAAGCCCGGCTTTTTTACAGTAGCCCCTTGTCCGTCCTTCGCTTTTATCTTTGGCAAATTGGGCAACAATAGTCCTAAAGATGAAGGGAGGGATTGGACTGGATATCAAGCGAGCCAAACAGATCATGGAATCCGATGGTGTCATCACTGTACACTACGGGGAGTCTCCCGTCTGGATCGAACAGATCCACGAACAAGAAGCATCGGCGGAGATCACCGACTTGGAGACCGAGGAACGCCTCGTAGTTCCAGTGGACTTGTTATCCGAAGATAACCCCGGTGTTCATTAATGGAGATTTTTCTCAAGGAAGAACAAAGAGGCCGTCCCAAAAGTTTTCCCTTTTGGGGCGGCCTCTCTTTTATCATGATATGGCCTTCTCTACCGCTTTGAATATTGCTGGCTAGTAGCTAAGCTCTCGCTCAAGGAAGAGGTAGGGATCCACTGCAGTATCCCCGATCTTAAAGGTCAAGTGCAGATGGGGTCCTGTGGCCAGCCCGGTGGCGCCGACTTTGCCGATAAGGCTGCCGCTTTGGACTTCCTCCCCAGCTTTGACAGCAATCTCGGACAAGTGACTATAACTTGAATAAAGATTTAAACCATGATAGACAATAACGGTCAAACCCGTACAATGAAGTTCCTCCGCCAAGATAACCCGTCCGCAATTGACGGCTGCTACTGGCGTACCTTTGGGTGCGGCAATATCCAAACCGGAGTGGCGCCCGTTGGCCATGTCATTGACATAACGGACAAAACCAAAATCGGTGGTAATGCGCCCCCGAACCGGCCAGATAAACTTGTCCTTCCATAATGGCGGGTGCGGATTCTGTTCCGCAATCTTCCGGGCCTTTTGAATCTTAACCTTATCCATGTCAACATTCTCCGGCGCCAAGGCCTTTTTGCGGACGGTCTCCGGCACCCGGATGCGTTGCTCGGGGAAACTGCGGGCCACAACCTGGATGGGTAGTTCTTTCCTGATGTAGCCACCGGTGTTGTTGGTAAGCTCCACAGTTAACACATATGTACCGGGCCCCGTCCAATAGGAAACTGGAACCAAACTCCAGAAGGCATTGTCATAATAGTGCAGTAGAAGTTCACTGCCCAACAGCCGGGCCTTTACCTTCACCTCCGGTGGCGCTGATACTTTGAGCCAGAAAAAGTCTCCCGGGCGAAGGGTACTGGCGGAGATGGCCACCTCCGGCCTGTAGGCGCCGACCTCCGACACACTGTAAAGATTTACGACCAAACTTACCAGGATAAACAGGTAGAAAGCCTTTTTTATCATAATAAGGATGACACCTCCGTCATTTCCCGGATTATTTCTTGCGGCCCGCCAAGGATTCCTCCCCCAAAACCTGCTCCCCGGCAAGGGATTTATTGCCGTAAAGAGAAGTTGGTCCCTGCAGCATGTCCTTTTTACGGGTTGAGCAGCCCGCCCCTTCCGTGCCGGAGCGGGTTGAGAATAGATCAATCATACATCCTTAAAAAAAGCGCCTCCCCGTAACGAGGAGGCGCTCACTTCTTCAGCCAGTCTTTACTTAGATGTTAAGCTCATTGTCTTTCTTCAGGATCACATCATGGGCTCCGCCTTCCCGGATACTGACACTGGAGACCAAGGTAAGCCGGGCAGTCTTCTGGAGTTCTTGAATGGTTAAAGCACCCAGGTTGCACATGGTCGACTTAATTTTGCTGACGGTAATATCCAAATTGTCCTTTAATTTACCGGCATAGGGAACGTAGCTGTCCACCCCTTCTTCAAAGGAGAGTTTGCTTTCTCCGCCCATGTCATAACGTTGCCAGTTCCGGGCCCGGTTGGAACCTTCACCCCAATACTCTTTCACATAGTTCATCCCGCTCAGGCGCACCTTCCGGCCGGGGCTTTCATCAAAGCGGGCAAAGTAGCGGCCGAGCATGACAAAGTCAGCGCCCATTGCCAAAGCTAGAGTTATGTGGTAGTCATGGACGATCCCGCCGTCGGAGCAGATGGGGATATAAACGCCGGTCTTCTCAAAGTATTCATTACGGGCCTCAGCCACTTCGATGACGGCTGTGGCTTGTCCCCGGCCAATCCCCTTTTGCTCCCGGGTAATACAGATGGAGCCGCCACCAATTCCGACTTTAACAAAGTCAGCACCGGCTTCCGCCAGATACAAGAAGCCTTCTTTTTCCACCACATTGCCAGCACCGATCTTCACCCGGTCACCGTACTTCTTCCGCACAAACTGGATGGTATCATACTGCCATTCGCTGAAACCATCGGAAGAGTCGATACAGAGGACATCCGCTCCGGCTTCGACCAAGGCCGGTATCCGTTCTTCATAATCGCGGGTATTAATCCCGGCGCCGGTCACCAACCGTTTTTGGCTGTCCAACAATTCCAAGGGGTTTTCTTTGTGATCCGTATAGTCCTTGCGGAAGACGAGATAACGCAAGTTATTATTGTCATCGATGATGGGGAGGCAATTTAATTTGTGCTTCCAGATCAGGTCATTGGCCTCCGACAGGGTAATACCCTCTCTCCCGCAGACTAGGGAAGAAAACGGAGTCATGAACTCATAAATCTTCAGATCCAGCGGTTGCTTATTAATACGATAGTCACGGCTGGTGACAATACCCATGAGTTTACCCGTGGGTGAACCGTCTTCAGTGATGGCAATGGTGGAATGGCCTGTCTTTTTAGTTAATTCCACCACATCTTTCAAGGTTTGGTCCGGGCGGAGGTTGGAATCGCTGACAACAAAGCCCGCCTTATAGTTCTTCACCTTCCGGACCATCTCCGCCTGCTCCTCAATGGATTGGGAGGCATAGATGAAAGAAATGCCGCCGCAACGGGCCAGGGCAATGGCCATATTGTGGTCGGAGACCGCCTGCATGATTGCGGAGGAAAAGGGTAAGTTCAAGGAGAGGGCCGGCGTCTCGCCCTTCTTGAACTTTACCAAAGGCGTTTTAAGGCTGACATTCTCCGGAACACATTCTTTCCGGGTGAGGTTGGGAAGCAACAGATACTCACTGAAGGTTCGGCTCGGTTCGTTATAATAATAGGCCACCAGAATACCTCCTTGCTAAAAATTTAATGATTATCAAGAAACAGAATGGTAAATTTTTATTAGTATATCGCCAAACCCGCACTTAGTCAAGGGGATTACTTTGACAGGAAGATTACATTTTCGTTGCAAAGGGTGGAAAACCAACTACGAACGGCGGCTAACTCCCGGGGTGTTTTATAGGAAGTATTCCACACCGGCTTCAAAGATCCGCTGGTTTTTGTGGCCGGGAATATTCTTGGCCACATTACGCCCGATCCGCTCGGAGTGTCCCATTTTGCCAAAGACCCGTCCGTCCGGACTGGTGATACCCTCAATCGCCCACATGGAGCCGTTGGGGTTGTAGCGTATATCATAGGTGGGATTACCATCCAAGTCCACATACGCTGTGGCAATCTGGCCGTTGCGCGCCAGTTCGTGGAGGACTTGTTCATCGGCGACAAAACGGCCCTCCCCGTGGGAGACAGGGATCCAATGGATTTCGCCCGGTTCCACCTTAGCCAACCAAGGCGAGAGGGTAGAAACCACCTTCGTCCGTACCATGCAAGAGACGTGACGACCAATGGTATTAAAGGTCAGCGTGGGCGACGCCGGGTCAATATCCCGGATCTCGCCGTACGGCACCAATCCTAGTTTGATCAGGACCTGAAATCCGTTGCAGATCCCAAGCATCAGTCCATCCCGTTCTTTGAGAAACTTCATAATGGCATCTTTGATGGCGGGATTCCGGAAGACTGTGGCAATGAACTTCCCTGATCCCTCCGGCTCGTCGCCGGCGCTGAACCCGCCGGGAATCATCACAATTTGGGCGTTATTAATCTTGTTCACTATAGCAGCCACAGAGGCTTCAACAGCGGCGGGACTCAGGTTCTTAAAGACCAGGGTCTCCACCCGACCACCGGCCTTCTCGAAACGGCGGGCTGTATCATATTCACAGTTAGTCCCCGGGAAGATGGGAATGAACACCACCGGTTTGGCTACCCGAACCTTGGGTTTTGCCGCATTGCGTTGAGTGCACAGCACCGTCGCCGGTTCTTCCTGCGGAAAAGCCACCCGGGTGGGAAAGACCTTTTCCAGCGTCCCTTCCCAAGCAGCCAGAGCCTCATCCAGATCAATCATTTCCCCGCCAATCGCAATCACCGGTTGGGCCTGGGTTTTACCCAACAGTTTATAGTCAATCCCCGCAAACAGCGCAGCCGGATCCTCGGTCCCGGCGATCTCCAACACTAAGGAGCCAAACTCCGGCCTGAACAGCTCATCCCTATCCGCTGGCACTTGCAGAGAAAGCCCAATGTGGTTGCCAAAGGCCATTTTGCTGAGGGCTGCCGCAATTCCGCCTTCGCCAACGGCATGGGCGGCCAGGATCTTGCCTGCCACGATCAATTCATGGATCCGGCCGTACTTTACTTTCAGGTCCGCAAAGTCGGGCAGGTCGTTGGCGTCCCGCCGCAAGGGCACAAAGACCAGTAAACTGCCGGGGGTCTTCAACTCCGGCGAAATCACCTTGGTGACATCCACAACGTCCAGGGCGAAGGAGACCAATGTCGGCGGCACGTTCATATCTTTAAACGTACCGGACATGCTGTCTTTGCCGCCGATGGCCGGTATACCCAGGCTGATCTGAGTCAGGAAGGAACCCAGCAAGGCGCTGAAGGGCTTGCCCCACTTGGTATCGTCGGTCCCCAGTTTTTCGAAGTACTCCTGGAGCGTCAGGCGGATCCGCCGGTAGTCGGCGCCTAAAGCCACGGCTTTGGCCACCGACTCCACAATGGCATAGACCGCGCCGTGGAAGGGGCTCCACTTGGCCACCGCCGGGCTATAGCCATAGGTCATCAACGTACCCGTGGTGGTCTCCCCTGTGAGCACCGGCAGTTTGGCCACCATGCCGTCCACCGGGGTCAATTGCCGCTCACCGCCGAAGGGCATCAGGACCGAACCGGCGCCAATGGAACTGTCGAAGCGTTCAACCAAACCTTTCTGGCTGCAGACATTGAGGCGGCCAAGATTGGCCAACCAAGCGGCCTTCAGATCGGGCAGGGCAGCTGCCACTTCCTGCGCCAGTTGGCATAGGGCGTTCTTTTCCGGTTGGGGACTTAGCACCCTAACCCGGGTGTTTTGCTTGGCACCGTTGGTATTTAAAAACTCCCGGCTGATATCGACTATAGTCTGGCCCCGCCATTTCATGCGCAGCCTCCCGGTGTCGGTAACTACCGCTACCAAAGTGGCTTCTAGATTCTCCTCCATTGCTTTGGCGATGAAGGCCTCTAGATCAGCAGCGGCAATCACCACTGCCATCCGCTCTTGGGATTCGGAGATGGCAAGTTCCGTCCCGTCTAAACCTTCATATTTCTTGGGCACCGCATCCAAGTTAATCTCCAGGCTGTCGGCCAACTCGCCTATGGCCACCGAGACTCCGCCGGCCCCAAAGTCATTGCAGCGTTTGATCATCCGGCTGACAGCAGGATCCCTGAACAGGCGCTGCAGCTTCCGCTCCGTGGGCGGGTTGCCCTTTTGCACCTCAGCGCCGCAGGTAAAGAGAGATTCCTCGGTGTGCTCCTTGGAAGAGCCGGTGGCGCCGCCACAGCCATCACGGCCTGTCCGCCCACCCAGCAAAATAACGACGTCGCCGGGCTGGGGCCGGGCCCGCACCACATTTTCAGCGGGCGCCGCGCCGATCACCGCCCCGATTTCCATCCGTTTGGCCACATAATCCTCGTCATAGATCTCCGCCACTTGGCCGGTGGCCAGCCCAATCTGGTTGCCATAAGAGCTAAAACCCGCCGCGGCGCCAGTGGTAATCTTCCGCTGGGGCAGTTTGCCCGGCAAAGTCTCCTCCACCGGCGTTCGGGGGTCGCCGCTACCGGTGACCCGCATGGCGTGGTAGACATAGGAACGTCCGGAAAGGGGATCGCGGATTGCCCCGCCCAGGCAGGTGGCGGCGCCGCCAAAGGGTTCGATCTCCGTGGGATGGTTATGGGTCTCATTCTTGAACATAACCAACCACTCTTGGGTTTCCCCGTCGATCTCCGCTTTCACCTTGATACTGCAGGCATTGATCTCTTCCGATTCGTCAAGATCGTTGAGCAATCCCTGTTTTTTCAAGGCTTTCATCCCGAGGGTGGCGATGTCCATCAAGCAAATATCCTTTGACTTGTCACCGTAGACCATTTGGCGGTGGTTTAAATAGGCTTGGTAGGCTTCTTTGATGGGTTCCACCAACTGACCCTCGGCAAACTCCACCTCTTTAATTTCCGTCAAGAAGGTGGTATGACGGCAATGGTCGGACCAGTAGGTATCCAATACCCGGATCTCCGTTAACGAGGGATCACGTTGCTCAGTATTTTTGAAGTAATCCTGGGTAAACTCCAGGTCGGCCATTGACATGGCCAGGCCCAACCGGTCGCGCAGCTTGTCCAACTCTTCCCTGGACATGCCGGTAAAACCTGCAATATACGGCACATTCTCCGGAAGATCCACCTTCATCTCCAGGGTCTCCGGCTTCTCCAGCGCCGCCTCCCGGGATTCCAGTGGATTGATGCAGTAGTTTTTAATCTTTGCGTAGTCGGCCTCGGAAAGATCACCGGAAAGCAAGATCAGCTTGGCGCAGCGGACTTCCGGCCGGACTCCCTGGGTTAAGATCTGGATGCATTGGGCAGCGGAATCAGCCCTCTGATCATACTGGCCCGGCAGGTACTCCACGGCAATGACCCGGTCCCCGGGGGGAAGCGGAAAGGATTCATCATAGACCAGATCCACCGTTGGCTCAGCAAAGATGGTCTCCCTGGATTGGAGATACTCAGCCTCGGTGATGCCTTCAATATCATAACGGTTGATAATTCTTACGCCGGTTAATCCCTTGATGCCCAAAAAGTCATGGAGGTCATTGTAGAGCATCCGCGCCTCGACGGCAAATTCCGGCTTTTTTTCCACAAAGATCCGGCGGACTTGGTGTTGCATGACAAATCCCTCGCTTTTATAGTAAGTTATGTCTACTCCACTTATGTGACGACAAAACGATTATCTCGCAGGCAATCCATTGATTGCCGGGTCAATCCGGTACTTCCACCTTCAATTATAATATGTTATTATAAATTAGAGAAATTAATATATCTAATAATAGATATAAGGTGAGCTAATGGATATTAACTTCGAGTCATATAAGGTCTTTTACCATGCCGCCCGGACCCTGAGCTTTTCCGCGGCGGCTAAGAAATTATTCATCACCCAATCAGCAGTAAGCCAGAGCATTAAAAACCTCGAAACCAAACTGGGCGTGCAACTGTTCCTGCGCAAAGGCAGGGAACTCAAACTCACCCGTGAGGGCGAATGGTTCTATGGCTACGTCCAACAGGCGGTCAACCTATTTCGTTTAGCCGAGGCCAAGCTTAGCGAGCTTAAGACCTTGGAAGCCGGCGAAGTCCGCATCGGCGCCAGCGATACCATCTGCCGCTACTTTCTCTTGCCCCACTTACAGAAGTTTAATCTACTCTACCCAAAAGTCAAAATTCAATTCATCAACCGGACCTCCTCCCAGATCCGGGAAATTCTCAATAGGGGACTAATTGATTTTGGTGTGGTGACCCTCAGGCCCGGGGAAACCGGGGATAACATCCAAGAATTAACAATAGTGGAGGATGTGTTTGTGGCTTCCTCCCATCGGTTTCCTTCCCTGCAAAACAGGACCATCGAGCTGCAGGAATTGGCCAACCTCCCTATTCTGCTCCTGGAGAAGGTCAGTACCTCCCGGCAGAATCTCGACGGTTTCTTAGCGGAGCACGGCGTCAAGCTAGCTCCGGAGATTGAGTTGGAAAGCATGGAACTGCTGGTGGAGTTCGCCAAGATTGGGTTTGGCGTGGCTCACGTCTTAAAAGAAAGCGCCAAGGAATCCTTGGACGCCAGGGAACTCTTCATCGTGCAAACAAAGACTAAGCTCCCCCCGCGAAAGCTGGGCCTTATCACCAATCCCGAACTGCCCCTCTCCCAAGCAGCACAGGGGTTTTTGGATTTACTCGCGGCAAAATAGATGCACCTCCCGGTCCTGGAGGAGGTGCAATAGGAGGAAAGCTGTTCCTTAGGTGGTCTCGTCCTAAGGAGCAAGCGAGTTAAACGATTTACTTACCTTAATCATAACAAAAGTTCTTCTTTTTGGCAATAATTTCTTCCGCAAAAATAAAAACCAACAAGAATTAATAACCCCTTTTTGTTTTTTTGCTGTAAATTTGCGTGTCCTTATTTCTTCCGTCGATATATCCGCGCCTCCCAGGGATTGAGCTGTAGCGCAGCAGGCAGATCGTGGGCAGGCGCCACATAATTGCCCAACAAAAAACTCCATCTTCCCGCTTCTCCTGTTTGCATCACCCCAGGTTGGCCCGAGATATTCAACAAAACCAAAAATGCGTCATGCTCATCTTCCCGGATATAGGCAAAGATCTGGGGGTGTTCCTCCCCGTAAAGGCGAAAACTCCCCCTGGCCAGAGCCGAATAGGTTTTCCGCAAGGCGATGAGTTTTTTGTAGTAGTTAAAGACGGAATCAGGATCTTTTGCTTGCTCTTCCACGTTGATCGTTACATGATTGGGATTAACCCCAATCCAAGGGGTTCCCTGTGTAAAGCCGGCATTTTTCCCAGCGGTCCATTGCATGGGCGTCCGGGCGTTGTCCCGGCTTAGCCGGCAAAATTCCTCCCAGGCCTGCTTTGAGTCGTATCCTTTAGCCAGCGCAGCCCGGTATATTTTCTTTCCGGCCAAGTCCCGGTAGTCGTCAAGGGAACTGAACCGTACATTCGTCATGCCAATCTCTTCACCCTGGTAAATATAGGGGGTACCCCACAAAGTAAGCAGCATGGTGGCAAAAAGCTTTGCCGACTCCGCGCGAAAGCTTTTGTCATCCCCCAAATGCGATACATGCCTGGGCAGATCGTGGTTGCTGAAGAAGACCGCATCCCATCCTTTGGGGCTTAAAGCCTCGTACCATTCCTGATAATACTTCCGGAAAAAACCCGCATCCTTGGGCCTGCCGGTTTCATGCACATGGCCAAAGTGAAAGATCATATCCAGTTCCTTCCGGTCCGTCTCCACATAGAGCCGGGCCGACTCCGGCGTCGTCCCGCCGGTTTCGCCAACGGTCATTACGGAATACTTGCCAAACACCTCCTGGTTGAACTCTTGAAGGTATTCATGGGTCTCGGGTGTATTGCAAAAATTGTGAAAGGGCCAGTTCACCGTGGGCTCCGGTGCATCCGGCAGGCCCGCCGGTTTTCCGATCAGATGAATGGCGTCCAACCGGAAAGCGTCAATTCCCCTCTCCACCCACCATGTGGCGATCCTGTGCAACTCTCGCCGTACTTTGGGGTTGGACCAATTCAGATCGGGCTGGCGCTTGGAGAACAGATGGAGAAAGCACTCGCCCGTCGCTTCATCCTCCGTCCAGGCTGAACCCTCAAAGAAGGACTCCCAATTATTCGGCGCCTGCCCGCCTTTTTTGGGGGCCCAGATATAATAATCGCGCATGGGATGAGCCTTGCCGGATTTAGCCGCCAAAAACCACGGATGCTCATCGGAAGTGTGGTTCATCACTAGGTCCATCATGATCTTCATACCGCGGCAGTGGCTTTCCGCAATGAGCACAGCCAATTCAGCCATTGTGCCATACTCCGGCATCACCCGGTAATAATCGGAGATATCATACCCGTTATCATCATTGGCCGAAAGGCAAAAGGGGCTGAGCCAAAGCACATCAACACCCAAGTCTTTCAGGTAGTCCAACTTTGCCATAACCCCCGCAAAATCGCCAATGCCGTCGCCATTGGCATCAAAAAAGCTGCGGGTATAGATCTGGTAGACGATGGCATCCTTGTACCAATCGGTCATCACTTTGGCCTCCCTCACGAATATTTCCGATCTTTACTTCCCTGCCGGCGCTGCGGTCCAGCCCAGCCACTTCTTAAAGGGATTAACACCATAGGAGAACCGGAGTAGATTGATCCAACCCCGGAGCCCTTCGTCCAAGATCATGGTGAGATACATACCCACCAAACCCCAGGACAAACCAAGCATTAAGTAGATGGATACGCCTACTACAAAGACCGTCCCAAAAATTTGGGAGCAACACATCCACATGGTGTCCCCCGTCCCTCGGATGGCGCTGCCCATAACCACATTCACCATTTGCACGTTGATAAAGACAGCGGCCATTCGCAACAGCGCCGCCGATTGCTGGATCATCGCCGCATCCTTAGTAAAGATGCTAATTAAGGCTTGGGGAAAGAGTAGAAAGACCGCCGCAAAAGTCAGCGTAACCCAACCTGCCAACCGCTGGCTGTAAAAGCCAATCTCCCGGGCGCTAGTATAATCTTTTCTTCCCCAAGATTGTCCCACCAGCGTCGTGGCCGCCCGGGCATATCCATTGTAAATCAGCAGGGCAATACCCTGGATCCCATTAACTGTGGTGTACACGCCAATGGCCATGGGGTCAATCCGGTTCATCAACCAGACCAAAACCAACTGTCCAGTATACCACAGGATGGACTCAAAACCGCTGGGCAGCCCGATTTTCAGCGCTTCCCAGTACAACTGCCACTTGGGGCGTAACAACGCCCGTTTAGAGAGGCGTACAGGAAAGGTTAATTTCTTGTACAGCAGGATCGCCAGGAAAATACCCAACGCACCGATGATGTTCGAGACCAAAGTAGCCAATGCTGCGCCTTCCAGACCCATGGCTGGAAAGCCTAGCTTACCGAAGACCATGACCCAGTCCAAGAACACATTCAAAAGACTCTTGACAATCCCGAAAACCATAATCGGCCTGGTGGCGCCCACCCCCTGGAGCAAAGAGTAAACAGTGGTTTCAATCCCTAAAAACAACAGGGAAATGCTGATAATCCGCACATAAGTAACGGCGTCTTTTAAAATGAGCCCCTTTGCACCAAAAAGCATTAAGATCTCCTTTGCCCACAAATGCCAGAGCAAAAACATACCCGCGGAAAACAAGGTGGCAAAAAAGAAGGACGATTGGCTGTAGCTCTTGGCCTTCTCGTAATCCCCCTTACCGACGTTCTGGGCGATCAAAACTGTCAAGCCGGTGGCCGCTGAGAAGAAAAAGAAGGTCAACGCATTATATGGGATCAACACGTTACCGATGGCCGAGAGGTAACGGGCATTGAGATTCCCCAGGAAGGCGCGGTCGGTAAGAATCATTAGATGCTGGACTATGTTCTGCACCATAATGGGAAGGGCAATAGCAAAGATCTGTTTTCTCAACCCGGGATTTGACTGGCTAATCATGGCAGTTCCCCATCCTTTTTATACCTACCGGTCGGTAGGTTTATCCCTAAAAAAATTTAAGCCTTCAATCTAAGCCAGTAATTTTCGAAGAGCGTCCGGAACATTTCCGGATTATTCTTTATTTGCGGATTAACAAAGCTTAAGTACTGCAGTTGTTGCAGTAACGCGTCCAATTCAAAGGCCAAGGCCTGAGTCGAAATATCAGCACGGATTTCCCCAGCGGCTTGGGCCTTTTGCATGGCTTTTGTGATCCATTCCCGTTTTCTTTCATCATATGTATCGATGGTTCGTTGGAATTCAGGGTATTTACGAGTAGCTTCATACAAAAAGTTGTAATAGCAGAGAATAACGTCGTCTTTCTTTGAGCCGGCCAAGCCTTGGATCTCCTTCTTGGACCGCTCAATCCAGGAGAAACCGGACCAGATATAATCCCTAATCGGCTGATCCGTCTTCATAACCCAGGCGGGCAAGCCTTCTTCCTTAAAATACTTGGCAAGAACCTGACGGTATAAGTCCTCCTTACTGGAGAAATAGTGATAAATCCCCCCTTTTGTCAGCCCGGCCTTACGGGCAATGTCATTTAGGGAGGTTCCGTGGTAACCGCGGCGGACAAACAACTTAAGAGCAATGTCCAATATTTTCTCCTTACTGTCCGTTGTCTTCATTCGCTCCGCTCCTTGTACACCAAAGGTTCAGTCACAAATTACCTACCTACCGTTTAGTATGCTACATTTTCCCATAGCCGTCAAGACTTTTCAAGGAAATTTCATTCTGTAATAATTATCTTCCTTCGCCTGCAGGTAAGCCGGATATTTCCGCGAATCCTTCATAGAATCACGGATCAAAATTCAAAGGAAACCAGGTGAAATATTTTGTTAAATGAAATGTTTCTCAAGGTAAAACCGGAGCTGTTACCCGCATACAGCGACGAAACGCCCGGTGACGCAGCGCTCTTCAATATGGCCGGCGATTATTCTTACCTGTCGGAAGGTTATTACCTTTCCCAAGATGCCTGCCTCCGTGGGAAAAGGGTCTTCCCTAGTCCCGAAGAGATCCTCGACGCCTATGTTGTTCCATTGGCTTTGGAGAAGGCGCGGCAGAATAAGATCGCAACGCCGGAATACAAGATCACCAATGATGAATTCGGGATTGAACCACCTGTCCTGCTCTACCCCATCAACCCCTTCTCCGACCGTTTTGAGTTGGTCTCCACCCTTGAAGATGCACCGAAAAAATTCCGGACTGTAACCCGACTTGGTAAATATGCCGCATGTGTCCAAGAATTGCCCCATGATGATTAACCGCATTGACACTTTGCGTTGCATCATGGGGAAAACGCTCACTGAAGAGTACCATGAATTTGCCTGGAAGGCCTTCAAAACTTTTGGCCTGCCGTTGATGAAGATTAGGGTCATTGTCACTTCCAGCCAATACCTCTTTTCCTCTATTTGCCCCTTGGAATTTGACCAATTAACCCTGAATGAAAAAAAGATATTAGAAGGGATCGGCACATGGCAAGACTAGCAATTTTTACCGAGCGTTATACCATTCGCAAATCTGTAGAGCTTACAGCGTTATCCAACTTCCGGTTAGCCGCCCATGAACTCGGCCACCAACTGGATTTCATCTTTCGAAACGAAATTTGCCTCATCGACCAGTATGACGGTATTTTTATCCGGGCGCTGACTGACCCCTTAAATGCTTCATTTGTGGTAACCAGGTTGGCCCAGATGAAAGGAAAACGGGTCATCGATGACCCGTCAAGCATCCGAATCTGCTGCGATAAAGTCAACATGTATGCTCATTTAATGCGTGATAACATTCCCATACCGGCCACCGTGTTTTTAAAAAGTCACGAAGTAACAGCAGAAAATGCCCGGGAGTTATTTGAGACTTTGGGCGTTCCGCTGGTCCTCAAAGCCCCCAATTCGAGTTTCTCCGCTTACGTGGACAAGGTCAGCACCGCTGAGGACTTCGTCAAGGTCGGCAAGCGTTTTTTGCGGCGGGCTGACCGGATCGTTGTCCAGCAGTATATGCCCAGCGATTTTGACTGGCGCGTTATTACGCTAGATGGCAAGGTGCTGGCCATCGCCAAGTATGTCATGACAGGCGACTGTTGGAAGATCCAAGAGAAAAATGCCGAAGGCAAAACCATCTACTGTGATGTGTTGGGAGTCAAAAAGAAGGATGTGGATCCGCGGCTGCTGCAAGTGGCCTTGGACGCTTCCCGGGCCATCGGCGCCGGTTTGTACGGTGTGGACATTAAGGAAGTTGACGGAGAATATTACGTCGTAGAGGTAAATGACAATCCCAATATCGACGCCGGCCTGGAAGACCAGGCCTCGCCCGAGATCTACCGATGGATTGTTCAATATTTAGCAGGTGAGAAATTTGAAGGATTATGAAGATCTTAGGTTCCGCAAGGCAACCATGGACGATCTTGGAACCATTACCGCATTGGAAGACCGCTGTTTTTGCCCTGTTGACCGGTTCTCCGCCGCCGCTTTCCGGCGGTACATCCGGAACAAAAACGGCTCCGTTTATGTGGACATCATTGAGTTCGCCGGAGAACCCGTGGGTTATGCGGTCTATTTCACCCGCACTAACAGCAAGGTGATCCGTTTGTATGCCTTTTGCATCAGCCCGGATTTTACCGGTCGGGGCTTGGGCCGTCAATACCTGGAGATGCGACTTCCTACGTTTACCGGGTATTCTGTGGCCAGCCTTGAGGTGCGGGCCGGCAACAGCCGGGCGATTGCCCTCTATGAAAAACTGGGCTTCGTAATCCGGCAGCGCTTACCCGGTTATTACGGCGATGGCGAAGACGGTTTCCGTATGGTCAAGGTGTTACAACCCTAATTCTTGGTATGGCCGGAATTTTGCCTAATGAAACATGGGGTTTCCTTTGGTAAGACGCTTGAGCAGTTTCAGGGTGAACTTGACTTCCTTTCTGACCTGCTTGTCCTTGTCTTTCAACGCCTCTTTCAAGACCTGGATCAAGTTGGGTGTCGGTAGACCGATATGGCCGATGCTTCGGGCCGCTTCCCGGCGGATAATGGGGTTGGGATGATTCTGGAGCACAAGCTCCAAAGGTTTAATAACCTCCAAGGTCTGAAAGGCGCTTAAGGCGCGGACGATCTTCCAGACAGAAACCTCATCTTCGAATTGTTCCAGGGCCTCCAGCAGGGCGGGCAGGGCCCTTTTATCCCCCGTCTTGCTGACAATGCCACCGATGGCGTCGATGGCCTGCTGGGTAGCAAAACCATCCCCTGCTTTGACTTTTTCGATCAAAGCCGGAATGGCGGGATTGCCGATTTTAACCAAAATATTGGCAGCCACGTCCTGAATCACCGGATAGCTGTTTCTACTGGCACGTTTCTCCATTTTCTGTGGCAAAGCGGTCTCCTGGCTGTGTCCGATCTTGCCCAACAAATCCACCAGAGGCTTCACCGCCGCCTCGCCCATTTGCCCCAACGCCTCGGCGATAGCCCTCCTTGAATACGGCGCTTCCTCCTCTACCAGGCCTTGGCAGAGCATGGGAATGAACTCCCGCAGGCGCCTGCGGCCAATCACGGCAGCGGCGATGGACCGCTTTTTTGGGTCTTCATCGGTAAACAGTCGTTCCAGTTCAAAGGGGGCATAGTCCTCATAGTCTTTTATTTCCCGCTCGGATACATAACCGCCCAGGTGGAGAAACCTGGTTTTTATGTACTCGTTCATGGCAACTCCTTTTACTTTACGGCAGTGCCGGAATAGGATGTTTAATATATTCGAAACAAAATCTTGTTTTACCTGTTTTCCAGCTTATCCAGGATGTCCTGATACAATCTGGTATTCTCAGGTTCATAGCATACAAACACGATCCGTTCCAAACTCCTTTTGGGATTAGTCTGCAAGAACTTAACAACCTCGTCAATGGCAGCTTTGGCTGCCAGTTCCTTGGGGTAACAGTAGACGCCGGTACTGATGTTGGGAAAAGCAACATGGTGCAGCCGGTGTTCAACCGCTAGTTGCAGGGAGTTTCGATAACACGAACGGAGCAATGCTTCTTCGTTGTTTTCTCCCCCGCGCCAGATTGGACCCACCGTATGGATGACAAACTTCGCTTTAAGCTTACCGGCGGTGGTGATAACAGCCTCCCCCACCGGACAGCCACCAATCCGTTTGCATGCCTCTAAGATCTCCGGCCCGCCAGTGCGGTGAATGGCCCCGTCCACGCCGCCGCCGCCAAGCAGGCTGGTATTGGCCGCATTCACAATAGCGTCCACTTCCATCTTGGTGATATCCCCCTGGACAACCTCCAACAAAACCCCAGCTATTTGCTTCATCTGTATCGTCAGCCTCCACATCAAATGGTTTTATGTTTACTTTCCCCGTCCTTCTTTCTCGCCTTTTATTTCTTGAATTCCATGTCCGTCCGTTCATAGCCTTCCAGGAGTAATTCGCTTGATCTATTCCAGTGAAAACCATTAATCTCCTGCCATTTATGGGAAAAATGCCAATTACACATCAACTGGCATTACATATAAAAAGGCCCTTCCTAGTGGAAGGGCCTTTGCAAAGTCTTGTTCATGTTATACGGCCAGGTCAATCTGTTGGACAATGCCTGCGCCGCCGCTTTCCTTCAGATATATTCCGGCTTTGCGGTTTTGTGCCAGTAAATGGTTGGCCTGGTTTTTCAGGGCAAACTCCGCCTCGGCGTTTCCCAGGTAGATGGCGCCCACATCGGCTTCCCGGAGGCTGAGCAAAAAATCGTTTCCCGCATGGTCTTTGGTCCACAGTCTTAGTTGTTCATTATAATGTACCCATGATTTA
>DGDV01000029.1 GCA_002385625.1 Firmicutes bacterium UBA3943
GAGGAAAGTCCGAGCTCCGCAGGGCAGGGTGCTGGATAACGTCCAGTGGGGGCGACCCTAAGGAAAGTGCCACAGAAAAGAAGACGCCGAATGAATGGAAACATTCATGGCAAAGCTGAAACGGTGCGGTAAGAGCGCACCAGCGCTCAAGCAATTGAGCGACTTGGTAAACCCCACCCGGAGCAAGACCAAATAGGAGGGAGATAAGGCGGCCCGTCTTTCCCTCGGGTTGGTCGCATGAGGTATTGGGCAACCAATATCCCAGATAAATGGTTACCGCCGGCGTAGCCGGTACAGAACTCGGCTTATCGAGCAGTTACAGTCAAAAAAGACCCAAAGGGTCTTTTTTTTAATGCCATTTTCCAGGACATTCGTCCGGAAAATCTTGGCGCGACCCGCCGGTCAATACCAAGGCTGGGGGATTATGTAAAATTCAAGTTAAAAAGGGATTACAGTAAGTTTACAATAATGGGTTTACAGAAAATTAAAGATATGAATAATTTGCCGTTATTAGCTGGGTGTTTAACAAGCGGGCGAGAACAGTTTGGCTTAAATTTAGTAATCACGGACAATCTGGGGCCGAATACAAGGTATTACCTAAATTAGCATTGCGTTAATTAAAAAATCAGCGCATTAAAGCAAAAATCATGCCTTGCCGGATAAAAAACCCTCCGTTACAATAGGACAAGGTTTTGGAGTGCTATTTCTGGGAGTTCATTGGAAGGGAAAGGAGACGATCGTGAAACCGACGGTGAAAAAGGCATTTGGGATGGTTATCCTGGTTGCAATAGCAACGGTGATTATTGCAACGGTGGTTGTCAATGGGGCTGTACCGGCATTCAAGCTGACAAGGCCGCAGAACTCAGCAGCCGAGGAATCCATCGCAGATCATCCTTACCAAGAGCCGATCGCCAACTTGATTCGGGTATATAACCCCAACATTCCGCAGGAAGACATGGAGGAAATCATCCTCGCCATTTTGGAGGCTTCCGAGACCTATGAAGTAGACGCCCGGCTTTTAACGGCCTTAATTGCTGTTGAAAGCGGCTTTCAACGCCACGCTGTCTCCAGCAGAGGGGCACGCGGGTTAACGCAGATTACCCCGGATAAGTGCGTGGAGAAAGATTGGCGGGACATTCGCGTTAATGTCTCAATCGGCACGGCTTACTTAAAACAACAAGTAAATAGTTTCGGCACTTTGTCACAGGCCTTGGCCGCGTATAACGCCGGCCCCGGTCGGGCCAGGAAAGGCCCGGAATATTACCCCAGAGAAACACGGCTTTATATCAAAAGAGTACTTCGCATTTATGAACAATTGCTCCAAAACACTGATGAAACAAAACGACCGAGCTAATGCCCGGTCGTTTTGTTATATCCATTTTTTAAGAATGTTTCTTTATAAGGCAGGCGGTAAGCGATCCAGGGCTTTCTTGGTGGTGTCCTGGACAGCCGCAGGACTGTTCAAGAGTTTTGGGGTAATGATAATAATAAACTCACTCTCTGTTTCTTTGGTCGTAGTGTGCCGGAAGAGTTTGCCAACCAAAGGTACATCGCCCAGGAGCGGCAATTTATTCTCGCTTTTCTGCTGGAGTTTTTGCTTCAAACCGCCAATGATAATTGTTTCACCGTCCCTGACCCGAACGGTGGTCTCTACCGACCGTTGGTAGGTACTGGGTAGTGGTGCTACCGAGTCTGCTGTTGTTGTGTTATTAGGCAGGCTATCGCTGATGCTCGGTTTAATTTCAATAGTAATATCGTTGGTTGCGGACACCCAAGGTGTCAAGGTGAGTTGAATACCGCTTTCAATGGTAATCGTGGAGGATTCGGAGGTGACGGAGTTACTGCTGTCACCGCTCACCACGACTTCCCTGGGGATGTTGTACCTTTCCTGAGTGGTCACGTTGAAGTTGGCTTTGTTGCCGTTAATAGTGGTGATCTGGGGACTGGCCCAAATCTTTGCCTTATCTTTTTGGATCATTGCTTGGAGCTTGGCGATGAACTGGCGTTCGGCCGTGGAGCCCGGCAGCAAAATGCTGGTGATAAGGTTGCCGTTGTCGTAGGTGCCGGTGTCTTTGTGCGGTGGAACAATGATCTCGTTGTACTCATTATCGTAATAAATACCGGGATTATGCTCGTTAATGGAAGACAAACCGAAGATCGTGTCGGAGCCGCCCCGGATCTGAATGAACTTGACATCGAAAAGAATAAGGGGGTTGGGCAGATCCACCTGTTCCACATAGTTTCTGACCCGGCTGATAAATGAGGGAGTACCGGTGATGGCAATGGCGTTGGCCTCTTTGACCACCATCACGTCGGACTTGGGAATGCTCGCCGGAAACAGTTTTAACACTTCCTCGGCCTTTAAGTGCTTAACGCGGACAACCTCCGTTTGAATGCTGTTCTTTGGATTGTCCAGTTCTTTAAGATAGGCCGCCACTTGGGCATGCATGGCTTCGGTTCCTGTGACGGACAGGGCGTTTTGGTCCTTGAGAATGACAAAATATTGCCGGGGGAAGTTGGGGGGAAGACTGTTAAGGATATTTTCCGCATTGATGTTGCTTAGATAGTAAATGCGGTTTTCTAGTAGATCATTATCGGACCGGAGATTGGCGCCGTCGCCGATGATATATGTGTCGTTTTGCCGGATAAAGCTGAAGGTTGTACCCTTTAGAATATAAGAAAGAACCTGATCCAAAGTGACATTGCGTAAGAAGATGTTGTTAAGGGGCCCGTTGACATTGGCGTGGACCACCATGTTGACCTCGGCCTTCTGCGCGACTTGGGTCAGGACGGCACTGATCGTTGTGTTGCTGGCGATCTCCAAGTTGAAGTACTTGGTGTGGGGATCGTAGGACAGACGGAAACCCGACTGCATGGCCCGTTTGCGGACGATGTAATGGTCGGAGAGGGTGTCCATGTGATACCCGTTGGCTTCCAGCATGGAATTGATGCCGGTGACCAGGGGGAGTTTTTCGAACCGGGCGGTGATGGTGCCGCGGACATCCTGTTCGTAAAGGATATTGACCTGGGCGGTCCGGGCAATTTCGTCTAATAGCTGGGTTATATCGGCGCCGGCCACATCGACGGAGAGGAGGCCGTCTTGATAGTTGACCCGCATGCCGCCGCCGCTGCCCCGGGTGACCCGGTAAAGCACGGGGTTTTCCTGGATGAGCCGGAGGTTATTGGCGGAGGCCAAGGCCCGCAGTCCTTCATTGATGGGCAGGTTTTGGAAAAAGACAGTGATGTTGGCTTGCAATTGATTGTCGGTTACCACAGAAACACCGGTTTTTCTGGTAATTTCTTGAGCAACCACTGCAATCGGCGCATTTTGCGCCTCGACGGTGAGCAGGCCGTCGTTGTACAGGACAGCCAGGTTACCGCCGTCAATCTGCAAGCGGTTGTGGAAGGTATAAATATCGTCGGCGGCCTGCAGGGTATAACCCGTCAGCCTGGCGATGGACTCCAGGGCAGCGGAAAGGGGCACTTGATAAAGGGAGAGGGTAATCCGTTGCTTGTCCTGAGGAAAGACCAAGTTGATCTTATAATCCTCACGAATCTTTTTTAATAAGGTATCCAAAGGAATCTGCCGCGCATCCATGGTTAACTTGCCGTCTTGCAGGGAGATTTCCAGATGCTCATTGTAATTGCGGCTCACATGGTAAGCGGCGCCTTTCTTTTGGATATCCAATTGATATGTAGCCTTCAGGATAGAAAAAGCCTCTTGCAGCGTAACATTGGACAAATGAAGGGTGACCTTGTCCTGAATGTCTTCGTCCACGATAATGGCCACGCGAAACTGGCCGGCCATTGCCCGGAAGACGTCGGGCAAAGCGGTATTGACAAAGTCAAGGTCAGTGCGGGTTGCATCCGCGGAGAGAAAACCGTTACCACAGAGGATTATTAGTAACAAGATGCAACAGAAACGAAGGGAATATGGTTTCATTCAGGAAGCCCCTTTCTTCACAGGGTTTTGACAGAAGGTAAAGGGATTGTCACGCTGATAAAAAAACTGCAGAGGCAAAACAAGAAAAAGGATAGACCTTATACTTATTCTTCATTAGTTCCGACTCTTCCTGCCGGATCCTTTCTTGTGTCAGAGATTTATGATAAAATGAGTTGAAATATGTACTTTAAGTATGAACGAGGCAGGGAGGGTTGCTTGTGGCACGGACCGACGAAAAAAAGGAACGCATTATCCGCGTGGCCCTGTCCTTATTTGGGCAAGCGGGTTATGACGGGACAACCGTTGAAGAAATTGCCCAAAAAGCGGAGATTGCCAAGGGAACGGTTTACTTATATTATACCAGCAAAGACGCAATTTATCGAGATCTGATTGTCGAAGCGGGCAAGGCCCGCCGGGCTTACCTCTCCCAATCGCCCCGCGAAGACGGAAATGTCCGCCTGGCGCTGGCCAGGTTGATCACGCAGGAACTGCGCTTTGCCCGGGCGGAAAAACTTTACTACCGGCTTTTAAGCAGCACAGATCGGAATGAGGGCAGTGAATTTAGTGAGGAGATCAGAAGGATTCGCCGGGAGTTTTTGACCGAGCTGATCGAGTTGATTCGCGTGGGCATGCTGCGCGGGGCCATCAGGGAAGGCAATCCTGTCCTTTTGGGGCAACTGCTCGCCGGGATGGTGCGTGGAGCATACCAAATGCTGGAAGAAAACTCTTCTTTGACGGTTGACCAGATTGTTCTGTCGATCCTGGATCTGTTGTGGCGGGGCTGGGCCGTTTCTTAAGAGGAAAAAGAGGTTTTTGCAACAAATATCCTCACTGATCCGTTAATATTGCAGCTAATATTCCAGCAACTATTGCAGGAGAAGACGGCTTGGGGAAGAATAATCAACAAAAGAAAAGAACCGTGCCAATGTTTTTCGGGGACAAAAAGCTGTGGAGGGGACTAAATGAGCAGTTGTTTTCGGAAAAAATTTTTATTCACGACTCTACTTATGTTATCAGTGCTGTCCGTTAACGCGTGGGCGGCCAAAGACACTGCTTTTTTCCCCTTGGCTAAGATTCGTCCCGGAATGACCGGAACCGCCTACACCGTGGTCTCCGGTGCCAAGATCCAACCGTTTCAGGTGAAGTTCTTGGGTGTACTAAGTGGTGACGGTGCGGTGCAAAACCTGTTATTGGTCCAGGTTTCCGGTAAAGCGCTGGAGGAATTCGGCGGCATTGCCGCGGGCATGAGCGGCAGTCCGGTTTTTGTCCGCGGGAAGCTGGTGGGCGCCATTGGTTACGGGTTTCAAAACGCCGACCCGCAATACGGCCTGGTTACTCCCATTGAAGATATGATGCGCCTGTTGGAATACAACAAAAGCGATCGATCCCAACCGCAAGTCTTCAAGTGGCGGCAGGGTGGCTTTGCCGGGAGCCGTGGCGTTGTCGTCGGGATGCGCTCGCCCGGTCCGGAATGGCTGGAAGCCAAACCTGTGGCTACGCCAGTTTGTATCGCCGGCCTGGGTGAACGGGCTTATCAGAGTTTGGTTCAGGCAATGCCCAAGGATCTGATCCACACGGTCCGGGTGCCCGGAACCGCCGGTTCCTCTGCCAAAGGGCCGAAACTGCGGCCGGGCAGTGCCATAGGTATTCAACTGGTGACCGGGGATTATCAAGTTACGGCCATCGGCACATTGACATGGATTCAAGGAAACCGGTTTCTGGCCTTCGGCCATCCCTTCATGAACAAAGGCCAGGTAGATTACTATGTTTGTGCTGCAGAGATTTATAAGACCATTCCCAGTACGGTTTTCCCCTTTAAACTGGGCGGGCCCTTAGATCCGGTGGGACGGTTGAACCAGGATCGCAGCGCCGGTATTGCCGGGATCTTCGGGGAAAAACCCGACAGCTTAGAGGTGAAGATTGAAGTAACGGACTTGGGAAAGGACGAAAAAAGGACTTTCCGCTTTTACCCTGTCCATGACGAGTCATTACTGAAAGAATTGGTAGTTTCCGGCGCTTTGGAAGCGGTGGATCGGGTGCTCGACAGGATCGGGACGGGTACCGCCCGTGTGCAAATGAAGATTACAGGCGAGGGTTTTGCACCGATTATCCGAACCAACCTGTTTTATGGTCAGGATGTGGCGGCCAGTTCTTTTAAAGAGTTGATTCGTTTATTGGATACCCTGCTTGGTAACGAATTTCAACCGGTGCGGCTCTCCATCATCGATTTAGAAGTCATTGTCAGCCCGGAACGGAAAACTGCTAGAATCTTGGAGTTGGCCAAACCGGCCAAAAAGTATAAACCGGGCGAAAAGATCCGCCTGGATGTGCCCATCCGGCCTTACCGCGGTAAGGACGAGACCATTCCGGTCTGGGTCACCCTGCCAGCCAAAGCCAAACCTGGCCGGTGGTTATTGACCGTCCGTGGTGGTGGAGAGGCGGTAATTTCCGGGGAGACCAAGCAAGAGGAGAAGAGTGCCCTTGCCGAGTGGGCCAAGACCGGCTCCCTGCAGGAGCTGATCAACGACTTTTTAGCCAGCCCCACCAATAACATGTTGGTGGTGGAGGGGATTTCCCTGGATGAAGGGGAAAAGGCCGACACAGACAAGGGCGAAGGCAAGGCTACAGACAAACCGGGCAACAACCGGCTTTGGACGGGAGCCACCAGTTATTACTTGACCGGTGAAACCCAGGTGATGGTAGAGTTTGTGCCGGCCAACGGCAGCAATGCGTCGGGCAAAAATGCCTCAACCAACGTCAACACGGCCACAGCCGGTAATGCCAATCAGGCGGCCAACGTTCCGACTGCTGGCGGGACGGCGGAAAAGCCTGCCGAAAAAGGGGTAAACAAAACAACGGAAGAAAAAAATGCCCCATGAAACACGGCGGAACTTTTGGTATTTTAGTTCGTTCTTGTTAATGCAGGGTTTCAAGCTGTTAACTGAAGAATGATGGCTCTTCCCCCGGAGGAGCTCATGATTCTTTTTCTTTTGACTTGATGTCAAACCGTTTGTATTAGATGAACTAACTAATTGTAAGGAGGTACCGGAGTGCTGAAAAGAAAGGGTTTTATTCTGGCCATGGCATTTGCCGGTATCTTCTGTTTGCTTTGTTATCTTTTCTTGCCCGGCTTTATCCTGAGCTTTACGGACAGGAATATTATTAAGAAACAACTGATTCAAGCGGTGGAAGCCGCCTACCCGGTTCGGCTCCGCTTGGGCGACATCCGTTATGCGTGGGGCAAATTTGAACTGACGGATGTCGCTTTGACTTCATTGGACGGGCGACCGTTGGCGGAGATTCCGCTGATGGGCGTGGAATTGAACTGGTTTAAGCTGGCCTTTAATCCCGGGGAACCTGTTTTTGCCCTGCAAAAGTTGGTGTTTCATGAGCCAAGGTTGGTCATTGAAGAAGCCAATGGCAGTTATAACATACAAAACATTTTTGCGCCCGGTAAAGACGGAGTTCCCGTGGCGTGGCCGGATTTAACCATTCGTGTCGTTAGCGGTGAGATCCAGTTGCCCAAAGCAATCCAGGGGATTGAACCCGGTTCACTCCGGAAGATCGGGGCAGAGGTCCAATTAAGCCGCACTAAACTCCTGCGGTTTCAGCTTGCCTCCCAGACCACCTTGGATGAAAAAGCCCGGCTGTGGTTGGAAGGGCAGTTTAGCGGGGAGACGTCCGGTGGCCGTTTTCTTGCCAGGTTGCAGGATATTCCCTTAGGTCTGCTGGAGGAAAAGTTATCCGCCAAGGTGGATCTGGGGCAGTACGGCATTTCTGCGCTAACAGGCCGCGGTACTGTGGAAGCCCATGGGGCGGTGACAGCCGCCGGCGGCTTCAGTTTGGAAAAAGTCCGGATAAAATTGGCCCAAGCCGGCGGTAAATGGGACAGACTGGCCGACCCCGTCTCCCGGTTGGACGGGGAGTTTTTGATCGAGCCTGACCGCATCCGGCTCCAAGGGGTCCGGTGCTATCTCGGATCTGGTTTGGTCCGGATAAACGGTAAAATTGATCTGGAAAACGCAATAACAAAGGGCAATATCGTTGTTGAAGCCAGCGGGCTGCCCTTGAAATCATTAAGCAAGATTCATTCCCTGGCGCAAGAAGGAGATTTAAACGGGGAGGCGGATCTCCGCTTAAGGATAAGCGGTACCCTGGCAGAACCGGCAATCCGCGGTGAGATTCGCTTGCGTGACGGAGCTTTCCGCTACCCGGCCAACAACTGGTATTTTAACCGCTTGGACGGCTTGGTCCGGCTGGATAATTACGGTGTGGAGATCCGGTTTTTGCAGGGAAAGTGGCAGGAAGGAAGCTGGAAGATCTCCGGCAGGATCCGCGGTTGGGAACAGCCGGTGTGGGATTTGACGATCAGCGGCCAAAACTTGCCGCTGGCCTTTCCAGATTTACCGGTGACCCATGGCCCCGTTTCCGGTGAAGTGAAGGTAAGCGGCATGCTCCGGACGCCGGTTTTTGCCGGGAATCTTCGTTCCGACCGGATATCCTGGTCCAGTTGGGAAGGACATGACCCAACGGTAACCGGGAGCTACGAAACGGCAACGGGGTTATTGACACTTTCCCGGATTCGGTTCAGGATCGACGATGCTCAGGTTGACGGAAACCTCCGGATTGATACTCGTAAAGCAGGTCTGCCTTATACCGGTAAACTGAAGGTGGTGCAGCTTGATGCTGCGGTTCTCCAAGATGAACTGCCGAAATTGCTGTTTTGGCCACAGGTCCAGGGTACTTACGAGCTTGACCTTGCAGCCGCCGGAAGGCTGACGGAGGTGGAAAGCTGGGAGGCCCGGGGCGAACTGCGCGGCAAAGACGGCCGGCTCGAGGAGATCCCCTTCCAGCGCATGCAGGGGTATTTTACCTGGCAAAAACAGCAACTGGCGGTGGACTACTTCCTGCTGGACCAGGGTACCGGGCGATTATTGATGAATGGTACCTGGTCTGCGGATTCGGGACTGAAGGGTGAGGTGCTTGCCGGTAATCTGGCTTTCACCGTTCCCGTTTCCGATACGACCTTTAAATGGGTCAAGGGAACCGCTTCCGGAAGAATCAAACTGCAAGGGGATGCAATAACCCTCTCCGGGGGCGGCTGGGTTGATCTGAACGACTTGGAATACGCCAACGGCCCCATCGGTGATTTGCGTTTGCGGTTGGTCAGCAGGGGTAACAGCCTTTCGCTGGACCGTTCCAGGTTAAAGCTGGCAAAAGGTGGGCAGATTCAGTTTGAAGGAGCGGTTTATTGGGAAGAAGAGGTTCCAAGTTTGGATCTGACTGTCTCCACGGAGGATTTATCCGTGCAAGAGGTGGCGAGTTTACTTCCCTTTAAAGTGCCGGTGGAGCTTCAGGGAAAGGTGGACACGGAAGCAAAGGTGACCGGCTCCATGTTCCAACCGGAACTCCACGGGAAGCTGACAGCGGAAAAAATGAGGTTGGCCGGTCGCTTGGTTGACCGGGTTGCAGCGGATTGGTCATGGAAGCAGGGGGTCTTTAGCCTGCAGGAGGCGGAACTCCGGCAAGGAGGAGGCCTGGTCAGGCTAAGCGGGGACTTCGGCAGTGATCACCGGTTGAACCTAGCGGTGGTTGCCGAAGCCTTCCCCCTGGAAGCACTGGAATTAAAGCTCGGCGGGGTTCCGATTCAGGGAAAAGTTGGCCTCAGTGGGGTAGTCCAAGGGGATTTTGCGCACCCAGTGGTTCGAGGGCAGGTGGTGGGTGAAACTGTCAACCTCGCCGGTATAGTGATTCGGCGGATTGAAGGAGGAATTACCTGGCAAGATCAACGGCTTGAGTTCCTGGACATTATTGCCGATCGTGTTGAGCAACGGGTCCGACTGAACGGCTGTTTGGATTTGGCCGGGGAACCGGAGATGGATCTGGAGCTGAACCTGGAGGCAACCCGCCTCAGTGAATTGTTGCTGATTGTTGGCTTCCGCCCGCAGATCCCGACGGACGGCATCATCACCGGCCGGTTGCAACTGGCTGGCCCCGTCTCCGAACCCAGAATCCGGATCCTTGCCAATCTGGACCGCGGCTATATTGACGGCTACCAAAAGCTCCAAGGCCAACTGGAAGTGGAGATTTGCGGGCAGGTTACAACTATTCACCGGATTAAGTTCACCGACGGGGAAGGAACCTTGGCAATCAATGGTAAATATTCGCCGGGAAGAGATTTTGCCCTGAACCTGGCGGTCAGAAATTTTTCCCTGCAGCCATTGGGAGAAATCTTGCATCAACCTTTGCAGGGGCGGCTGGATTTTACCGCCGGGATTACCGCAGGGGAAAAGGGTTTATCCGGTCAACTGGCGGGAAAACTCAGAGCGGGTAAATGGGGCGGAATTGAGTTGGCCCAGACCAAACTTAAGGGAAATATCCGCGATGGTATGCTCTATGCTGAGCTGGCTCAGGAAGAGCTCAATCTGTCCCTGCGCGGTCGGGGGCCGATTAAAGCCGAATGGCTTGGGTTTATCAGACTTCCGGCAGATGGCCCCCACCAGGAGGCGCCGATCCATTGGAAGTTGGTCATGCATGAGTTATCTGCCGGGGTTCTGGGGAAATTCTTCCCTGGAGCCAAAATCTCCGGTGGTACGGTCAAGGCGGAGGCTGAGGTCAAAGGGACCTGGGAAAAGCCGATTCTTGCCGGTGAAATGCATATTAAGCAATTATACGGGGAATTCCAAGGGCTACCCGAGCGTTTTCAGGATTTAAATGCGGAGGTTACTTTAAGCAGCAAAAAGCTGGAGGTCCGGCAGTTAACTTCAAAGTATGGCAAAGGTACGGTCTATGCCACCGGCACGATTGCCATGAACGGGTTCTCCTTCGGGGAGATGGATCTGATCTTGCAGGCAAGACGTTTTCATTATGCCAGTTCGGCCTTTGAGGGTTTTGTCGACTGCCATCTCCTGCTGGGCGGGACCATGGCCAAACCGGTGCTCTCCGGTGAGGCTGTCATCAATGATTCGCGGGTTTCCATCGTCCGGGCCAAAGGTGAGTCCGCCTTCAACCCCCGTTTGGATCTGCAGGTGCGTACGGGAAGCAACAATTACTTCCGGCAGTTTGGGGTGGCCAACGTACTTGCCGAGGGAGAACTCCGGATCACCGGTAATATGAAAAAGCCGGTGCTGGAAGGAACACTGACCTCCCATAGGGGAACCTTATCCCTGTATGGGAACAAGTTCCGGTTGACCCAGGCAAAAGCGGACTTTAGCCGGAAGAACGGTTATTTGCCAGAACTTTATGCGGAAGCTACCACCCGGGTGCCGGATGCCGAGATCTTCCTGACCATCTCCGGTTGGACCGGCGAACCGTTGGATTTGCGTTTCCGTTCCGTTCCGGAGAAGTCTTATGAAGAGATTATTTCCATGTTGCACTGGTCGGAAATGACCGACGGCAATAGCCTTTCTTTGCTGCAGGGTAATATGAATACCGTCATTGACTCCCTTTTCGGGTCGGTGCTGGAACGGTTCCGGACAGGATTGGGCATGGATTATCTCACCTTGGAACAGGATATGATGATGGGACCATTCCGGCTTAATGTGGGGAAATCCGTTTCCGATGATCTCTACATTCTCTATTCCCGGGCTTTGGACGAGTCGCAGGAGGATGTTTGGTCACTGGAGTATTACCTGATGCCTGGCATCTCCTTGCTAAGCGATTACTCCGAAGAAGAAGGAACCAAGATCCAATTGAATTTCAATTTTAACTTCTAAATTCCAAACAGCCCGGGGAACACCACGGCCCCCCGGCTGTTTTTCTTATTGAAAAAAACGTGACCAAATTCCCGGATAATCCGGTGTGTTCCAAGGAGGATTTGGCTGAGCCAAAGCGAATTTAACAGACTGGAAGTTGCCAGAAGAAATTGGTTGTCGCTTACCTTAAACCCAGGGGGAAGGTGAAACCGTGCTTCAGGAGTATCTGGCTGAATTATCGCGAGTTAAAACCTTAACTCCTGCGGAGGAAAAGATCCTTTGGGAGAAATATAAGACACGCCAGGACCATGAGGCAAGGCAAAAACTGATTGTTTCCTACCAACCTCTGGTTTACAAACTGGCCTCTAAGCTTAACAAGGATGAAGAGTTGCTCTATGATTTGTTGCAGGAGGGGAATATTGGGCTGATTGAGAGCGTTGAGAGTTTTGACCATCACGCTAATATCTTGTTTAGCACCTATGCTGCCCACAGGATCCGGGGGCGGATGTTAAATTTCCTCGCCAGATGCAGGAGAACTGTCCAGAGAAGCTGGTGGGACGAAAGTGAACTGGGTAGTCTCTGGGAATATGTGCGGGACGAGGGAGCCGACGTTGAAAACGAAGTGGTAAAATCCGTCTTGCACCACCGGGTTGATGCGGCGATCCGGCGCCTGTCCACCAGAGAACAACAAGTCATCCGTGACTTGTTTATCAACGAGAAATCCCCGGCACAGACTGCGAAAGAGATGGACATCAGTCTTTCCTATTTATATAAGATCCAGAAGAAAGCCCTGCAACGTTTGCGCGGAATGTTATCCCGCCGGAAAGTTGAGATAAAATACGACGCCTGATGGAGAAATAAAGCCGGATCCAGCTGAAAATCCGGCAGAGAACGGACAAAAAGCGAAAATTTACCCTAATTTCCCGGAATTGAGTACCCCTAAAAAAACCAGGAATTTAGGATAATATTTTAAGGCCATTTGTCAGGCATTAACCGGTTGCGGTAAGGGGGCAAAAAGCATGGAACCGAAAAAACGAATTCATTTTATGATTAATGAGGCCAAGGGCTGGTTGGATCTGGCCCAGGAGTCTTATGAAAATGACAATCCTGTACGTGGAGAGTTAAACCTTCATTTAGCTCAAGCCGAGATCCAAAGGGCCTGCGAAACCAGCAGGGAAATGATTGGTAAAAATATGTTTGAAATTTCGAAATCCCGGCGGGAACAACAACCAACCTGGCTTCGTTACTATTCCTTAGGAGCTGTGGCTGCCATGGTTGGGATCCTGTTTTACATGGGGATCAACCTGCTCCTTTTCTCTGATGGCCAAGAGCGGACAGGTAGATCCTTAATTTCCGCTTCATGGACGGCTCCTGTCCAATTTTCCTGGTTGACTGAGGAGTTTTTCGAGGAAGAGCATGCGGTAGAGACACCCCACGGGCAAAGTCAGGCGGTTGCCGCCCAAACCCAGCGGCGGACCAGCCAAAAACCGCGTCTTACCCCCAGGCGTCATGGTCGGCCCCAAACGGTGGCGGCCGGTGCCCATGCTGAAACAAAGTATAATTCCAACTTCTATGATCTGCACGATTCACGGTATTATTCACTACCGGGTTCTATGGAGAACAATTGGCACAAGGCTTCGGTTTCCAACTGGGGGGAGGAGCGTATCGACAGCAACTCCGTTCCCTCTTTCTCCGAACGCTAAGTTAAAAAAAGGAGGAAGATGATGAACCGTTTGGGACAATGGTATGCAAAACTATTTCTCCTATCTCTTTTGGGGCTCTTTTTCTTTTTGGGGTTAAAGCAGCCAACCCTTGCCGAAGGATATGATACCACGATTTTGGCCATTGACGTGACCGGCAATGAACAGGTGCCCATTGAAACGATCCTGAAGGCGGTGACCCATGTCCGCTTGGGCGAACCCTGGAACGCGGAACAGATTCAACTTGACCTCCGCGCCATTCAGGAACTGGGCTATTTCAGTATTGTGGAAGCCAAGGACAAACCTTTTTTAGGCGGGCTCAAACTGGTGTTTAAAGTAAAGGAGAATCCGAAATTCACCGGTTTCAAATTCGAAGGACTTACCAAAGTGAAACCGGAATACCTTGAGAAATTGTTTACGCAGGAAAAGGGAAAAGTCATTAATATCTCCAAGCTGATGATGGATTTTGCCGAAGCGCGCCACCGGACCCAGGAGGAGACCGGGTATATTCTGGCCTACCGGGATCATGAGATTGGCGTTGATGGAACGATCACCATGAACCTGACGGAGGTCAAGTTACGCAAGATCCTGGTGACCGGTCTGACCAGGACCAAAGAGATAGTGGTCCGTCGCGAGATCACCCTTAAGGAAGGCGAGGTTTTTAACCTGCTGGAACTGCGGGAAAACTTCCAGCAGTTGGCCAGGAGGCAAATCTTCTCCGGGATCAATCCTGTCATCAAAAGCACGGACAGCTCCGAGTGGGTTGATTTGGTGTTTGAGATTACCGAGTCCGAACAGTTCGGTACCTTGAATTTTGGTTTGGGGTACAGCCCCGATGAAGGGAAATTGCTGGGTAATGCCCAGATCGGCTATAATAACCTGGGCGGGATGGCTCGGACCGGGAATTTTACTTTGCAAATGGGTGAAGAAATTACCAAGATTCATCTGGAATATGCCGATCCCTGGTTCTTGCCGAACCGGACTTCCTTGCGTACCAGGCTCTTTTATAATGACGAAAAGAACATCGAATACGAACCAGAAAGTGACAAAGAAGGCCTGATTGGCCAGGATGATTTCACTGATCTTTACGATGAGCGGCGCTACGGCTTTGAATTGACCATGGGCAGGCCGGTGGGGCGGAATTCGATGTTGAATGCCTCCCTCAGCATTCAAAGGGTTGATATTGAAAACTGGATTGACGGCCAGGATCTAAGCGGTACCGGTGACGTAGATTACTGGAATAACAGTATCGGTTTGAGTTTTGTCAATGACAACAGACAGTTTGCCAGCGGAGGAACTACAGTTATCGGTGGCAGTAAGAATACCGTTAGTTCCACGTTCTATGGTCTGTTGGGCGGTGGTTTCAATTACCAGACATTTACCGTGGAAACTGCCCAGTATTATACGCCGTGGCAGTCTGGGCCCACTTTTGCCCTGCGGCTGAAAGGCGGGTATATGACCGGTGATGAGAATGACCGGCCGCCAATGGAAGGTTTCCGGTTGGGCGGCGTTACAACCATTCGGGGTTATGATGATACGATCGTCCGCAATGACAAGCTCTTCCTGGCCAATCTGGAAAGCCGCTATTATTTTAAAAGTGTAAAGGGCTTGGCGGCCGTGGTCTTTTACGATTACGGTTCGGTGGATTTTGACGACTTTTACTCCAGTTATGGTATAGGTCTACGCTATACTATCCCGATGCTGGGCAATATTCGTCTGGACTATGCTTGGAATGGCGAAGGAGACTCGCCGGAGCTTCATTTCTTTGTCGGCGAAATGTTTTAATTAGGGCTGAAGTTGGGAAAAGATTATCCCAAGGATAAAGCTGGGGCATGTCAACGGATGGCCCCATAATAAAAAAGGAGTGGCTGAAGAATGAAACATCTTGGAGTGCTCAGGGTTATCGTTATCGGATTAGTCTTAGTAACAGTAATACTCTTGGTTTCCGGTTTAACCGGTGCCGCAGGTTCGTCCGGATCCTCCGTGGGCTATGTAAGTATGGAAGAGTTGCAAAAAAGAATGCCCGTTTTCGTTGAGTTGCAGAAGAATGCCGAGGGATTGTTCAGAGAATACAATTCATATACTCAATATATCCAATCGGAATACAACAACGCGATGAAACGTTTGGAAGATGAAAAGAAAAAGGCCAAAGAGGGGAAATCGGCAGAGGAACAAAAGAAGATAGACGAGAAGTACCAAGACTTGCAGAAAAAGAAGCATGAGGAAATCCAAAAGAAGGTAGATGAGAAGAAAAATCAGATCCAGGAGGAACTCACCGCAGCCAATGAGACTGCCCTAAAGAAGGTGAAACAGTTTATTGCCGAAGTTGCCAAGAACCAAGGAGTCAGTTTGGTTCTAGAGGAAAAAGTCCTGTTCTTTGGTGGTGTTGATCTGACGGAGAAGGTTATTATTGCCGGTGGTGGGAAGGCAGCCCAAGACAGTAAGAAATAAAGGGTGAATTCGGTGAAATTCATACCGTTTCTTAAGTTGAAGAAGGCATGGCTGATTTGGGCTGGTTTGTCTATAGGCCTCTTTGTGGTCCTCGGATTGTTGTTTGTTGGCCTGTTCAATAGGGGGGAGTTTTCCCGGGACGGAGACAATACGGCGATTTATGCCTTTTCTTTGGAACAAACCATGCGGGCCCATCCTAGTTGGGGACGTTATCAACAACTTTCCAAAGAAATCAAAGTTCTGCAAGGTAAATTAGCCGGTCTTGGTTTGGTCCGGACAAAACAGAATGGTGTTAATTCCCTGGTTAACCAGGAAGATTCGGTGATCCAAAGCGATCTTGAACAACTGTTCCAAAAGGAGCAACAGATTCGGGCGGAAATGATGGTGGAGGCGCTGCAACAGCGGGAACAGGAGATTCAAGAGGAATTGGCCGAAAAAATGAAGAAACGCAGCCAACAATTGAATGAGGAGATTGAAGCGGCAGTAAAAGAAAAGATGGCCCTCTTTAATCAGCAGCTCCAAGAGTACGCTCAACAGGTGGAGTTTGAGTATGCGCTGAAAATCACCAATATTGAATTTAAGTTGAAAGTTCCCGGGCTGACTGATGAAGAAAAGAAAAAGCTCACCACGGAACTGAAGAGTTTACTGGCAGAGAAGGACGCATTGCTGGCCCAGCGCAAGCAGGCCTATGACGAGGAGATCCGGGAGTTTATTGACCGCCGCCAGCAGGCCGGAAAGGAAGAACTGCAAAAGTATAGTGAACAACTGCGGGAAGAGGGCAAGCGCCGGTTGGAACTCTATGAACTCCGGCTGAAAAAAGAATTTGAAGAGTGGCGCCAAGAACGGGCACACTCCTACGGCAAAGAGGTGGAAGCCCGGCGGGAAAAACATTCCGCTGAACTTTTAACCTTGGAAGCTCTCCAGGCAGAGCGGCACGCCTTACAAGTTTCGATTAAACAGGATATTCGGGACTTCCTCCGGGAACTGGTTGCACAGAAGGGACCGACCGTGGTTTTGGTCGATCCGCTGGTTCAAGTAGGAAAGAATGATCTAACGTCCGTGATCATCAGTTATTTTCAAAAATAATCGGAGGTGTCGATCAATGAAACCATGGTTTTATCCGGTCCTGGCAATCTTGGGTGTTATTTTGTTGGCAATGGTTTTAGTTTTTACCATCACCGGCTCCAACTTCCGCATTGGTGTGGTAGACCCGGGTAAAATAATATCCGAAAGTAAATTAGGGAAGAGTTATGCCGAGGAAGTAAATGCCAAACGAGCGGAGATTTTGACCAAAGCGAAGAAGGCCGAAGAGGAAAAGGACCAGGCAGAAGTAACCAAGCTGATTAAGGAGTTTGAAAAGTTCGCCCAAGAAAAACAGGATGATTTTGCGAAAAAAATGAATAATAAAATTGCCGAAATAGCCAAGAAAAAACGGTTAAAGGCAGTTTTCCCGGAAAATGTTGTTAATTACGCCAATAAAACCGTGGATATTACTGATGAAGTAATTAAAGCCTTGGAGTAATATGCAGTTGAAAGGGAGATGCATCATGACCACCCTTGCAGAACTTGCCAAATTGGTTGGCGGGGAGGTTGTCGGCGATCCTGAACTAAAAATTAACGGTGTAAGCGGGATCGAAGACGCCCAAGCCGGCACTATTACCTTAGTTGCTTCGGCAAAGTTGCTGCCGACGGCTCGGGAGTCCCGGGCTTCCGCCTTTATCTTGTCCAACGCCTTTCCGGACATCGGGCGCCCGGGGATTAAGGTAAATAACCCGCGCTTGGCTTTTGCCTTAATCCTGGATTATTTTGCCCCCAAAAAGCGGCCAGGCCCCGGAGTGCATCCTTCGGCGGTTGTAGGGGAGAATGTCAAATTTGGTGAGGATGTATCTGTAGGTCCCGGGGTTGTCATTGGTGACCGGGTTACCCTTGGCGATCGGGTTATCATCAAACCCGGTGTGGTCATCGAGGATGATGTGGTGATCGGTGAGGATTCCGTGATCCATCCCAATGTGGTCCTGGCAGACCGGACGATCATCGGGAGCAGGGTAATTATCAATGCAGGGACGGTCATCGGCAGTGACGGCTTCGGGTTTGTGACAGTTAACGGGAAGCACACCAAGGTGCCGCAGATTGGGAATGTGGTCATCGAAGATGACGTGGAGATCGGCGCCAATGTTACCATTGACCGGGCTACGGTGGGAACCACCAGGATTAAACGGGGAACGAAGATGGATAATTTGATTCAGATCGGCCATAACGTGGTCATCGGCGAGGATAATATCATTGTGGCGATGACCGGTATTGCCGGCAGTTCCCATACGGGCGATCGCGTAACCTTGGCCGGGCAATCTGGTGTAACCGGTCATATCAAGATCGGTTCGGATTCTTTGGTGATGGCCAGGGGTATGGTCATCGGCAATCTGCCTCCCAATTCCATTGTGTCCGGTTCTCCTGCCCGGCCCCATTCCGAAGATATGCGGGTATTGGCTGCTGCGGGAAAACTCCCGGAGATGCTGAAAACTGTCCGGGAGATGCAGAAACGCCTAGCTGATCTGGAGGCACGTCTCCAGTCTTAACCAAATTATCGTCTTAACCAATTAATTAGAAAGAGGAATTCTTCCGGGACTGGGCGAACTAAACATCGCTCAGTCCTTTTCTCATGGTAAGAGGTGCGGGAATGAAGATTATCCACCGTTATGTCGTAGCGGACTATCTCAAACTGTTTGTTATCTGTTGTGTGGCGGTTACCATTTTAAGTGTTGGTAACCTGTTATTTAATATGAGTAATTTTCTGGTAGGTTACCGGACACCGGTCTCCTTGGTTTTACGCCTTGTTAAGTATCGCCTGCCCTATCTCTTGCTGGATGTCATACCAGTAGCGGTGATGTTTGCGGCTTATCTTAGTGTCGGACGCATGGCCCGGGAGAAGGAACTGGATGTGGTGCGCACCAGCGGGTGGAGTTTTATGCGTATTGTCTATCCGATTCTCCTGGTGACATTGATCATCTCCACTCTGGCCTTTGTCTGGTACGATACGGTCGTGCCCTTTGCCAACCGGAAATTCGAAAAGGAGATCCGGACTTTGCGCTTTCGCGATGCTCTCCCGCTTTTCACCGAGAATGTCTTTATTAAAGGCCCGGAGAACCGCTATTTTTATGTGCGCCGGATCAATAACCGTACCGAAATGTTGGAAGGTATCATGATCTTTGAAACCGCCGGTTTAAAGTATCCCCGGATCATCACCGCTCAGAAAGGCCGGATTTTCCGCCAGAACTGGGCCCTGGAAGACGGGGTCATTCACGAACTTGATCGGAATGGCTGGATCCGGATGGAGTTAAGTTTTGACAAGATGACCCTGGATTCCGGCAACGATCTGACCGGTTTCTTCGGCGAGCAATATACCATGGAAGAGATGACCAGGGCACAGTTGAAAGAAAAGATGGAGCTGTTTGGCAAGAGCGGCTTTGACATTTCCGTCTTTGCCGTGGAATATTACCTGAAAACCGCCATCCCCTACGCTTCTTTGGTCCTGGTCTTTATTGCCTTGCCCTTTGCCTGCCTGCTTGCCCGGCGGGGGAAGGCCATGGGGATTGGTATTGGTCTTTTACTGGTTCTGGGTTATTTCTTTTTACAGGTTTTCTTTCGTTCCTTAGGGCAAAACGCGGTGGTAAATCCCATCATGGCTGCTTGGATTCCCAATATTGCCTACTTTGCGATTGGCCTCTATCTGTTATATCAAACGAAAAGATGAGAGGTGTCCCGGTGCTTCATCCGCTGCGATCAAAAGCTGTTATTATCATGTTTGGCTTTTTGTTGACCCTTGGCATGGCCACTGTCTGCCAGGCCCAGGACAGTGCCAAATTAAAGGCGGATAAGATTATTTATCACTATGAACACCAGATGGTGATTGCCGAAGGGAACGCTGTTATTAGCTACCGTGATCTGTCCGTCCGGGCGGATTATATCTATCTTGCTGTAAAAGAAAACCAGATGGAAGCCATCGGCAACCTCAAGATTACCAGGGGTGATGAGGAATACAGCGGTGAACGCCTTTCCTATAACCTGAAGGAAGACCATGGTTATGTGGAACCCCTCAATCTGGAGATAAAAAACGGTGACAACGGGGTGTTGCTAGGTAAAGGGCGCCAGGTGGAACTGAAGGGTGATACCACCATCGTTCGCCATGGCACACTGACCTCATGTGACTTGGAACGCCCCCATTTTCACCTGAAAGCCGCGGAGATTGAGTATGTCCCCGAGGTTAAATTGGTGTTTCGCCATGTGTACTATTACGAAGGGTTTATGCCCGTCTTTTACTGGCCTTATTTATACATCTCGTTAAAAGAGAATGAGAGTAACCTGATGACACCGGTGGTGGGGCACGACTCCATCAAGGGTTGGTTTTTGTTGCTGGGCTACCAATATTTCCATGATAAAATGGGCAACGGTGTTCTCCATTTTGACCTCTACGAATTGCTGGGCTACGGTTATGGTGTCACCCATACCTTCTTCAATAACGAGCGAACCAAGTTGGAAACCGAGTATTATCGCGTGGAAAATCAGAACACCGGCCTTGGCGAGGATAAGGTCGGGGTCAAGTTTGAAAAGACAATAATTAATTGGCCGGACGCGGGGCGTAAATGGAAAGTGAGCGGCATGGTCAACTGGATTGAGGAGTATACCCCCTTGAATAATCTCAAGGACAATTACTATTTTCAATATTCTTCCCAAAATAAGTTTACCAACTTTGAGCTTAGCTACAACTTGAGATATAAGTATTTGGCGGAACAATGGTATAGCGGGAGTTCTGCCGGAGGCGGCAGCAATTATTATGATAAACAACATTTCTATATTAATCCCTCATTGAATTGGAGGCCCTTTCCGGATGCCCGGTTAACCATGCAGGGTTTCTGGGAGGATTATTATTACAAGGATATACCGGAGCATAACGAAAATTATTACCTAAGCCTGGGTTACACGCAGAAAATCTTCAAGCATCCCATGGATCTGGCGGTTACCCGCAGTACTTACGAAAGGGTCACTTTAGACTTGAAATCCCCCGATTACTTTAAGCTGGGCTGGTTTGAGAAGGTCAAGTGGAACTCCCAGCTTTACCGCTATATTCCCTATCTTGATCCGGGATCCAACCAGGAATACCTGGAAGGTACCAGGTTTGGTTTTACGATCGATGCCTTAAGTTCGCCAATTTACCAAAAAGGGGGGTTCTCCCTCTCCCTGAGTTGGTGGATTAAGGAACGACAGTATTGGACCAACAAGGGTGACGGCGAGCAGTTTGCTTTTTCCACACCCCTTGTGGCCCGGCAGGTATTCTTTGAACAAAAGCAGGGCAATGTGGTGGAAAAGAGCTTAGTTGGGGAACTTTCCGCCGGGTGGGTGGAGGTCAATGAAAAGCTGCCCGGTTACAAGGACGTGGTGGAGACCATCACCGGCGGCGGTGATCTAACCTACCGCCTGACTTATGACAGTAAAATATTCGACGCTTCCTTCAATGGCGGCTACAACTTGACGAATCAGCAATGGAACTCGCATTACTTGAACCTTACCTGGCTTCCCACACCGGAGAGCAGGATTAACTCGATCCTTCGTTTTACACCCAAAAACCATGTGCAAAAAAAGGATACGGGTTCTGTGGTCACATCCATTCACTACAAGCCCACACCCAATCATAGCTTTCAACTGAACCATTCGTATTATATCTATGCCTACTCGGAAAACCACCAAACCCTAAACTTTGTGGTGGATCTGGAACAACCGTTGGGGAAGTTGTGGACGGTCAAGTTAAACACGCGCTATGACTTTTTGGATGAGAACCAACGTTACACCACGGTTGGACTCACCTATAACATGCACTGCCGGAAGCTTACTTTTACCTATGACACCAGCAATGAACTTTATATGTTGCAATACACCATCAATGCCTTCCCCAACGTCAAATTGGGTTTTAACAGCGGAACGGGCATGTTTTGGGATGGCGTGGATTTTTGGGGCAACAAACTCTATTGATAAATGGGGTGAGTTGATGAGAACCTGGCGTCTTCCTGTGGCCCTGGCGGTGCTATTGCTGCTGATTGGCGTTGCCGGTTGGTGGTGGGGACGGGAACGGGCTGCTCCGGTTCTGAAAAGGATTTTACCGGGGCAACCGGGTACAACCATGTCCCACACCACGCTGATCTGGTGGGAAAAGGGGAAAAGGGCCGGCGAGATCCGCGCCCGCAAGGTCTGGCGTTCGAAGGACGGTAATATTGCCGTCCTGGAGGATATTAGTAATTCAAAACTGTTTTATGATGACAATGAGATCATCCTTGACGCGCCCCTGGCCAAGTTGGACCAGGGTAAACAGATTGTTATCGTCAGCGGGGGTATCAAGGCCCGGTTTAAGGAAGGGATTTTTGAGACCGAGTCTCTCCGCATGGATCGGTTGCGCCAGACCTTAGTTAGCGACGGTAAAGTCTCTTTTCGCTACAAAGAAACAACCGTGACCGCGGATCTCCTCCGAGGTGATCTGGAAAAGGAAGTTTTCTGGCTTGTCGGTAATGTGGTGGTGCAAGAGGGTTCCCAGGTTTTGCGGGGAGAAGAATTGGAGTATAGTTTAAAGGATGAGACCTACTCACTATTGGGCCGGACTGAGGTGGAGCTTGAACTATGAACTGGCAAAAATCACGGATGGTCTGGGGCTGGCTAATCATTATCATATTGTTGCTGCTTGTTATGCCGGCGGCTGCGAAAAATAAGGCTAAAGATAAGGCTAAAGACAAGGAAACAGAACGGGTTAAAATAACCGGGATTAAGAAAGCCTGGGGAAATACCGATAAAAAGCAGGCCTTTCTTGAAGGGGATCTCCTGATTATCCATGAGGAGACTAGGATTAAAACCACTTATGCCGAATTAAATCAGGATACGAAGGAAGGCACCTTTAGTAAGGGCGTGTTTACCGACTATAAGGATATCAAAGTGGAAAGCAGTGAACTGTATATTAACTTTAAAAAGAAGAACGGGGTTTTCTCCGGCGCAGTCCGAGTCAAGCGGCAAAAAAGCAAGGATAAGAACGGTAAAGAAAAGGAGCCCTTTACTTTGCTTTGTGACCGCTTGGAGATGGATATGGATAAAGAAACCTTCATTGCCACCGGTCAAACGGTGGTTTTGGAGCATGAGGATTTTACCGGTCGCTGTCAGCGCCTTGACTATGATAACCAAGGAGAAATCATGGAAATGGTCGGCGATCCGGTGCTGACGCGCAAGGAAGGGGATACGGTCAAGGGTGATCGGATCCGGCTCAACCTGAAGGACGAGACCTTTGAGATCTTGGATAATGCGGAAATGGCCTTTGAGGTTGAAGAGGAAGATGACGCAGATGACGGGGGAAAATAACAGTGTAGGTAGGCCGGTCGCCGGGGAGACATGGTGGGGTGGGGAGGTTTGCACCAGCACCCGGGGGGAATTTGTTTGTCGCCAAAAAAAGATTGGCCAAGAGTATGTCCTGGCCTTTCCGTCCCTGGACCTGATTCGCCGTAATTTCCGTTTGATCTACGGGATTGGGGCCAAGACCGAGGAACTCCTGCGCAAGTCGGGTTATCAGACTTTGGCTGACCTGACGGGCCATCCCCGCTGGGGTAAGGCGGCCAAGGAAGTAATCAACCTGATCGAGGAGAGAAAACTAGACCGGCTCCGGCGCTATGGCGCCAAAGACGAGGAGATTTTGGGGTTTTTCTGCGGTGAGCAGTTGGTCTTTGTGGACCTGGAAACCACAGGTTTTTCCCAACTGCAACCGCTTTTTCTCATTGGTACCATGTCCTTTGCCGGTGAACGGCTGGTCATCAAACAATACCTGGCGCGGGATTATGCGGAGGAAGCGGCGGTCCTGGCGGGCTTTTTGCGGGATTGTGAAGCAAAAGCGGTCATGGTCAGCTTTAACGGTCGCAGCTTTGACTACCCCTATCTGCTGGCGCGTTTGGCCTATCATGGCTTTACCCATAGTTTCAATCCCTTTCAGTTGGACTTGCTCCCGCCCACCCGGCGCGCTTTCCGCGACACCTTGCCCGATTGCCGCCTGCGGACGGTGGAAGAACAACTGTTGGGGGTAGCACGCCATGAGACCTTTAGCGGGGTAAAGATCCCCGAATTATACCACCGTTTTGTCACGGAGAAAAACCCCCGTCTGCTGACGGAGGTAATCGAGCATAACGCCCGGGATCTTCTCTCCATGGCGGCCTTGGTCCGCTTGCTGGCGGAGGAGTTTTGGTGCAGAAACGGGGCTGGACGGTCGCAAGGACAAGAGGACCGGTGAGAGGCAGAAGGAAAAAAGACCGGGCCAGCAGGGGAATATCCCTGCGAAGAAATGGGAATGATCAGATGATCTGACAGGTAACAGCAGGAAGCGGTGAAAAACCGCGGGTGACGGGGGAAGCCCCGGGAGAACTGGAGGTTTGTGGTTTGCGGGTGTTGTTTCATACCTTTGGTTGTAAGGTCAATCAGTACGATTCGGAGTCCTTGGCCAATCTCTTGCGGGAGCGGGGGCATGAGGTGGTCCAGGATCTTGCCGCCGCCGATGTGGTGGTGGTTAATACCTGCACGGTAACGAAAGAGGGGGAGCGCAAGGCGCGCCAATGGATCCGGCAGATTGCCCAGAAATACAGGGATAAGAAACTTGTTGTGACGGGCTGTTATGCCCAGACCAACCCGGAAGAACTGGCCAGCCTGCCGGGGATTGCGTTGGTTACCGGCGTCAAAGACAGGGAGGCCTTGGTGGACTGGGTGGATAAGCTTGACGGTAGACCGGAGCCAGCGGTGGAGGTATCCCTCTGGTCTGAGCAGGAACGGTTGCAATGGCACCCGGCGGACTTTCCCTTTCGGACCAGGGCTTTCCTCAAGATTGAGGATGGCTGCTCGGCCAACTGCAGCTATTGCAAGGTCCCGCAGGCCCGCGGGCCTGTGCGCAGCCTGGCCCCGGACAAGCTGCGCAGCGAATTTGCGCGCTTGTTGGCTAAAGGCCACCGGGAAATTGTGCTGGCCGGCATCCATTTGGGTTGTTACGGCCAGGACTTGGGCACGGACCTGACCGAAGCTGTTGAGGTAGCTGATGGTTTTGCCGGTGATTACCGTTTCCGCCTCAGCTCGGTGGAGCCAACGGATTTTACCCCGGCTTTACTCGAGGCCCTGAAGCATGCGGCCCATCTCTGTCCCCATCTGCACATCCCCTTGCAGAGCGGAAGCAGGACCGTCCTGCGCCGCATGGGGCGGGACTATAGCCCGGAGCAATACGGGGAACTGCTGACAGCCCTGCGGTCGGCCATTCCGGGTTTAGCGGTTACCACCGATGTGATTGTGGGTTTTCCCGGGGAGACGGAGGAGGAGTTTCAAGAGACCATGACCTTTGTGGCCGCTCAAGCCTTCAGTGGCGTGCATGTCTTTCCCTTCTCCCGCCGGGAGGGCACTGCCGCCTATTACCTGCCGGAGCAGATCCCGCGCCAGGTGAAACAGGACCGGTCCAGGCGACTGATTCGCCTGGCTGAAGAGCTGGGCCAGGCCTTTTTACAACAATTCCCCGGTCGTACCATCCGGGTATTGGTGGAGGAGCACCCGGCGGCCCGGGTCAGTGAAGGGTTCTCCGAGCACTACCTTAGGACCAGACTGACGGGGGAATACCCCGTTGGCTCCTTTGTCCTGGGACGGGTCACCGGGGTTGCCGAAGGAATGCTGCTGGCCACACCCGTGACTTAAGCAGGAGGATTTAGCCTGATCCTGTCGAACGAACTATGGGGAGGGAGGGGAGAGAACCAATGAGCGATTGTATCTTCTGTAAGATTATTAACCGGGAGTTGCCGTCGACCATCGTCTACGAAGATGACCAGGTGTTGGCCTTTCGTGACATTAATCCGGCGGCGCCCATCCACGTGTTGGTAATTCCGAAACGGCATTGCGCCAATATCCTCGATCCGGCCACAGTGGAAGCGGGTTTGCCCGCCGCCTTGTTTAAAGCCGTGGCGCAAGTCGCCGCCAAAGAAGGACTGGAGGAAAGGGGCTTTCGGACTGTGGTCAACTACGGCCGGGATGCGGGAGAGGCCGTACCCCATCTCCATCTGCATGTTATTGGCGGACGCGCCTTGGGTTGGCCGCCGGGCTGAGGCGATTTCGGAAAAGGGCAAGGGGACGGAACAGGAATAATTGACACCAGGCGGTGTAATATAGTATAATTTTGAAATGTAAATCATTCTTTTAGAAAGATGGCGGAGAAGAGTGAACTTGTACTCTGATCTGATGCAGGCAGCGGAGGGAGGGATAAATGAATCGTGGCTGAGATAAAAATTGGTAAGAACGAATCCCTTGAAAGCGCCCTGCGTCGTTTTAAACGTCAATGTCAGCGTTCTGGGGTTTTGGCTGAGGCCCGTAAACGGGAGCATTATGAGAAGCCCAGCGTAAGGCGGAAGAAGAAGTCCGAAGCCGCCCGGAAAAGGAGAAGAACGTACTAAAAACAAAGAAGGTTCAACCCCGCGGTTGGACCTTTTTGTATATTCAGGAAAGGCAAGCCTTGATTGTTCCTTTTTGCTTCTGTTTTTCCCTCCGGTAAAAGCGTACAGCTCCTCTAATAGCATTGTGAGGTGAAGAACTTGAAAACAGGCGCCAAGCGAGTGAATCCGGTCACCGTCATCATCCTGTTGTTTGCCATGATTGTAACCTATCTGGCCTATAACCGGACCCTGACCGAGACGTCGCCGCCGGTCTATGTGATCCCCGTGAAGGGCGATCTGACCGGTGGAATGGCGGATTTTGTCCGCCGGGCGGTGACGGAAGCCAAACGGGAGAAGGCCTGTGCCATCCTGGTGGAGATCTCCACCTTTGGCGGCAGCGTTGATGCCATGAAGGAAATTGGGGAGATCTTGGCCGAGGTGGAGCTTCCCGTCTACACTTTTGTCAATGGCAAGGCCATTTCCGCCGGAGCCTATATCGCCCTGGCCGGCGACAAGATCCTAATGACCCCGGCGGCGGTGATGGGCGCCTCCCAGCCCCGGACGGTGCAGGGTAAAGAAGTACCGGAAAAAGAAATGAGCGCCATCAGGAAGATCTTCCGGGCCCAGGCCGAAGCCAGGGCCGCGCGGACCGGGCTGGAACTGGATCCCTTGCTGGCCGAAGCTATGGTGGATCCGGAGATTGAGATTCCCGGGGTGATTGCCAAGGGCAAACTCTTGACCCTTACGGCCAAACGAGCGGTGGAACTGAAGTATGCCGACTATATCGTGGAAAACAGGAATGAAGCCCTAGCTCGGCTGGGCCTGGGCGACACCCGCATTGTCCAGGTGACGCAGACTCCCGTGGAAGGTCTGGTGGCCTTTTTGACCCATCCGGTTGTGAGTTCACTGTTGTTAACCATTGGCTTTACAGCTCTGATCATTGAGGTTTTTACCGCCGGGTTTGGCCTGGCTGGCACGGTGGGGATCGTATCCATCCTGCTGTTTTTTGGGGCGCGTATTCTCTCGGGCTTGGCCGGCGTGGAAGTGCTGCTCCTGTTCTTCCTGGGCCTCATCTTGTTGGTGGTGGAGATCTTTGTGACTCCTGGCTTTGGCGTGGCCGGGATTGCCGGTTTGGCTTCCGTCGGGGCCAGTGTCTTTCTTTCCTACTCCAACAGCAGTGAAGCCCTGCTCTCCCTGGGCCTGTCTACCGTTTGGACACTGGTTTTGGCCGCCTTCCTCTTCCAATACATGAAAAGCAGCGGCCTGTTTCAGCGGCTGGCTTTGCAGACGGCCCAAACAAAGGAGGAGGGCTATACAGCCGTTCCCACTTACGAGGTGTATGTGGGGAAGGAGGGTTTAGTTGTGGGCACCCTGCGCCCGGCGGGGACCGCCGAGTTTGACGGCGAGCGGTTGGATGTGGTCTCCGAAGGGGAATACCTGGAGGCCGGTACCCGGGTGCAGATTGTCCGGACGGAGGGCCGCCGGATTGTGGTGCGGAAGATTAATGAATAAAAATAGTTTATTTGCTTCTTAATAAAAAAGGAATATGGCGAAAAGTAGCCAAGAAGAATAAGAAAAACGACTGGAGGCGATGCCCATGTGGCCACTCTTTCCTGTCTTGGCCATTGGTTTTGTGGTCATACTGATTTTCTTGAACTTTGTTCCCATCGATTTGTGGATCTCGGCTTGGGTTTCGGATGTGCACGTCTCGTTGCTTACCTTGTTTACCATGCGTTTACGCCGGGTTCCCCCGTCCCGGATTGTGTTGCCGTTGATTAAAGCGAAGAAGGCTGGCTTAAATGTGACCGTGGACAAGTTGGAGGCCCACTATCTCGCCGGCGGTAATGTGGATAGGGTCATTGACGCGCTGATTGCCGCCCACCGGGCGGATATCAACCTCAGCTTTGAGCGGGCGACTGCCATAGACCTGGCGGGCCGGAATGTGCTGGAGGCCGTGCAGATGAGCGTTAATCCCAAGGTCATTGAGACGCCGGTGGTGGCAGCGGTGGCCAAGGACGGGATCGAACTGAAAGCCAAGGCCCGGGTGACCGTGCGCGCCAACATCGACCGCTTGGTGGGCGGCGCCGGTGAAGCCACCATCATCGCCCGGGTGGGCGAAGGTATTGTTACCACCGTCGGTTCCTCGGAGACCCATAAAGAAGTGTTGGAGAACCCCGATAAGATCTCCCGGACGGTCTTGGACAAAGGATTGGACGCTGGGACCGCTTTCGAGATCCTGTCCATCGACATTGCCGATGTGGACGTGGGACGTAACATCGGCGCCCAGCTCCAGACGGACCAAGCAGAGGCAGATAAGAACATTGCCCAGGCCAAAGCTGCCGAACGCCGCTTTGCCGCCCTGGCCCGGGAGCAGGAGATGAAGGCCAAGGTTCAGGAAATGCGCGCCCGGGTGGTTGAGGCCGAGGCCGAGGTACCCAAAGCTTTGGCGGAAGCCTTGCGCACCGGTAAAATGGGGGTAATGGACTATTACAACCTGCAGAACATCCAAGCCGACACCTTGATGCGGGACGCCATCGGCAAGGTCGGTGCGGCCAAGACCGGGAGTGAGGCGCAAAATGAGCCCAAAAAATAGGGGGCGTGCGCAGTGAATTCAGAGCTGTTAGGCGTGGTTGCCGTTATTGTCCTCGCCGCCATTGTCGTCATCCTCGAACATCTGGCTGAGTCCCTGCCGGAAAAGTTGTTTCCCCAAAAGCCGGAGCAGCCGCCGTCTCCCCCGCTCCGGCGAACTCAGCCGGCCCAGCGGCCGCCGGTGTCCACCGCAGCCACGACCGGCGAAGGGGCCGGGGGAGAGCAGGGGGACGTTGCTGCCAAGCGGAATGTCCCAAAGGATTTAAGCACCGATTGGGAGAGCGACTGGATCGATGATGATGCTGGACTGTTTTGGGCCGATCCTGGCGGAGACGAAAGTTTTGCCCAGGATGGCATGGAGGAAGGAGCCGCTTTTGCCGGTGAGCCCGACGCCTGGCCCGGCCTGGCCTTGACGTCCGCCGGGGGGACGGGTTTTGCTTCCGGAGGGGAAAGCCGGGATTATGCGGCATTTACCAGGGATAATCCGACGACGGCCATTGTGATGCAAGAACTGTTGGGACCGCCCCGGGCCCGGCGTCGCCCGGGATCGCGCCGTTAATTTAAAAAAAGGCAGAAGAATCCTCCTGGTTTTTGGAGGATTTTCCTGTGCTAAAACGAAATACTCTCTTTGCCAATTTTTCTAACAAGCTGAAAAAGGGGTTGTCGGCAGTTGGAGGTAATGGATTATTTTTCCATAATATGGAAGAGGCGCTGGCTGATTATCACCCTGGTGCTTGTTGCCGGGATTTCCAGCGGTATCTTGAGCTTGATGATGACCAAGATCTATGAGGCAAAGACCAGGATTTTGGTGAAAGACCCCCGGAGCAGCAGCGTTTCCTTCCTGGAAGAGCTGGGCAGTATGTCGAAGAACCATATTGCCAACTATGTGGAGATCCTGAAAAGCCGGACACTCCTGCAAGAAACTACGGAACGTCTGGGCCTGCCAACGGATCCCGAAGACGAAAGCTTTAAAAGGCTGCATAAATCTATTTTTGTCCAACCCACCCAAGGGACGGATATCATTGAGATCCGGGTGGAATCGCCGGACCCAGCCGAAGCAGTGCGAGTTGCCAACATGCTTGTGGATACCTTCATCTCCCGCAATCTCCACGGCAACCGGCAGGAGGCCCAGAGCGCCCGGGTCTTCATTGATGAGCAGACCAAAAAAGTCCGTGCTGATCTGGAAGCCTCGGAGATCAAGTTGGAAGCCTTCAAGAAGGCCAATAATATCATGGATCCCGTGGGCGAGGCGGCAGAGATGGTAAAACAACTGGCTTCACTTGACCAACAGTTGGCCGCCACCCAGGTGCAATTGGATGAGGCCAATGCCAAGTTGGAGGGGATCCGTGCCCACCTGGGCTCGGAGAAGGAGTATGTCACCGCCACCCAGACTATTAATACCAACCCCATTGTATTGGAATACCGGAAACACCTGGCCGAACTGGAGATGGAGCTGGCGGCGGCTTCGGAGAAGTATACCAACCGCCATCCGGTGGTGCTTTCCCTCCAGGCCCAGATCAATGAAGTCAAACAATTGATGAGTGCTGAGGCGGCTAAGGTCCTGGAGAGTGAGACGGTGGCTTTAAACCAGGTCCACCAGCAACTTTACCAGGAACTGTTACATGTTCAGATCCAGCGGATTGCGGCGGAGGAGCGTTGCAAGGCCCTGAAAAAGGTCATAAACACCAAGGAGTTAAGCTTCCGGACCCTGCCGGAGAAGGAGATGCAATTGGCCCGCTTGGTCCGGGAGAAGACCATCTTGGAGAACACCTTTGTTTTGTTGAAGAATAAGGACCAGGAGTTCCGGATTATGGAGAGTATCCAGCTGCCGGATATTGAAGTGATCGACCGGGCCATCCCCGTTAAGGATCCGGTGAAACCCAGGAAATTGTTGAATGTCCTGGTGGCGGTGTTCTTGGCCCTCTTTGCCGGCAGCGGGCTGGCATTTCTGCTGGAGTACATTGATACCTCGGTCAAGAGTGTGGATGAACTGGAAAAACTGCTTGACCTGCCGGTTTTGGGCCAGATTCCCGACGAGGAAACGAACGGGACATCAAAATCCCTGTATAACGGAGTATTTCGCCATACGTCTTCCAAATCGACCGGGCATAGGGGGTGGCACGGATGAGTGAAGGCCCGAAGTTAATCACACATTCGGATCCCAAGTCACCGATTTCGGAGGCTTACCGGATCCTGCGGACCAACATTCAGTTTGCCGGATTGGATAAGCCATTGAAGCGGGTGGCCATCACCAGCAGTATCCCGGGGGAGGGCAAGTCCACCACCATGGCCAACTTGGGCGTGACCATGGCGCAAGCCGGTACTAAAGTGATCATTGTCAATGCGGATCTGCGCCGGCCTTTCATTGGCAAGCTGTTTGGGTTAAGCGAGCATATCGGTTTGACCACGGTCTTAATGGGCCGGGTCAGCCTGGATGAGGTCATTATGCCGACGGCCGTCCCCAATCTGTTTGTGCTGCCGAGCGGGCCGATTCCCCCCAATCCCTCCGAACTTTTGGGCTCTCAAGCCATGGCCAATCTTTTGGCAGAGTTGGACAAGAAGGCCGACATCGTCCTGATTGACTGCCCGCCGGTGATTGCCGTGGCTGATACGGCCATTCTGGCTCCGAAGGTGGATGGGATCATCCTCTTGGCCCGCATTGGTCATGTGCCCAAGGACCTGGTGCTGAAGACCAAGGCCAATCTGGAGGCGGCCAAGGCCCGGATCCTGGGGGTTGTGGCCAGCCGCGTTAAGATCCAAGGCTCCCATAACTATTATTACTACTACTACTCCGAGGACAAAAAGCCGGAGGGTAAAGGGACAAGGTAGCCAAAGATTCCGCAAAAGCCGTCGCTTCTTCGATGGCTTTTCTTATGCCGCCATTATCGGAATTGTACCGACAATTTATGTATACCATATACTTACGCCGCAGACGGAGGAAGAAAGGGAAGCTTGTGGAATAGAAGATAGATTGGCATGAACCGGACGGGGGTGACTTGTACCTTATGTTGGAGTTTAGCAAAAGAACCAATACTTTGGAGCAGACCGAATATAAATACAGTTTGCAAGATGTGGCCGAGCCCCATCTTTACCGGTCGCTTTTCAACTATGATGAAGCGCCGAAGATCCCTTTTAACCACAGGCATGTGCCCATGCGGCCGCCGGAGGAGATCTGGATTACCGACTCCACCTTCCGCGACGGGCAGCAGGCCCGGGAACCATACACTGTGGAACAGATCGTTGACTTGTATAAGATGCTCCACCGCTTGGGCGGGCCCAAAGGGATTATCCGCCAGACCGAGTTTTTCCTCTACAGTGAGAAGGATAAAGAAGCGGTGCGCCGCTGTATGGAACTGGGTTACCGGTATCCCGAGATCACCGGCTGGATCCGCGCTGTTAAACAGGACTTTCAGTTGGTAAAAGAAATGGGACTTAAGGAAACGGGCATCTTGGCCAGTTGCTCTGACTACCATATCTTTAAAAAATTGAAGATGACCCGCAGACAGGCGATGGACCAATTCCTTTCCATTGTCAAAGAAGCCTTGGCCATTGGGATTGTGCCCCGGGTCCACCTGGAGGATGTGACCAGGGCGGATTTTTACGGGTTTGTGGTGCCCTTCTGCATTGAGCTGATGAACCTCTCCCAGGAGAGCGGGATTCCCATTAAGGTCCGGGCCTGCGATACTTTGGGTTTTGGCGTGTCCTATCCCGGCGTGGCCCTGCCCCGGAGTGTACCCGGGATCATCTACGGCCTCTGGCATCATGCTGGAGTCCCCAGTGAACAGTTGGAATGGCACGGCCATAACGATTTTTACAAGGCTGTGGCCAATGCGGGTACGGCTTGGCTTTACGGCTGTTCCGGCGTGAACACCACCCTGCTTGGCATCGGCGAACGGACGGGTAACTGTCCCTTGGAGGCCATGGTCTTTGAGTACGCTGCGCTGCGGGGGACCATGGACGGGATGGAACCGACGGTGATCACCGAGATCGCCGAGTACTACACCAAGGTCATTGGTTACAATATCCCGCCGATGACACCCTTGGTGGGTAAGGAGTTCAACTTTACCCGCGCGGGGATCCATGCCGACGGCTTGCTGAAGGATGAAGAGATCTACAACATCTTTAACACGGAAAAACTCCTGAACCGCCCGGTGGTGGTGGCGGTGAACGAGCATTCCGGCGCGGCGGGCCTGGCCCACTGGGTCAACAGGTATTTCAACCTCAAGGGTGACAAGGCCCTGGATAAAAAGGATCCGCGGCTGTTGCGGGTGAAGGAATGGGTGGATGCCCAGTATGCAGCGGGCCGGAACACCGTCATCGGTGATAATGAGTTGGAGCAGGCCATCAGGCGCTTGGCCCCGGAACTGATGGTGGAGTTAACGGGGAATAAGTAAACGGCGACATATATAGACGGACAAAGCGAGGGTGCAGCAGCCCTCGCTTTGGTTTTTTTGTGGTGTTTTTTTTTCAGCGCAGGCGGGAGGAGTTGAAGAGCCAGTCCCAGAGGCTGCGGGGACGGCGGCATTCGGCGCAGACCTCCCGTGGCCGCTCTGTCCATTTAAACTCCTTTTCCACGGTCTGGCGGCAAAAGGCGTTGGGTAATAGGCCCGTTTCTGCGCAGACGGACAGCACCACCCGGCGGTGGTCCAGACAATAGCTGACCGGGGCGGTACTGACGGTGAAATCCTCGGTGAACCGGGGACAGGAGGGCGTAGCCAAAAGGCCGGTCCCACGGCAGATGGTAGCGGACACGATTCCGATGGGCCGGGGGAAGTCCCGGGCGGGCAGGGTAGCCCGGATCTGCTGGACAAAAGCCTGCCAGACCGGGGCGGCCACTTTCCCGCCGCCGCCGGGTAGGGGCCGGTTTTCGTCATCGCCGATATAGACCGCAGCCACCAGATCCGGGGTATAGCCCACAAACCAGGCGTCCCGGGCTCCTTGGCTGGTGCCGGTTTTGCCAGCCACGGGAAAGTTGAAGGCTGCACCCACTTGCGGTGCGGTCCCGCCGGGCCCCAGCGCATCTTTGAGGGCAGCGGTGAGCAGGTAACTGAGTTCCGGCGGGACCACGGCGGTCCGGGCCGGGGTATGCTCCCACAGTACCCGGCCCTGCCGGTCCCGGATCCGGCGGATGGCGTAGGGCTTAACGGCTTTCCCGCCGTTGGCGAAGATGCAGTAGGCGCCGGCCAGCTCCAGGGGGCTGACCTCCTGGGCGCCCAGGGCCAAGGAGGGCAGGGGCTTTAGGGGAGCGGTGATGCCGGCCCGGCGGGCCATGCTGATCAGGGTCTCCCGGCCCAGCAGTTCCTGGAGGCGGACCGCCGCCACGTTGCTGGACTTGGCCAGGGCCTCCCGGAGTCGGAGAAAGCCTTGGGGGCCGGTTGGCCGCCCGCGGTCGGTGGGGCTATAGACCCGGCCACCGCTTTTGATGGTCAGGGGGGCGCAGGAGATCTGGGAGGCCAGGGTATAGCCATGTTCCAGGGCGGCTAGGTAGAGAAAGGGTTTGAAGGCCGACCCTGGCTGCCGCCGGGCGTCGGTGGCGCGGTTGAAAGGGGAAAGCTGGTAGTCGGTCCCCCCGACCAGGGCCCGGATCCCGCCGTCCTCCGGGTCTAGCGCCACCAAGGCCCCTTGGGGTTGGGGGACACCCTGGCGGTCTTTGGCGCCTTGGCACAGTTGTCCGCTGAGAGCGGCCTCGGCCGCCTGCTGCCAGCGGGGGTCCAGGGTGGTCTCCAAGCGCAGCTCGTTCCAGTTAATGGTTTCCACCGCTTTACCCAGGCGGGCGGCGGCCTCCTTGCGCACAAAGTCTAAAAAATAGGGGGCAAAGACTCGTAGACTCCGGGGACCGGAGCCTTGCAGGCGCAGGGGTTCCCGGCGGATGGCCGCCGCCTCCGCCCGGCTGATGGCGCCGGTGGCCACCATCCGATGCAGCACCAGGTCGATGCGCTTGTGGGCTGCCGCTTGATTCAGATAGGGGGAGTAAAGGGCGGGGCCCCGCGGCAACCCGGCCAGCAGGGCCAGTTCCTTCCGGTTAAGCTCCGCCGGCTTCCGGCCGAAGTAGGTCCGGGCGGCGGCAGAGACGCCATAGGCCCCGTGGCCGAAGTAGACTTGGTTGAGGTAGGCCTGGAAGATCTGGTCTTTGCTGTAATGCAGTTCCAGGCGTAATGAGAAAAAAGCCTCTTTGATCTTCCGGGCGAAGGTGCGCTCCCGTGAGAGAAAGAGGTTTTTGGCCAATTGTTGCGTTAGCGTGCTGCCGCCTTGGTCGGCCCGGCCCTGCCGGAGGTCGTGGAGGGCCGCCCGGAGCATGCCCCGGGGGCTGAAGCCCTGGTGCTGGTAGAAGTTGTGGTCTTCCACGGCCAAGACTGCTTGTTGCAAAAACGCCGGGATCTCCTGTAATGGAATGGGAATCCGGTACTCCTTTTGCAATCGTCCCAGTTCCCGGCCGTAGCGGTCGTAGACCAGGCAGGCGGCCTCCGGATCCGGCAGCGGCAGCGGCTTGGCAATGACCAGCAGCGCCAAGGCCCCGCAGGCCGCGGCAGCCAGCCAGAGCAGGAGCAGGCAAAGGTGTAACACCCGCCGGAACATGCCAATAATCCCCCAGTGCTTTCATCTTTCATTTTCAACACGAGGAATTTCCCAGGTGAACAGGACTCCCAAAGGTATCTTCCGGCTTCAGGCCATGGCAGGAATGGCCTGGCGCAGCCGGGCCGGGAGCGTGGTTTGGTAGACCCGGTAGTCGAGATCGGGAAAGATATTGTCTTTATATTCCAGATCACTGAGGTAGAACTCATCGATGGCATTGGCGTTGATCTGATCATAGAGGCGCAGGAAGCGGCTGATATGGTCCCGGGTGCGCTTGACCGCATATTCCACCATGGTGCCGGTCTTCATAATAAAGGCCCAATCGCTGCTTTGGGCCAGGAGCAGTTCCCGGGCCGATTGGTTCAGGGCGCGCCGGAGCAGGCCGTCGGCCTCGGGGAAGCGGTTGGCCAGTTCGGTCATGCGCTCGGCGGCCTGGTGCAAGTGGCGGTAGATCCAGTCGTTGCTCCCCTCCAGCCAAACTTCGTTGTAGCCCTTGTAACCCCAGGAGGATTCGGAGGGGGTGGAGACCTGGTTCCGCGGGTAAATGGCAAGATAGTCAATGGGGGAGATCAGTTCGATGTTCTGCTGGTCGTAGGCAATCTTGCGCAGCAGGAAGTCCAGCCATTGCGGGCCCTCAAACCACCAATGGCCGAAGAGTTCCGCATCGTAGGGGGAAACCACGATGGGCCGCCGGTCCATGATCTCCACCAGGTATTCGATCTGCTTCTCCCGGTTAAACATGAAATTACCGGCGTGCACAGCCGCTCGTTCGCGGGCAATCCAGGGGATGTAGGGCTGTTTGTCTGCAGTCTTGCCGGTGATCCGGTGGTACTTGATGCCGGTGTGCACCCGCAGGCCGCTGGGGTGGATGTAAGGCCGGATATAGTCATACTCCAGATCGTAGCCGATATCCCGGTAGAACTCCCGGTAGTAGGGATCGCCCGGGTAACCCTCCTGGGCGCTCCAGACCTGTTTGGAGGATTCCAGGTCCCGGCCGAAGGCGGCCACGCCGGATGGGCAGTAGACTGGGGCGAAGACCCCGTATTTGGGGCGGGGCGAGGCATGGAGGATCCCGTGGGCATCGGTGAAAAAGAAGCGGATGCCGTACTCCCGCAGGATCTCGTCGTCCCCCGGATGGTAGCCGCACTCGGGCAGCCAGATTCCCCGCGGCGGGCGGCCGAAGAAGCGCGTATATTGCTCCACGGCAATCCGGACTTGGGCCCGAACCGCCTCCCTCTGCAGCATCAGGGGGAAGTAGCCGTGGGTGGCCCCGCAAGTGATCAGCTCCAGGTGCCCCTGCTGCTGCAGGCGGCGGAAGGGTGTGATGATATCGCGGCCGTATTTTTCCTCATAAAACCAACGGGCAAAGGCAAAGTTTTCCCGGTACATGAGGGCGGAGTGGTGAAACTCCGGCAGCCAGCGGGTGCGCTCCACCTCCTTCTCGGCCAGCTCCAGCAGGCGGCGGAGGTGGCGGGAGTAGCGCTCCTGCAACAGTGGATCGCTCATCATGGAGAGCAAAGGCGGGGTCAAGGACATGGTGAGGCGGAAGGGAACCCCTTCGCCGGCCAGGGTCTCGAAGACGCGCAGCAAGGGGATGTAGGTCTCGGTCATGGCCTCGAAGAACCATTGCTCCTCCAGGAAATGTTCGTATTCGGGATGGCGTACGAAGGGCAAGTGGGCATGCAGGACCAAGGACAGGTAACCTTTTTTCAAATCATCCTTCCTCCCTCGTCCGGTGATGATAGGTCTGGCGCTCCACCACAGGCGTAATGGTGATGGTTTCGTCGCCCGCGGCGGAGGTGGCCTCCACCGGGATCCGGAATTTGCCGTCGGGCAGGGCCATGCGCAGGGTGAAACTGCCGTCCGGCCTTAAGGCAATGGGTTGACCGTCAATGGTTAGACGGGCATCGGGTTCGGTGGCGCCGAAGACGATCAATTCACAATTGACCACAAGCCAGAACCCCCGCTCTTTTTGGCGGGCGCCAAAGGAAGGACTGCTGATGCTGCTGACCGCGCCGGAGCCAATCTCCCTTTCCAAACGTTTGATCAGGGACTCCACCAGTTCGGCGGAGTTTGACCCCGGTCGGCCCCAGCCGGCCAAGCGGTACAGCTTTCTGAAGTCTTCTTCGATTACCATCCAGTCCCCGTCAATGATGGGTGAGACACTGTCCCTGGGCGTTTTGACCACATTGGACCGGGCCAGGATGACAAAACCCTCACAGGGGTGGAAATAACCCAGATCCACCCGGTAGGCGCGGTCGGGCCCGTTGACATGGATGTACCAACTGCGGGTGGACCCGTCAATGGGAATGTCGAAGAGATGTTTATCCTCACCATCCTTGGTTGCGGCTTCGGTTACCTCATAGACGCGTAAGGTCAGGGGGACGGTTTCCCAATTGCCGAAGAGACTCGTCAAACCTTGGTAGGTGTCGGTGGAATAGTCCCAGTAGGTATAGACCCAGTAGGGATCACGGACCATCAATACGATGCGTGTCTGGTTGTAACTGAAGGGTAGTTCATTGTCATCCCCGGGTCCCACGGTGACCTCGGCGTGGGGAGGGTCCTCCGGACGGGGCTCGATCCATGCGGTGGCTTCCGTTTTGGGGTTTGTTTCCGTTGCCGGTGGAGCGGTGGTGGACTGGAGGATGGTCTGGACCGTTTGTTCATCGACTGTCCCGCGGCCATCCTGAATTTGTTGGACTTCTGCCAGCCCCAGAAGTTCGCTGCGACCCATGTTTTCCAGGTCTTCTATGGTCATCTCAATCCCCCTTTCCTTAATCTTTGCAAATCACTTTAATAATATGGCTGCCCAGAGTTGGAAATATACGAAGGATCATAAGGAGAACTCCCAATAAAACGGGGGAGGAAAACCGGGGACAAGGGCGAAATTCATTTGGCAAAGCAAGAAGGAGGGGTAAGATGCAACAGACGTTAAAAACCTTCATCCTGCTGACAATGGTGTTTTTGGGGGCGATGGCGGCGCTGGCCCGGGCCGAGGGGATCGAACTGGAGCAACGGATGCGTGTTGCCCCCTTTTTAATGGAGGGACTGCTCCAGGTGGCCAGCGGCGATCTGGATGGCGACGGCCTGTGCGAGTTGGTGGTGTTGGGCCGCGATTATACCGAACCCCAAGTGCTGGTCCATGTGTTGAAGGCCGACACTGAAAGCGGTGAGTTGGCACAGGTTTGGCAGAGCCCTAATATTCTGGAAGAAAGGAGCCCGGCCCACCTGGCGGTGGGCGCCTTCCTGACCCAGGGGCGCCGGCTGATCCTGGTGCTGACCAACAACCGGGCGGAGCTTTATGGCTGGGAGGAGAAGCAAGGCTATCGGCGCCAGGCGGCCTACACCCATAATATTGCCCCCGGTGAGGTGACGGCCGGGGACCTAGACGGCGACGGCCGGGACGAGCTGATTGTCGCCCGGGTGGCGAAAACGGGCTTGAAACACTATTACGAACAGTTGCTGGTCTACCGGGTGGAAGAGGATGAACTGGTCCTGCTGAGCGAAGGGCCGGTTCTGGGCAATATTCGCGCCGTGGCCGCCGGGGACCTGGACGGCGACGGCCGGGACGAAGTTTTGGCCGAGGTGGGTAAGGCCAGCGCCAACGGGGAGATCCATATCTACAGCAATGAAGGAGCAAAGTGGGTCCGCCGGGCCGAACCGGTGACGTTGGCGGACGGAGCGGTCTACGGGATGACCGTCACCCGGGGGACGGAGGGCTCCTTTGTCTATACCGCTAGTGAACAGGGTTGTTTGCATATTTTCCGCTGGACCGGCAGTGGGCTGCAAGCGGTGGCGGAGAAAAAAGTTAACTTATCTTTGTACAGTGTGGCGCCGGGGGGATTCTGGGCTGATCACTGGGGACTGGCGCTGCTCTATTACCCCAATGGCCTGTGGGTGTTGGCCGGGCCGGCCAATCCAGGGATCATGGCGCTAGAGGAGGCGCTGGCCGCAAAGACCAAGGTGGACTCCGCAGAACCCGCCCAAGGACTGGTTCCTTCAGAAGGGAGTATGCCCGAAACAGGGGGAGAAGATGCTCCGTTGTCCGTGGGTGGGCAGGCGGAGGCTGTCCCTGCCGGGCCGGACAATCCAGGAGTTGACGGTCCGGGGGAAACGGTGACAGCGCCGGAAGCTGTGCCCCAAAAGTGAGCCCGGGGCCGGCTTGTAAGCTGCCGGGGTACGCCAGAGGCGACTGGGAGCAAGAGTGGGCAAAGACAGGACGGCGGGTCCGCGGCAAAGCGGGCGGGTGGAGCCCCTTGGCACCGGTAGGAACGGCAGGAAGGAAAACAGGAGGAGAACGGAGCAGATAACTGATGAAGAAAAGGGTCTTGGGCATGCTGGCATGCTTGACGCTCTTGGCGCTGAACGTTCCCGCTGCCATGGCGGAGACAGCGGCGTCCGCCGGGGATCTGGTGGGGGAAACAGCGGGGGAACGGGTGATCCCTCTCCGGGTGATGACCTATAATATTCGCTTTGGCAAGGGCTGGGACGAACAATGGGACTTGAAACGGACGGTGTCGGTGATCCGCACGGCCAACCCGGATATCATCGGCCTGCAGGAGGTGGACCGGGAGTGGTCCTCCCGCAGCGAATTTACGGATGTGGTGACCGAACTCGCCTATGAGCTGGGCATGTTCTATACCTTCTCCACGGCCATGGATAAGGCCCCGGGTTTCCCCGGCGGGAAGTTCGGCAATGCGGTCCTGAGCCGCTACCCCATCCTGGAGGTGGTAAATAGGGGCTTGCCCGGCGCCGGGATGGGCCGGAGCATTGCGGGGGTGAAGATCCTCCTGGAGGATGTGCCGGTGAACTTCTTCACCACCCATCTGGGGTTAAGCGTGGAGGATCGGCGCCTGCAAATGGCCAAAATTCTGCAGTTGTTGGAGGAGGCCGCCGGCCCGGTCATTATCACCGGCGATTGGAACGCCACCGCCGACGCGGAGGAGGTGCAGGCTATCGCCGAGTGGTTCCTGGATGTCCAGGCGGTGGTGGGCAAGGAGCACCTGGGGACCTTCCTCAGCAAAAACAGCCTGGAGCGGCCCAGGATCGACTATATCTTTGTCTCCCCCGAGTTTGGCGTAGACAAGGTGGAGATCATTGAGACCATGGCTTCGGACCATTTGCCCGTGGTGGCTGATCTGACCCTGCGGGTAACGGAGGGGGGCGATTGACGGACCGGGCCGTTTGGCACGCTTTATTATCCACCGTAAGGCAGAAAAATAGTTAAAAAGGGGTTAATTTTTCTTTGTAAGAATCCGATATATATTCCGACATGATATGGCCTCGAATCCGTGACATGAAAAGTGCTTGGGCGAAAAAACCGTGACGGAGTGGGGTCCGACTCGAGGAGGGAAATAGATGGCGAAAAATATCGGTATCGATCTAGGATTTGGTTTTGTGAAAGCTACCAATGGCGAAAAAGACATCATTTTTCCCAGTGTCGTGGGGGCCGGACAAGATTTAACCTATCGCTCAGAGCTGACAACCTATGTGGAGCCCATTGAGAACCTAGCGGTTACCATTGATGGTAAGAAATACTTCGTTGGCGACCTGGCAGTCCGGCAAAGTGAGATTGTCAGCCGTTCTTTAGGTGAGAATCACGCCCAGGACAAAAACACCCGGGTGTTGCTCCTGGCCACATTGGCTTTATTCGTCCGAGGCGAGTCGGACGAGTTTAATGTGGTCACCGGTCTGCCGCCCAGCTATTATCTGGCCTACAAGGATTCCCTGGCGGAGATGATCAAAGGATCGCACACCATTATGTTGAATACCGACGGGACGGACAGGAAGAAGAACATCATTGTGCACCAGGTCAGGATTATCCCGCAACCCATGGGGACGATGTTTAACAGCATCTTTGACGCCAGGGGGAACCTGGAGGATAAGGAACTGGCCCGGAACAAGGTGGGTATCATCGACGTGGGCTTTAGGACCACCGATTTTACCGTTGTGGACAAGCTGGAATACATCGATAAACAAAGCTACTCCACGATAACAGGTATGTCCAATGCCTATGCTATTGTTGCCGATTATCTCCGGAATAAGTACCGGATCTATAAGGAGAACTTTGAGCTGGATGAGATCGTGCAGAAAGCCCAGATCAAAGTGGCTGGCAAGGTCGAATCGTTGGAGCAGATTAAAAAGGATGCCTATGAACAGGTCTCCGCTAAGATCTTGACGGAGATGAACTCCATCTGGGATCAGCGGGATCTGGACATTATCCTCTTGTCGGGCGGCGGCGGCAAGGCCTTGGCCGACCACATCCTGCCGGAGTTGATTGCCCCCAATCAGCTGGTGGAGTCCTCCCAGACCGCCAATGTCCACGGCTATTTGAAGCTGGCGCATAAGCTGTTTGGCCTGACGGTGGTGCCGGACAACCGGCCGAAGTTTGGCAACGGTAATGCCGCGGAGACTGGGGCAAGTGCGGCGGGCAGCGGTGAGGCCGCGGCCACTGAGGCGACCGCAGGGGCGGAACAGAGCAATAGCAATGCCCAAGCCCAACCGCAGCAACAGTCAACGCCTAGCCGTTTTGCCAATAACCGGTTCTTTGAGGACCGGAAGGACCGGAGAGCGTAAGTAAGACGAAAAAGAGGGCGGATGCCCTCTTTTTGGTTGGAAAGAGTAAAGTGAAAAGAGTAAAAGGGAAATGATGGGGTGTAAAGAGTAAAGGGTAAACAGTGGAGCGGGATTGGTTGAAATGAAAAGAGCACCGTGCTTTTTGGCAGGTGCTCTATTTAATGCTATTCAGTTGTCAAACGGGCTTAGGCTTCGGGCAAGCCGCGGGTGACGACCATCTCCTTGACATGGGAAGGTTGCAGGACGGACTTGAGATAGTCGATGGCTTTTTGCGTCATGCCGCCGCCGCAGGTGAAGACATCAACTGCGGCATATCCCCTCTCCGGATAAGTATGGATGGAAATATGGCTTTCGGAGAGCAGGAGCAGGCCGGTAAAGCCTTGGGGAAAAAACTTGTGGGCTTCTTCGGCCAAGATGGTCATATTGGCGCTGCGCGCCGCCTGACGAAGACTCTCCATTAGTAGCTCGGGATCATCGAGCTTTTCGAACTGGCACCCCCAGAAGTCCGCCAGCACATGAGCACCTACAGTATCAAAAGTCGGCATTCCCCTCACCTCATCAATGAAGATAAGATTTTTCTGTCTGGTCAGGAAGAACGTTTTGACCCATAAGCGCCCTGATTTCCCTTTACCCGACATTGCTACCAACGGAGCTCTCGGGATATATGTTAGATCAGGACTTATTCTTTTGTTATAAAGATTTGGGGTCTCATCTCCTTAAACCGTTTCACAAAACAGGACCATCATAGCAAAATTTATTTTAAATGTCAATGAGTTTTTGCAAAATGTTTGTGTTGGAAATTCCCGCCTTTATGCTGGGAAGATGATGTATTTTTTGACGGAGGGGATGGAGGTTTTTGGGCTCGGCGCAGGAAAGAGGGCGGGGCCTGAAGCCTGGGTCCCTTCTAGGCGTTTTTGAGCCGGCATACCATCATAGTGGGGTGAGGGTATGCGAAAGGGACGCGGGCTTTTTTTGATTGTTCTCTCCGACCGGCAACTGCTTTTTTTGTACAGTTTGCTGGTGGTGGCCCTTGGCATTGTGCTATGGCTGCAGGCGCCGCCATCAGTGCGGCCGGTGCTGCCCCGGCAACTGGCTGTACCCGGCCGGCGGATCATTATTGATCCGGGCCATGGCGGGCGGGACCCGGGGGCTTTGGGCCGGACGGGCCTAAAGGAGAAGGAGGTTAACCTGGAGATAGCCCTGGCGCTTCACCGCTTGTTTTCGCGGGTGGGGGCTTATACCGTGCTGACGCGGGACGGCGATTATGACTTGGCGGGCCAGGGGGAGATGCGTTTTCGCACCATGAAGGAGCGGGACCTGTGGGAGCGGGTGAGGCTGGCCAACAAGCAGGACGGGGATGTTTATATAAGCATTCATGTGAACAGTTTTCCGCAATCGATTTGGTCGGGGGCGCAGACTTTTTACCAGGAGGGGGAGGAGGAGAGCAAGCGGCTGGCGGTGGCGGTGCAGACCCAATTGGCCCTGCGGCTGGGGCCGAACAGGCGGAAGGCCAAGGCTGCGGACTACCGGGTGCTGAGGAGCACGAAGATGCCGGCGGTCATTGTGGAGGTGGGGTTTATATCTAATCCCCGGGAGGAGCAGTTACTTAGCCAGCCGGAGTATCGGGAGAAGCTGGCGGAGGCCATCTTCTATGGTGTGGTGGATTATCTGTGTGCGCGCCCGGCGGCGCCGGTGCAAAGCGGGGGACGGGTGGGCCATGTCTTCCCGGCGGTACCGCAAAAGCCGTTGGAGCCGGGACAGGTGCGGCTGTATTTTGCGGATCCCAACAATAATGACCTGGCGCTTAGGCCGGAGATCCGGGAGTTGTCGGCGGGGCTGAAGAGCTGGGACCGGGTGGGGCTGATCCGGGCGGTCCTGGCGGAGCTGGGCAAGGGGCCGGGAAAAAACAGCGCCCTTCTGCCGGCAGCCCCGGTGGGGGACTGGGTGAAGAGGGTGAGCTTTAGCCACGGGGTGGCGGTGGTGGACTTAAAGCCGGAGTTTTGCGAGTTTGTCAATGGCGGCGGCGCTTCGGAGCTTTTGGCGGTGTATGCGATTGTGAACACCGTGGCGGAGCTGCCGGAGGTGCAGAAGGTACGGCTGCTGGTGGACGGCCAGGCTGGGATTTTAGGGGACCATGTGGCCTTGGACCGGGATTTTGCCCAGCGGGAGGACTGGATTTTGTGGGAGTGAGGTTGGGGCCAGGAGGCGGGAGTTGTTATATAAAAGAGCCACCCCGGTTGGGTGGCATTATTCTTTCCCTGTGTACTTTAGTTGACTGATGATTGGGCAATTTGTTCGGGGGTAAGCCCGGTGACCTCAAGGATCATCTCCATGGGCAGGCCCTTGGCCAACATTTTTTGGGCAACTTCCAGTTTGCCTTCCAGCTTGCCCTCAAGTTTTCCTTGCTCTTTTCCTGTACTTAAACATTCTTCATATTTTTGCCGAATTACCCTGGATATATTGGATACCATCTTCCTCGCCTCCTCGGGCTCACTGTTTTCCAAGATGGAGAGTACATGGGTTTGTGTGCTCAAATTATTATATATTTTTTCTGATACATAGACAACATGGGTCTTTGCCTACTATTCCGTAGGTAGCAAGTATTTACCGGAATGTAAGGTTTATTTAAACAATTTGTGATAATTAAAAAGGAAAATAGAAAAAGAAGTGGAATGTAAATTTATTGTAAACTTTGTTAATTGGTTTGTTAGACGGTGGAAAAGTGAAAATTATATAGCCGAACAAATGTTTTGTGACAAACATATGTCAGTCGGGGGTGGTATGATGGGGATAGGCTATAAGGCTTTTGACCAAATTAACAAAGATTTGGATAAAGGGATGGAGGAATGAATATACGATGGAGCATGCTGAAAATCAAGCTCCAACGTGGCAACTATTTTGGGCTAAAACAAGTTCGAGAATGGATAAAAACCGAGTATATCATCCATTATTGTGCCACATGTTGGATGTCGCAGCAGTGGCAGCTCTCGTTTGGGATAATTGTATAACACCGATGCTGAGGAAAAGAATTGAATGCTCATTAGGAATTGATGCCCGTACTCAAATAGTTTTTTTGCCGGAGCGCACGATATTGGGAAAGCTAGTCCGGGTTTTCAGAAGAAAAACCCTGTTTTATCGCAAAATTCCGGGCTTCGCTTCTCTAAAAATGCTCAAAACTGTCCTCATGGATTTATTAGCGCGCATATTTTATATGAAGTTCTTGGTTCTACTCCATCTGTCGCTGTTTTAGCCCAAATTACTGGAGGACACCATGGTGTATTTCCTCGTTCCGCTGAACTACAAATGGGTCGCGATATTCTTGGTGACAACGACTGGAAAACTGCCCGAAAAAAATTACTTGAAGAGTTCGCTAATATCGTAGGGTTTGATCTAAACCGTGAGGCACAGTCTAGGAAAGAGATCACGGATTCGGCTGTTGTTCCAATACTTGCTGGCTTTTTTTCCGTAGTAGACTGGATTGGTTCAGATCAGACTTTCTTTCCGTGTACAGCAGAATATGGTACCACAGTCGAAATAAATACATTAGAATACTGGACAAAGGCAAAATGTCAGGCGCAAAAAGCACTTGACTGCTTAGGTTGGTTACCAGCTGTTGCCTTTGCTGATGAGGTTCCATTCAATGTCATGTTTAAAGGTTTTATTCCTAATCCTATTCAATTGTCTGTAATTGAATTGGCATCCAAACAGACCTCTCCTTATCTTATGATTGTTGAAGCACCGATGGGGCAAGGCAAGACCGAAGCTGCACTTTATGCAGCTGATATAGCAATGTGTAGAGGTAATGCACGCGGCATGTATATTGCAATGCCGACACAAGCTACATGTAATGCGATGTTCAAGAGGGTTTTGCATGATTACTTGAAAAAACGCGGTCACCAGGGGAAACTGAATTTACAACTCGTACATGGTGATGCTCTTCTTACGCAAATGGCGGAAGTAAAAGAAGGTGAGATTCAAGAGTACAAACCAAACAGCATAGGTGGAGAAGGGGATGTGGAAGCCCAATCTTGGTTTACTGCAAAGAAACGACCTCTTCTAGCCCCATTTGGCGTTGGTACTATCGATCAAAGTTTGTTGAGTGTTCTTCAAACAAAACATTGGTTTGTTCGTCTTTTCGGACTGGCGGGCAAGGTGGTTATCTTTGACGAAGTCCATGCTTATGACACTTATATGAGCACAATTCTTGAACGGTTGTTACATTGGTTGGCTGAGGTGGATTGTACTGTCGTTTTATTGTCGGCAACACTTCCAGAGTCAAAAAGGAAAGCTCTTACTAAGGCATATTCTGGTCAGGACGAGGTTGAGTACAGACACTATCCGCGAATTACTATAGCTAGACCGCGTCATTATCTCAATGTACAGTCGAATGCCATGCCTGGGTGTACAGAGATTCCGATGAAGGATTCATACACTGTTGATATACAATTTGCCGAGTCTGTAAAATAGTTTGTGCT
>DGDV01000030.1 GCA_002385625.1 Firmicutes bacterium UBA3943
GTAGGCTTGATCGTACCGTCAATCGCAAAAGATTGTTGCTTTTCAACCTTCACATAGGTTCCGCCCAGCTCCACGTTGTCAGCCGGCTTCAAGCTGGCATGCAAGCCGTGACCGGGGTTACCGTTTTCTTCGGTCCAGGCATTAAAGGCCCCTACGGAGACATTGCCAAAGTCGGCGGCAATGCTGACACCGGGGTCAGTCACATCAGCGATATAGTTGGAGTAGTTGACATCCAAACCGCCGATACGAGTGGTAAATTCCGGACCGTTGTGCCAAAGGGCGCCTTGGGACTGGAGCCAGAGGCCGTCCAAGTCAATACTGGGGTTGGCGCCGGCAAACTCATCATCCTGGTGGTACCAATCACCGGTGAAGAAGCGCTCCATGTCTTGGATGGAAAAACCGGCTTTGATGGAATCGCCGAGGGAAGCCTCCAGTTCGAGGTCGGCCTTGCCGTCCCAGTTGTTACCAAAGGTCGGATTCTGGCCATAAATCAGTTGGGACTTCATTTTACCGGAGAATTCCAAGTTGGCGGCAAAGGCCGCTGGGCAAACAGCAAAAAGCATGATACCTGCTACGAGTGAAGCGACGAACTTTTTCATTAATGTTCCTCCTTGGTTTGCTACATTCTAAGGTGCGAATTGTGGTCTATGGCAACGAAGTATGCTACGTTGCGGGAGGGTTGCTTGAGCCGTCCAGGTTACCTCAATCTCCCCGCCCTTGTCCTGCGTTGTTTGCATTGTTGGTAATACTACCGCCGCCCGGACTGGACAATGTGGTGTTCACCTCCTTCGGTCAAATTCGGCCCGGTAAAACGGGGTAGTAAAAGTATAGCTAAATTGTGAAGGTGCAAGTCGGCGCTTCCGTGCCACTCCCTTGTGGGGTGTTTGCATCACATGTTTTCGCCCCAAAAAGCAAAAGTCCTGCTACATGCCATTTTGTAGTTATTGGCGGACCTGGGCGTTTCCCTCATAATTGCAAAAAAACGGAGAAAAGCTCCCCTTTCTCCGTGCCAGCAAAGTTATAAATGTGTTCTTGCCACAATTACTGTTGGGGTTGGGTCCCGTAATAACCCAAGGTTTCCATGGTATCCTGCCAGACCTGGGCAACCCGGGCTTTTTCCTCTTCATTTAAAACAGCCTCGGCGGGATTGACCCCTGCCGGCCCCACCAGGAGGATTTTGTAGCCAAACAAACCACCTTCCTTAAAACGCCAGACCCATAAGGGCTGCGTCTCAACCCGCCGAATCATGATACCCGAACCCCCCGGCCGCTTCCCGACGGTCAAGGCCACTGTCAAGCCGCAATCGCTGTAACGCCACTGCTGATTACTAAGGCAGTTGCCCAAAGAATACGCAACAAAGCCCACCCGGGGTGGCCCGTCTCCGCCAAAGCCGGGCAAGGTGGCAAAGGCAATGGGTTGAACGGCATGGGGATGGCTGCCCAACACAATATCTACCCCATTGTCCAGCAAAAAACGCACCGCAGCCCTCTGCTCATCATCGGGTTCCCGGCGGTACTCGGCCCCCGCATGCAGGGCGCAGACGATCCCGTCCGCCCCCAGACTGCGCGCCGTTCGAATGTCCTCCCGGACCAAATCATGGGCAAAACTGTTGACCAACCAGGGTTTCCCCTTGGGGGTAGGTATGCCGTTGGTGGCGGTGGTATACGCTAAAAAGGCCAGTGTGATCCCTTTTATATTGACGATCCGCACCCGCGCTGCCGGGTCCGGCGAAGCATTCATGCCCACATGGAGCATTTGTTTAGCATCAAGTACGCCAATGGTCCGGAGCACACCCTTTTCCCCCCGGTCCAGCGCATGGTTGTGGGCGGTAAAAACCAGGTCAACCCCGGCCCACTGTAAGGCATCCACGGCTTCATCCGGTGTGTTGAACATAGGATAACCAGTAAAACCCCGATCCGCCTCGCCACCTAAAACCGTCTCCAAGACAGCCACAGAGAAGTCGGCCTCCTCCAACCAGGGTTTGATGGCCCCAAAGATCGGCCGGAAGTCATATTTATCCCCGCCGCAGTGTTTAGCCCATTTTACAATGGGCATGTGATAAATGAGATCCCCCAGGGCCACCAGCCGGATGCTTTGGCCACCCGGCTCGACGGGCGGATCGGCCAAACCAGGGACCACTCCCGCCAATCCCATAAGTATAAGTAATAAAACGGTTGTTATAGCTTTATGTATTGCGTGCCGTCGCATGTACTGTCCCCCGTTTCCCACCATCCTTTGGTGTGTATTTTTCATAATATTTCGCCAGAAAGCAAAAGATTCCTATGGGAGTTTGTTCTGTTACAAATTATCAACATTTGAATCTACGCTACCGCTTCTTCCAGGTTTTTGGTATAATTTATTGGGTGTAACAGCAATCTTTACCCGCCGGTTCCAGCGCCTCCCGCGCTTGCCGCCGGGTTTTCCCAGCCACCACCATCCGAAAGAAGGTGCTAATATGCTCCGGTTACAAAATATTTCCGTCCAAGTGACAACAGAAAATGAGCCCCTCGCCATTCTCCGGGACGTAAACCTGGAGTTTAAACCCGGTTGTTTTTATGCAATCACCGGACCAAACGGCGGCGGTAAAACCACGGTCGCCAGAGCCATTGCCGGGATCATTCCCGTCAGCAATGGCCGCATTCTCTTGGACGGTGAGGATATTACAAGCCTAAACATCACCGAACGGGCCCGCCTGGGTATCCGTTATGCTTTCCAGAACCCGCCGCGGTTTAAAGGCATCGAGGTTTCCACCTTTCTCCGCCTGGCCGCCGGCGATGATACGGAGGCCAAAACCCTCCGCCGCACCCTGCGCCAGGTAGGCCTGTGCCCCGAGGAATACCTGCACAGAATGGTGGATACCGGCTTATCCGGCGGGGAAATGAAACGGTTGGAAGTAGCCTCCGCTTTACTGGGGGCCAAACGCGTGGTGATCCTGGACGAGCCCGAAGCCGGCGTGGATCTTTGGGGCTTTGAAGAATTAGTCCGGGTTGTCAGTCAATCCCACCGGGAGCACCCGGACCGCATCACCATCGTAATCTCCCACAGTGAGCGGTTCATTACCCAAGCCGATGAGCTCATTGTCATGGCGGAGGGCCAAGTTCAAAGCCAAGGCCGCCTCGCCGATGTCCGTACCACTTTGATGGAGGAGCTAAACTGCCGTTGGCGCAAACAATGCCAGCTAGAGGAGGATGAAGATGCAGTTGAATGCCATCGATGAAAACCTGCTGAAGACCATCGCCGACCTGCACGGCATCCCGCAGGGGGCCTTTAACATCCGAAAGAACGGTCAAGCTTTAGCCCGATCCTCCACTGAGACAATCACCATCGAACCGAAACAGGATAAACCCGGCATCAATATCCGGATCGCTCCAGGAACAGTCAACCAGTCGGTCCACATCCCGGTAATCATTACGGAGAGCGGGATCAACGATGTGGTCTATAACACCTTTGAGATCGGAGCTGGCTCCGACGTCCTCATCGTGGCCGGTTGCGGCATCCACAACCCGTCGGAGGCCACCAGCCAACACGACGGGATTCACGAGTTTTTTGTCCGTACCGGGGCGCGGATACGTTATGTAGAAAAACATTACGGCGAGGGCGGCGGCACCGGGGAACGCATCCTCAACCCTGTGACCATCCTTCATCTGGAAGAGGGGGCCTATGCCGAACTGGAGTTGGTCCAGGTCAAAGGGGTCCATCACACCTTCCGCCGAACCGAAGTCCACGTGGGGCCGAGAGCTCATCTGCTTATGAACGAACGGCTTTTGACCCATGAAGAACAGACGGCCGAATCCGAGATCCATGTGCACCTGGAAGGCGACGGCAGCGCCGGAGAGATCCTCTCCCGCTCCGTGGCTAAAGGCCACTCAAAACAGGTCTTCCGGGCGGAACTCATCGGTTACGGCAAATGCAAGGGTCATGTGGCCTGTGACTCCATCATCATGGATCAGGCGCGCATCCAGGCTCTCCCCGCTCTCATCGCCAACTCCAGTGAAGCGGAGTTGACCCATGAAGCCGCCATCGGCCGGCTGGCCGGCGACCAGATCGCCAAACTGATGACCTTCGGCCTGACAGAACAGGAGGCAGTAGACACCCTACTGGCCGGGTATTTAAAATAAAATCTGCATTTAAAGCTGTTGTAAGCGAAAAAACCTTCCGGATAGCGTTAAAAAACCAATAAACATCGTTACGACAAAGCAACACAGCATATGTCAAGACAGAGAAGGGCCACCCTTCTCTGTCTTGTTTTCTTCCTTTTGCCACAACTATTGAACATTATTAATGGATTTAAGAAGGTTGTTTTGGCTTTATGACGAATATTTCCTAGTAATGAACTTTCACAAGCAGCAATTATGACTATATTTGACGCCAAAAGACGCCGATACATATAACGTTAGTGCTTCTTGCTTTTTGGCTTACCCGTCTTCAGCGAATTACCTAAAGGAGGCGCCGGATTACATGAAGCTGAAACAAAAATTGAGTTCTATCTCCCAGTTCATCTTTTCCCTTGTCAGAGGCGTAGCAGGGAAAATTGCTCTTATTATCATTTTCTCCAGCATTGTTACTGTCGGTATTGGCACTTATGCCTTAAAAAACATGGGGATCATGCGGGATTCCACTGCAGACCTCTACTACCAAAACATCTCCGTTATCTTCCCCATCAGCGAGATGCAGGATTTAGTCTATAAAAACGAAAACACCGTTAACACTGCCATGTCCGGCAGCGGTCTAGTCATCATCAACGCCTCCCTTTCCCGCAGCAATCTGTACTCCCAATTCAACCAGATGAAAGCCTATATCACCGAACAAGAGGTTGAAACCCTGGAGCAAACCTTGGAAAATTACGGCGATGCTTTGGAAGCCTTCGACAATGCTTATAACTACGGTGAAGGTGACGTTAAAGCCACCTACAACGAATTTGCCAGACTATCAAGGTTACTTTTTAGCGAATTAAGCACCGTTCATAGGAACCACCGGACCTCTGGCACCACCAGTTTTGCCCGGTCCAACCTGGCCTATGAAAAGGTTGTTAAGATCCAACGGTGGATTATCCTGGTCGGCGTCATCATCTCAATGGTTCTGGGCTTCCTTGAGGCCTTGTCCATCATCAAACCCTTGCGTAAACTGAAAGCCGCCGCTGAGCAATTGGCCAAAGGCGACCTCCAAGTGAATGTCGCTATCAATTCCAGGAACGAAGTGGGCATGGTTGCCACAGCCTTCAACACGGCCGTCGATGCCCTGCGCTCCCTCGTCACCTCGGCCCAGGACAGCGCCAGGAATATCAACACCTCCGCCGGAGACCTCTCTTCAGTGGCCGATTCCACCACTGCAGCCCTGAAGGACCTGAACGACTTGGTTGAACACCTGAGCGACGGCGCAACCACCCAATCCCAAGTGGTGGATGAGACACTCCAGATCATGGAGACGGCTTCAAAAGGGACGGAAATGGTAACCAACGCTACTCTTGAGATTAACAACACCTGTCAGGAATTGTCACAGCTAGCCGCCCGCGGTGGTAATGCCACCGAGGACATGACCAATGCCATCGACTCCTTTGTTAATACAGTGAAAGACATTGATGGAGTTGTACAAAATCTGGCGGAAAAATCCAGAGAGATCCAACAGTTGTTGGATGTCATCCATGACATTGCTGAAAAAACCACCATGCTCTCGCTGAACGCTTCCATCGAGGCGGCCCGCGCCGGTGAGCACGGTCGGGGCTTCGCCATCGTGGCCCACCACATTCGCCAGTTGTCCGAGCGTTCCCGGGAATCCATTGAGCATATTAATGAAGTTATTAACAATATCTTTGAGGAGACAGACCGGGCGGTATCCGCCGTGGAACGCGGCACCTCACAGGTGGAGAAGGGCCGTGTTACCTTGGATGATACAATTGAACTTTTCAAAGAACTGGTGCGACAAGTGGACCAAATTACCCACCGGATCAGCCAGATTGCTGAAACCGCCTCCCAAGTCAGTGAGAACAACAAATCAGTCATCAACGAGATGGGCAAAGTTGCGGAGATTAGCCAAAACAACCTGGCGGCTGTGGAAGAAGTCTCCGCCACCTTCCAAGAACAGTATGCCTCATCCACCGTTGTGGCTGACGCCGCCCGTAAACTACGGGAGTTGGCCGAAGAGTTGACCGCCACGGCCGACCGTTTCATCGTGGAATAAAACCCGGGTTTTGCAAAGATACACAAAATCCCCGCCTACAGGCGGGGATTTTCCTTTATTCCATCTGACCTGACCCCAATTTATGTAC
>DGDV01000055.1 GCA_002385625.1 Firmicutes bacterium UBA3943
AAATTCCTCCTCTTAGAATTTTGGTTTGTCCAACTTCTATTCTAACTGAGGAATTTGTTAATGGCTCTCCTATTTTTTCAGAAAACCATTTTTACACCATTATACGGACTCAACTGGGCAAAAATATCATCCTCCGCTAAAAATCCAATCCGGGCAGCTTCAGTTTACCCTTGTCCTTGCCCAACTCCGCTTCAAACTTCTTCTTCAATGCTTCAAAATCCTGATTTTGCAGTTTCATTTTCTCTTGCAGTCCTTGAAGTTTTGCCTCCATTTCGCGCCGGTTTTGATTAAGTTTCCCGTTGAGTTCTGCCTGTTTTGCCCGGAGCTTTGCCTCCACCCGGGCCCGGAGGGCTGTCACAAACTCCTCCAGCTTACGGCCGATAACAGCTTTAATGCGCTCCCGAACCACATCATCCAGGTTGGAGTGCAACTCCATTGACAGTTCCTTGCCGACACCACGCAACCTGTAGTTAAGAGAAATTAAATCCAGCTCAGCCAAGGCTTCCCAGACAATCTCCTGGATCAAATCTTCCGGCTCGGGGCGGCCTTGATAGTCACCCACCAGGTTCCGCCCGTCCACAGTTACGTCCAGTAGAAAACTGTCGGGATCCAGCGTAAGCTCAGCCCGCACCTCCGCCGACTGCACCCTGACGGCCGCAGGCAGGTACTTATTGTCCTTGGGCAGCGGCAGTTCCGGTACAGAAAAACCACTCAACCTGGCCCGGAAATAATCTTGATAATCCGGGCGGGTCCGGTCAATCCGGCCGTCCGCACCCAAACGACCAATATTCTCTGCTGCGGCATTTACTGCCAGAAACAGCGGTTTACCATAGATCACCGGTTCACTGGTGATCCCTTCAACGGTGGCCCGGGCGGCAAAGCCCTCCAACTTGGTGCCTTCATTGCCCCGACCGGAAACGAAGATCCGTTTGATCAACAACCGGGGGTAGGTCTTCCTGCCCGGGAAGATGATATCCTGCCCGCCGCTGGCATTGTTCTCATTGGCGTTATGCGAACTCTGGACGGCTACGACATAGGGCATGCCGCCCCACCAGCCAAAAAACGGTCCCCCAGATTGGCCCGGCCAGACATCGCCCCGGTGTGACATAGCTTCATGGGAATCCGCCTGCCACCAGGAACCATCCAAGGCTATTCCCCCTTGAAATGTAGGCCGGTTCCCACTGGTCAGGTCACCCGGATATCCGATGTGTGACCAATATGCTCCGCCGTCCCAGGCATCAGTGTAACCTTTGGCGCCCATCCAACCGGTCCAATTGCCGATATACCGGTCCAAGACGCACACGACATAGTCATACATACCTTCTACCCAATCAATGGTGGGGCCAGTAACCTTCATTTTGTAATAGATCCACACCGCCCAGGCATCACCAAATGGGGCACTCGGCGCGAAATAGGCCGGCCGGAAACGGAGCCAACCGGCGGAACCGTCACTGTTCCATTGCACACAATGGCTGGCGGTGAGCAGATGCCGCGGTCCAACCATGACACCGCTTGCCTGGCTCAATGGTGAATCCACCCGCCCGCAAGTACACCAAGGATAGCTGGTATCAGAGAAGACCATCCGGTTGTCCGGCGGGAAAACGGTTGTCGCCGGGTTTCCACGCTGCCAATCTTCCTTCTGCATGACCGACCGGAAAAAAGGCGGAACCCTTAATTGTTCGGGAAGGGTCGGCAAGACCGGTTGAAAATCCAGGTGATCCGGGAGAAGAGCATCTGTCTCCAAGGCTTTGTTAAACCGCTCCGATTTGTTGCCCAGACTGTCGATGCCAATTGATTTAATATCCGGAGGAAAGACGTGTTTCCCAACAGCAAAGTTTTCCAATCTAAGCTTAACTCGATTGTCCCTCTCCAACACAGCCTCCAAACGGCTCCCTGGCAAGACAGACAGATTTAAGTTCAGTTCTAATGCCGCTTTTTCCAAAGGCTTGATCGCTTTTCGCGGTTTGATTTGATCCGGTATGTCTTTGTACAAAATGGGTTTGGGTTGATCGGCAAAGGCTAGATTCTTCTCCAGTGTAATTCTCACTAAGGCCACCATCCTTTTTAAAAGTATTGGGGCTAAGAATCTCCGGCGTATTCGCCATCCCACCTCCTTAAATTCAAATCTCCGGAGTTGGAAGCCTATTCTGCCGATGTTATTTTGGTAATTTATATATATTTTTGTATATTTACTTCTTTGTAACGTTTCTTATTCCTTCTTTTCGACCTGTCTTTATAAAAATTGTTTTGACTTAACAACGAAACTTTCTATCCCGGATAACACCGGCCAAGTACTTAACCGTACGCAAAATGAAGGGGTAAAGGGCAAAAAAATATAAAAAAAACAGGTGGTTTTCCCATCAACCACCCGTTTCGTAATTAATCCAATGTCTCCAGCACAAATTGCTTATCAGAACCGCAGATCCCGCTCACCGCCACGAATCCGCTCCAGATAAGCCAGGGCCCTGGCCCGCTGCTTCTCGTTGGGAATGGTCTGGATCTGTTCATCGATCAGCCGGCGTCCCATCGCTCGCAGCTCTTCATCACCATAGTCCTGGAGGTACTCCTCAAAGGTCAACAGCGCATTAGGCAAGCAGAAGTTGGCGATCTGCCCGGACTTCGCAAACTGCATGAACCGGTCGCCGGTCCTGCCCTCCCGGTAACAGGCCGTACAGTAGCTCGGCAGGTAGCCGTCGCGCACCAAGCCTTTGATTACTTCGATGGGCGGGCGGTGGTCGGCAAGGAAAAACTGGGGCTTTTCGTCAACGCCCTTCTCCTCTTCCTCCTTCTTTTGCTTGGCATAGCCGCCAACGCCCACACAAGAGCCCGCGCTCATCTGCGAGATGCCGATATCCAACAGTTCCTTACGGAACTCCGGCGTCTCCCTGGTTGATAGGATCAGACCCGTATAGGGAACCGCCAGGCGGATCACTGCCACCACCTTCTTAAAGTCCCGGTCATTGACCAAATAAGGGAAGCTGCTGTAGTCAACGCCCTCCGCCGGCAACAGCCTGGGGAAGGAGATGGTATGGGGCCCTACCCCGTGTACTGCCTCCAAATGCTCGACATGCATCAGCAAAGCCACAGTCTCATAGTGGTAGTCATACAAACCGTACAAGGGTCCGATACCCACATCGTCAATGCCTGCCTGCATCGCCCGGTCGATGGCTTCGGTATGCCATTCGTAATTTTTCTTTGGACCGTTGTGCATCTCAAGATAGGTGGGTTTGTGGTAGGTCTCCTGGAAAAGGATGTAGGTACCAATGCCAGCTTCCTTCAGTTTGCGGTAATTCTCCACCGTTGTCGCAGCAATATCCACATTTACCCTGCGGATGGCGCCATTTTCGAACTTCTCGTTGTAAATGGTCTTAATGCACTCCAGGATATATTCGATGGGGCATTTTTCGTCGTCCTCCCCCGCCTCCAGCAGGAGCCGTTTGTGGCCCATGGCCTCCAAGGCCCGGACCTCCTCCCGCACCTCCTCCTGGGTCAACTGGCGCCGGGCTATCTGGTTAGCGCACCGGTAACCGCAATACTTACAGTTATTCACGCAGTAGTTCGACAGATACAACGGTGCAAACAGGACAATTCGCTTGCCGTAAATCTTCTCCTTAACCTCCCGGGCAAGCTTAAACATGCGCTCCAGCGTTTCCTCATCATCCACCTCAAGCAGGACCGCGGCTTCCCGATGGGTCAAGCCCTTATACTCCCTGGCTTTAGCCAAAATCCGATCAATCTCCGCTTTGTCCCTCACCAACTTTTTCGCTTGTTCCAGCGTATCCACGACTTCCTCATGGGCGATGAACTCATTGGCATCCAAAGACTTAACGTTATACATCTTTCTCCCCCTTCCCGGAATAAATTAATAGCCAACTTCAGCAAAAAGAAAAGTCTACCATGACTGCCGCTCCGTACAACAACCGCCGCCGTTTGCCGGCGATTTACGGTTTACCCTGTTTAAGCTCAGCCGGAAAAGGCTTGGAGTAAGCGGTCTTGGTTATGACATTGGGCAGCATCCCGAGTTTTCCTGACAAGGCGCTAATCACGTCGTTGGGTGCATCCACCACAACGCAAATAATGGAGACGCCGCGTTTTTGGTAAGGCAGTCCCAAACGGCCAATGATATAACTGCTGTATTCATGGAGAATACCGTTGAGTTTCTCCACGCTGTCAGGGTTTTCCACAATGATGCTGACAACCCCAATTCTCGACTCCATAATCCCACCTCCGCAGGGAAATTAAAAAATCCTTGCGTAAAGGCGCAAGGATTTGACAGCAAACTCAACCGCCACCGCCGGTGGCTATTTCTCCTCTTGCCTTCACAATCGGGTCAAGCCCTCTTGTCTCAGGACAATGATCTTGTCAAGCAACCGCGCCTCGCTTTCAGGAAAAACCTTACAGCTCGTCGCTACATTTAATTATACTGCAAAAAATGGAAAGAGTAAAGGGTAAACTCGTGGTTTGTGTCTCGCCACTCGTAGTTCGGGATGAAAAAAAGAAAAGTGTATGGAGTAAAGGGGAGAGTAGAAAGGACAATAAAGAGCGCAAAGGCTTGCCAATTAACCGAGCAACGAATGGCGAACGGCAAGCCACGATTCTATCCTTTTCTTTTTTCCTTTTACACTTTTTACTTTAAAAAAAATAAACTGCCTTTCGGCAGTTTTTTCGTTTAGTTTGGTGGACCTGAGGGGATTCGAACCCCTGACCTCTGCGATGCGAACGCAGCGCTCTCCCAACTGAGCCACAGGCCCATAATTTTTTCGTTAACCATAGGACTGAGCCACTTATGTATTATAACATGGGGTTTTCACTTTGCCAAGACCCATGTTGCGCCATTCCCGGAAGCAAGCGGATGGGCCCCGGCCAGGGTGGTACTAGTTACTCCTTACGCAGTATAATGAGATTTTGGTGTTGAATGTTGGGGATAAAGCAGCGTTTTACGGCATAAGGCCGCAAGGGCCGTTGAGTGGCTTGGTTCCACCAGATCCGGGTTCCTTTCCACCGAAAACCCACCCTTTGCATGACTTCGGCCACCCGGACCCCCAGGGGCAGATACTCCCCCTTCTGGTAGCGGTCACCGATGAGCATGACCAAGTAGCGTCCCTTCGGCAACAACCGGTAGGCTTCCCGGCCAAACCGTTCCATCAAAACATAATATTCGGCAAAATCCTGGGCATTGCCAAAGTCCTCCCGGGCTTTGGGGTTGAACATGGCAAAGTTCGTCTCCTTCTTGAAGCCAACCCGGTGTTTGCAACCATAGGGCGGGTCCGTGATGATGGCCGCAAAGTGGCCGGCCGGGAAGCGGGCCAGCAATTCCAAGCAATCTCCGGTCAACATCGGCGCTGTAATGGGACGACCCGCTCCTCCGCGCACCGGCCCCTGCTCCCCCAGGCTAAACTCCCCTTGAATCCTGCGGTATACCGCCACCCAAGCCGGGTTCAATTCAATCCCCACGGCCCGACGCCCGGCCATTTGCGCACCGAGCAAAGTGCCGCCAACTCCGGCAAAGGGATCCAGGACCAACTCGCCTTTTTTGGTAAAAAAAGAAACAATCTCCGCCATTAGTCCCGGAGGTTTCATGGCGCCATGAACCTTGCGCAAGGCATGGGTGGGATCCGGCGGATAGTTGGTGGGATAAAGCGTGCCGGTCCAATAGAGCCATTCCGATCCGCTCAAGTCATTCAGTTCGTTCTCCACCGGCGGTCCTCCGTCTTCTCCTAATAATCCAACCATCATTGTCTTGTTGCATCCGGACAGAAAAAAGCATGCCGGTTATAGTCTATACCGTTCCCCCCGTCTTATGCCTGAACAGCAAGGCCCACCGGACAACCGATGCCAGCCTTCTTCCCCTCGGCCACAGCACCCATAACGAGGGCACCCAATAACAAAAAACCGCCGAACCCGGCGGTTTTAATCCAAAATAAGCTCCGCTTACAGATTTAACTCCAAAGAGAAACCCCATTCATCATCCACACCGTCCCAGTCCAGCTTGGCGGTGAAACAGTGCAGGTTTCTGCTGAGGACAATAAGTTTTTCGTTCCAGTGCTCGTCATCATCGGACCAATGGTAGGCCCCTTTAAATTCCACGGCCCATTTCTCATTCAGGGGCTGTTTCCACCGGAGGACTGCTTCCTGCGCCCAATCCTCAATGCCGAACTCCCGAAGGTCACCGTCACCGTAAACCCAGCCGTAACCAAAGGTCAGCTTCCCATTGGGGGAATACAAAACCCGTGTCCCATAGATGGTACCGCCATACCGTTCTTGCGCATTGTCCCGGTTCTCATCATGCAGGTCATTGATCCTGCGGCGTTCTTGGGAAAACTCCACTGCCCAACTCCGCTCCTGCTGTTTCCACAAGGTCAAGGTCTCAGTTATCTTCCCAAAGAACTCATCAGAATCATCCCATTCCCTGAACAAAGAGCCCTTCACCGTAAAAGGACCGGATACATAATTCAGCTTTGAGTCCAAGCGTCTTTTGTCGTTCATATAGTTATACTCCATATTCCACAGGTTGTCGGTGGGCGTCTTCCACTCCAAACCACCGCCAAGCAAGCCCCACCTTTCCGTCCCCAAACCAATACCACCATAAACCGACCAGTTGGAGGTAAACGGTACTTTCTTTTCAATAACGGCAAAACCGCCCCGTTCATTGGTAGCGCCTAAGGTAACAAAAGGCCAGGTATCTGGGGAATTCGGATTGAATGCCATGTATGGTATGGGTACTAACGGAATACCATAGACGGATAACCAACCACGCTTTATGATAATGCGCCCTCCTTCAATATGAATGCTACCCGCTTTCAACCGATAACAGGGCCTGATCCGTTCGCAACTGGTCAAATCGCCACCTTTAAGCAACTTGTATTCCGGAGAAAAGTCGATGGTATCCCCGGAGATACGAAAGAGGCCGTCATCACCTTTGAACCGTTTCAGTTCACCGCTCTGGGATGGGACATGGTAGCGAAGGCCTACTCCTTCCACTAAAAAGGTTTTATACTTTACAACAGCCTTCCCGTTCACCAGGATCCAACCGTCATTGGCGTAGACCATCTCATCGGCATGGATCTCCAGGTCGCCGGCTTGGGCGCGGACAATGACATTGCCGGTGGCGACCACCGCCTTGGCCTCCACATCATAATCCATCTGTTCCGCCTCAATGGTGATCCCCGAACTTTCGCCTGCAGATTCCTGCTCTCCCCGGGCGGCGCCGGGTTCAGGGAGGACTTGTCCGGTTTCGGCATTTCCTCCGTTGGCAGCGGTTCCGTCGCCCTGGGCAGACGAAGCATCTTCCGGAGATGTCCGGTCAGTGGCAAGGATGTCTACCTCCCCGCCCAGTCCGGCTGCAGTATCTCCTGTTGCAATAGCTCCGGTCGAAGCGTCCGCCGACGCTTCTGCGCCCGTTTGCTCATCTGTGTCCGCTTTCGCCTCTGCTTCGCCCGTAATCGGTGGTACCCCTTGATTTTCAGTATCAGCAAGTACTGCTTCATCAAGCGCCACAGGATCCTGCGGTGCTCCCGTTTCCATAGGTTCAGTGGCAAATAGGCCGGCAACCGGCCATATCAGTGCAACAAGGACAATTAATAAAACAGAATGTCTCTTCCGGAGCACGCAAATACCTCCTTCTCCACGCTTGATGTTTCGCGTTCTTGGCGGGAAATCCTTCTGTCCAAACCCGGGAGGTGACTGGGGAATTTGGCAATTACTTCATTATCCTTACCTTTGATTCATTTCTTTGCCGGTGGTCCGTTTTTCAAGAGGCTTTGCAACCGCCAGCGCAAGTTCTCAAAGGCAGCTGCCAGTTCTCTGGCCAGGCTAGGCGGTCCATAGCGAGCCCTGTGATATGTACCGGTGATCTCGCGGATGGCTGCTTCCTCCCCCGGTAGCATGGTTTGGAGTTTTTCCGCTGTCTCCTCAGGCGTCTGTTGTCCCCGCCAGGCCAGACCCTTTGCCCGCGCCTCCGTGATCAGATGAAAATACCCCCGGCGGACAACGGCGTTGGATCCCCGCCCCCAGTAATAAACCGGGCGCTCCTTCCCCTGCTGGCCCCCGTCCGGAACAAAAAGACCCGTCCTTTGCTCCCCGGGCTTTTGGAAGAGCCGCCGCCACCAATTTTGCCAAAACCGGCCAAGCGCAGCCAAAATCCCGCATAGACCCATGCCCCTTTGCCTGCCCAGATGATAGAAACAATAACCCAGCAGCACAAAGGGGAAGATGATCATCAATATCCCAACACCGCCAAAGGCCGTCAGGTGTCCCAGAAAATAAAGATAGCTGAAGATCAGCTCAGACCAAGTAAGTTCGGTGGTGACATCCGTCTCGGGTAACTCCGGGCCCGGCGGGCTCAGGATTAGATCGTGATCTACCTGGACCTCGGAAAAGATCAGCTTCGAAACATTTAAGGAGTGGGAGAATTTCGCCGGCAGGGCCCAACTCACCAGCATAAGCACACCAAATACACCAACGAACCACTTTAACCACAGTTTAAAGATATCCTGCGCCCACTCGCAGAACTCCCCAGTCCAAACCGCCTGTCTCATGCAGAGAAAAGCATCAGCGTACAAGATGGCTCCCGCTCCCAAGAGGCCAAAGAGAAACAAGGTGGTCCAGACATCTTGAATCCAACCGGTGCCGGTAAAGGACCGGATAAGGATCACCAGCAAGGCCACACCTGCCAAGGCAGCCATCGTCCCGCGCCAGCGGTCCCATGCCTCCTGCCACCCGCTAAGATCAATCCGGTTGGTATTCTCTTCTCCCTCGGTTTGTACCGCTTGGGGCCGGGAATAGAGCCGGCAAAGGAGCTTTGCCAACCGCTGGGCCAACCCACCGGTGACCGCAGCCACCAGGACCCAGTCATTATGGTTAAAAAACAAGGTCAGCAGCGAAACAAATCCTTGGTCCAGCCACCCCCAGATCCCTAAGGTGATCAGCAGGGTCAGGATGAAGAACAGGAGCCGATAGAACCATTCATACCTATTCCTGTCTACAATGATCAGCAGCACAACATTTACCCAGGCCAAAACCGACAACAGCAGCAACAAGCGCCAGGGATGTTGCAACAGCCGAAAGAACCCCGCACTGGCCAGGAACAGGCCAAAGAACAGTGCAAAGACGGTAATCCGTACAACGGTGCCAGCAGGAAGCGAGGTATTTCTTTGCTGATCAGCAAAAACAGACGGCATCCGTCTCACGCTCCCTTATGACGTTTACTACGGGCACCTTCAGCAATTTCAATTCCGCCTCCGGAATCTCGATATGGTGGGACCTAAGCCAGAGAAAAACCGGGTGATAACCGGAACGCCGCAACCCATGGGCCTTTTCCACCATCGCCCGGGTAATGTTGGGGGTAATAATCACCGGCGAAGCACCCACTGGCAGTCGGCGCGCCTCCGTCAAGAGGACCAATTGGTCTTGGCCCTTCGCCAAGTCTGCTCCGGCCAAATAGGTCAGAATCTTTTCATCCTGGCGTTTGCCAATCTTCGCACTGACGGAAAAAATCCCGCCCGCCGGCGCCGCAATGCTCTTGCCATTGCTGAAAAAGCCAACTTTCTCGCCCCTATTGTATAAATGAACGACCAGAGATGCGGCGCACTCGATGCCCAGTTCTGCCAAGCGAAACCAGTCGGCCGCCGGGTAATCCTCCTCCGCCAGGTTCAAGAAGATCCCGATCTCCGAGTTCAATGTGGTCTCCCAATCCTTGGCTTGCAGCCGTCCGGTCCGGGCCGAACTCGGCCAATGGATCCTCTTCATGCTGTCACCGGGCCTGTATTCACGGCACCCGCGCAGGCGCGCCTGGTCCTCATGGAGCCCGAAGATAATCTTTTGCCGTCCCAATGGCAGGTGGCGCTCGATCCATTCCTCCGCCACCGGCGAGATAGCGGGATAGATAATAATCTGCTCGGTAAATTTAAAATCCCGGCTTTTTTCCGTTATGCCCCAAGCATCCCCATGGGTAAGCCGGACATCGGGCACAGGAAAGATCCCCCGCCTCTGGCCCCGAAAACCCACTTTTAGCTCCTTTTTTTCCCGGGCATCCAGGGCTAAGGCCCACCGTTGGCAAAAGCCCCCGATCCCCTCGGGGAAGGACTGGCGTACTGTACACCAAAACACAGGAAACCCGGTAGGATTCGCCACTTTGAGGGTAAGGAACAAATCATCGCCGACAAAACCCTTACTATGTAGGGTATCCACCTGAACAACGATCTTTTCTCCCACGATCCGGTTGGCCCTACGCACCCAAAGTACGAGCCCAAGCAGGAAATAGAGCATCCGTTGGAAAAGAGGGCCGGGTAAAAACAACACTACCCCCGTAAAGAACAAGATAAGGACAAGACTACGCATGAAATGCCGCCTCGGTTGGCACTGTTGTTCCGGCAATGATCTCATGGATTACTCCGGCTCCATCCCGGCCCTTAACAGCGGCTGCCGCCGAGACAACCACCCGGTGGGCCAAGACATAAGGTGCCAGGAATTTAATGTCTTCCGGAATGACGAACTCCCGCCCCCGGAGCAAGGCCAGAACACGCGCAGCATTGAACAAGGCAATGGCGCCCCGGGGGCTGATGCCCAACTCCAGATCCGGATGGTTCCTTGTCCGGTCAACCAGTTCCAGCAGGTAATTACGGAGGCTTTCCTCCACAAATACCCGCTGTTTGGCTTGGATAAACCCCAAAATATCCTCCGCCTCCACCACCGGCTGAACTTGCGTAATGGGATGCTCCCCCTCCATCCTGGCCAGTATTCTCAGTTCCTCCTCGCGCGTGGGGTAACCCAGGGTAATCCGGAGCAAAAACCGGTCCAGTTGTGCTTCAGGCAAGGGAAAGGTCCCCTCAAACTCTACCGGGTTTTGTGTGGCAATGACCATAAAGGGCCGATCTAATTGCCTGGTCTCCCCGTCCACCGTTACCTGCCGCTCTTCCATGGCCTCCAGCATGGCCGACTGGGTGCGGGGTGTCGCGCGGTTTATCTCATCCATTAAGACAATATTGGTCATAATCGGCCCTGGCCTAAAGGTAAATCTGGCGTTTTGCGGTTCAAAGACCGACAGGCCGGTAATGTCCGATGGTAAAAGGTCAGGCGTACATTGAATCCGGCGAAAGGACAGCCCGAGGGATATAGCCAAAGCCTTGGCAAGCATTGTTTTGCCCACACCGGGAATATCATCCATTAAAACATGCCCCTCACAGCCCAAGGCAACCAAAGCAAGTTCAACCGCGGTTTCTTTTCCGACCAAAACCTTGCTCACATTCTCCACAATCTGCCTTGCCATCTCCTGTGGACTCTTCATCTTTGCCAATCCTCCCCCACCAACAAAAACCTGTTTTTATCTATGATATTGAACAAGGACTGATACACTAATCATACCATAGTACATATGTTTAAAAAATAGACAAAATAGAAAGGGAAAAAATAAAAAGAACACAAAAAAGAAGCTCTAGG
>DGDV01000014.1:0-60127 GCA_002385625.1 Firmicutes bacterium UBA3943
CTTGACAAGGGGTACATCTTATTACGGGTATCATCGAAATATTGTTTATACTCAATACTGGCGGTAACAAAACTCATCCCGTCAGCAAGATTAAAACGATAACCTGGAGAGATCCAAGTATTATTTATAGTACAGGTAATTATACCGAATTAGATGTCCAGTATATAGACGAATTAAAAATTATTAACAGATAAAACAGATAAACAGAAACGAAAAAGGAAAGAAATAACTTCAGAGGAAGACAAAATTACTGTTTAAAAGTTAAGTAAAAAACCCCTGGTTTTGCTTTGGCGTAACCAGGGGTTGATGAGTTAGAGTGACAGGAATAAAAAGAGTTTTATTCAAAGTACCATGTGTTGTTAAGCCATAGATAACCATCTTCACACCAGTCGTTGTCGAAGGCATAAACTGCTGCGAAGGTGTTCTTGTCTGTAGCGTATTTGAACTTAATTGAATATTCGGTATCATAATCTTCATATTTACCCACTTCACAACCAAAGCTAAAGTTGTCGTTCAAACGGTACATACCACTCAAATAAAAGAAGTACTTATCATCATCAAAATCAATACCATCAACACCAACTTGAGCGTCAACGATGAAGGGCTCGGGTTTCCAGGTCAATCCGGCGCTGGCATAAAGATCCGAGTCTTTACCTATCAGATCGGCACCAATCACCAGATTATCATAGACTTTGATGTAAGAGGAGAAGTAATATGTGGTGTCAACATCACTGTCATCAGGAACCCAGAAGCCAGCTTCAATTAGCGCATTGTTAATAAAGAATTTACTGTTCACTTCTAAGGCGAATAAATTATCAATGGCCTTGCCTTCAATCATTGCCTTACCTTTATAATCTTTATAATCGATACTGGCAGCTACAAAACTCTTCTCGTCGGTAAGGTTAAAACGATAGCCGGAGGAGACTTTTGTATGGTCATTGGTGAGAATAGCAGCACCAAGGAAGAAATCGTTGTTGAACAAGTAACTACCGGCTAAGTACATTGTATTGGCAGATTCTTCTTCGAAGTTAATTGTGGCAAAGGTTTGTTCGTTGATGAAGTATTTAAAACCAGTGAAAAATTGGTCACCTTCATAAACGCCGCCGCCGAATTCGGCATATTTATATACTTCATCAATGCTATACCAACTATCGACATCCCACTCAAAATCGCCGTCTTCTACCCAAAAACCCCAACCGTAATTCCTGGGACTAACAGCGGCCATGCTGCAAGCGGCTAGGATTCAGAACCAAGGATAAAGCAAGAACCAAAACCAAGCTCTTTTTCACGTAAACCACTCCTTCTGTTAATGTTGTTATGATGATGACATCGCTTCTGGCAAAATTATACTACCACCATTTACGCTGGACAATAAAAAAGTGCAGGATAATACAATAAAAGAAAATATTTAAAAGTAAATCAGAGGAAAACCTAAAATCAAGTAGGAGGTGGTGAATAAAACCGTCCTTTCAATCTACCGAACATACCGTTCGGAATACGGCATTTCATACAGTACCCATGCCAAAAGTACAAAAAACCCGGCCTTCTATATTGGCCGGGTTTTAGTAATGACAGTAGACTTGATTTAGAAATTGGAGAAATAGGTTAGGGTTAAATTTTCCGCTTCAAATTCGTAGTAGAATTTTAAGTCGGATTTCTCGTCAAATTGATATTTGAATTTAAGGGCAAATTCGGTGTCGGTGTCTTCCAACTTGCTGATATCTGCACCAATGCCAAATTGGTTATTGAAAGTATAAAGCCCGCCAACCTTAAAGTAGTACGCATCAGCATGATTGTAATTAAATGCCAGGATAGTGTCAACGATCCAGTTTTCTGGTTGCCAGGTCAAACCGGCAGCTACAGCCAATTCTTCATCTGCATCCTCTAGGTACCCCAAGGCGCCGCCGACCACAACATCCTCGCTGATCTTAAAGGTGGGCTCAATATAGAGTTCAATGGGACTGTCTTCCGGAATCAGCAGGTTAGCAATCAAACGGGCGTCATCAAAATAGAGTTTGCTATTGATGTCAAAGGCAAATTCTTCATCGTCGTCGTAATCAAAGTAGTTTAGACCCAAGGCAACATAGCTGCGTTCACCAAGGCTGAAACGGTAGCCGGGCGCGATGATAAAGCAGTCTTGGTCATTATCGTCAATAAAAGCACCACCGATGAAAAAGCCATTGTCAAACAGGTAACTACCGTTCAGATTAAAATAATCCTCACCGACAAAAAGATCGGCAAAGGTGAAATCATTCAGGTAGTATTTGCCCCATGCAAAAAAATCGTCGGAGTTATTGTTGTAATTAATACCGAATTCATAGAAGGGATCATCCCAATCAATACTCCAAATCGTATCCACCTCAAAACTTCCTGGTGCTTTAACCGTGGGAAATGCAGCCATGGCACCGGTGACTGCGGAAAGGACCAAACTTAGCGTCAGAGCAAAAATTATACACTTTTTCAACAAAACCACTCTCCTTTTTAAATTTTGACAAATGGAATAGCCTGGCTAAATTATATTACAAGGCACAATAGTATGACAATAGATAATTTAATAACATATATTAATAAAGTGTAAATCTAATGTTAGCTGTGGATTTTGCGGAGAGTTTTAACAGCCAGGACCCAAAGCTAGGATATGGGCGGATTTGACCGGCTATGACATAGAAGCGAGCATTTCATAATTGTGGCTATGATGGATAAAACCGGGGATTACTAGGTACCGAACAAATGTCTTTAATCAATCTCCATTCTAATGCTGTGCCTCACCGCATACTTTTTATCGCGGGGGAGGGGGCAGAGTTGGCCAATTCTTTGTTTCTGCTGGTAACGGCAATGGTCTGGACCGGGGGACGTTGGGCCACGGAGATGTTTGCTCTGTCCTGTAATATGGAGGTAAAAAACAACGAAGGTTTTCGACTCTTAACCAGTTTATGGGAGCGTTTAGGCTTTGCCATATTTACAGCCTGGCTCATCCGGTTGGCAGTTTTACCTTGGCCGGTTTGGCGGGCATGGGATCTACTTATCCCTGTTGCCATTGTCGCCGGATTGCTGTTGCCTCTTTGGACAAGGAAAGTAAGAAAAAAAGTGGGAAAAACGGATACATCGGTGATATATAATCTCTTTGACAGCTATGGTATTTTCTGGATTTACTTGAAACAAGGAAGCGTCCTGGCCGATAATTGGGTGGGGCATTCCTTGGCGGAGCTGAATCTCCGCAAGCGAAATTTGCTTGTGCTATCAATTACCCGTGCAGGGACAGTGATCCCATTTCCCAAGGGCCCAGAAGTGTTTCAAACCGGTGATGAACTGCTGGTATTTGGTTGCACCTGGGAACTGGAACAATGTTTTTACGAAGGAAAGACCGGAAATGACGGTGGGTATGTATTGACTTCCGAACCCGGGACACATATAATTAGTAGCAAGACTTGGGACTAAGGAGGCTATCCTTGTGGAAGAAACGGTTCAACATGAGGATATATACGGTGAATACCTTGTGGTGAAAGCCCTGGAGGATGGAGTAACCATCATCGGCTTAACCCGGGGTAAAGATACCAAGTTTCATCATACGGAAAAACTTGACCGCGGGGAGATTATGGTGTTTCAATTTACGGAACACACTTCCGCCATTAAAATCCGCGGCCATGCCGAAGTACTGACAAAACACGGAAAAGTCATCGGCGGACGGGATTCCTAACAACAAGCTGAGTTGAGCAGAGAAGTTTCCGGTTTTTTTATATTTTGTTGCCTGGTCGATAGAGAAGTTTAGCTGAGTAAAGTTGAGTAGAGCTGAGTTGAGGAGAGCTGAGAGAACCACGGCCCGTTAATATTATGTACTTAAACGGCCGAACTCCAGTTCGGTCGTTTTTGTGTTCTTTCGGAACTCTCCTTATGAAGGACAAAGGGGGAGTGTTGATGTGTGATGATCTGGCAAAAGTGAAAAAAACTTGTCCACTGGGGGCTAATAACGGTAACAGGCGGAAGGTGCGCGTCGGTAACGCAGTCTTTGGCGGTGATCACCCTTTAGTCGTTGCAGGGCCATGTGCTGTGGAGAGCCGGGAACAACTTTTGTTGACGGCAAAAGCGGTTAAGGAAGCCGGTGGGGTCGGCCTGCGTGGGGGGATATTCAAACCCCGCAGTTCTCCCTATAGTTTTCAAGGTTTGGGCCAGGAAGGACTCGACCTTCTTCAAGCGGCGAAAACCGCCACTGGCCTGTTCATTGTGGCAGAGGTAATGAGCAGTGAAGATATTGAGATCGCCCAAGATACAGTGGATGTTTTTCAGGTTGGTTCCAGGAATATGCAAAATTTTTCCTTGTTGAAACTTTTGGGGCGGCAAAGGAAACCGGTAATCCTTAAACGCGGGCTTTCTGCTACTGTTATGGAGTGGTTGCAGGCTGCTGAGTACATTTTAAAAGAAGGGAACCCCAATGTCATCCTCTGTGAACGGGGGATTCGGACCTTTGAAACCATGACCAGAAATACGCTGGACATCAATGGGGTGGCGTTGGCGAAAACCTTGAGTAATCTTCCGGTGATCGTTGATCCCAGTCACGGGACGGGGCGCCGGGACCTGATCTTACCTGCTGCTCGGGCAGCCTTGGCAGTGGGTGCCGACGGGCTGATGATCGAAGTGCATCCGCAGCCAGAAACCGCCCTGTCCGATGGGGCGCAGTCACTGGATTTCCAACAGTTCCGGGAGGTTATGAAAGCATTAAAGCTATATCCTGCTGCCCCGGTGTTCAGACGACATAAGGCACGATTTGAAGAGGCTAAAGTAGTTGAGAAGCTTGACCCGGACTATCAATATCTTCCCATTAGCCGGCGGATCCCGGCAGATCTGGAAACGCCCATCGGTATCCTGCTTAAAGCAGCGGAGGGACCCCGGCAATTCTTGCTGGAAACAGTGATTGCTGGAGAACGACCGGGCAGGTACTCCTATATCGGTTGGGATCCTATTGTCAGTCTTCGTGCCGATGATTCCGGCGTCTACCGTGAAGATGCGGCAGGGGAGAGGAAAACCACCCATAATGACATTTTACAGGCTTTGGCCGAAGAATTCACTGGGCTGAAAGCTGCACCCTTATCGGAATTAACAGGCTTTACCGGCGGCGCCGTCGGTTATCTGGGCTATGAATATGTCCGGCGCATCGAGCACCTGCCAACTACCAAACCCGACCCGCTGGGGTTGCCGGAGGCTTTTTGGCTGATCCCGCGGCGCCTTGTCATCTTTGATCATGTTTCCCACGAAATTATCCTCAATTATTATTTGCACCGTGATGAACCGGTGTGCCGGGCGCAGCAAGCCTTGGACGAGATGGAAAGGAAGATTGCTACCCCCATTACAGTTGACGGGGAAAGAGTAAGCGATGAAGGGCAAAACTCCTCCGAGATCTTTTCCACCTTCACTAGGGATGATTACAAGGCTGCAGTCAAGGAAGCCTTGGCGGCCATCCATAGCGGCGAGGTCTTTCAACTGGTCTTATCACAACGTTTTACCACCGGATATACCGGTGATCCCTTAACATTGTACCGGAGCCTGCGGCGTCTAAATCCTTCACCCTATCTTTTTTTCATTCGCCACGAACAATTCGCCTTGATCGGATCCTCGCCCGAATCCATGGTACGTTTGGAAGACGGAGAAATTCAACTCTGTCCGATTGCCGGGACGCGGCCCCGGAGCAGGGTCAAAGGGGAGGATCTCGCCCGGGAGCAGGAGTTGTTGGCTGACCCCAAGGAGCGGGCGGAGCACATCATGCTGGTGGACTTGGGCCGCAATGACTTGGGACGGGTGGCGGCCTTCGGCACGGTGCGTGTGGAGGATCTGATGCATGTGGAACGCTACTCCCATGTGATGCACATTGTGTCTTCGGTAAAAGCGCAACTGGCGGCCGGAAAAAATGGTATTGACCTGTTACGGGCGGTCTTTCCGGCGGGAACGGTCAGTGGCGCACCGAAAGTCCGAGCCATGCAGTTAATTGATCAGCTGGAACCGGTCCGGCGGGGCGCATATGCCGGTGCCGTGGGCTACATTGGTTTCAACGGTAATTTGGATACAGGCATTATCATCAGGACGATCATTCTCAAGGATGGGCTGGCCCACATTCAGGCCGGAGCCGGGATCGTGGCCGATTCGGATCCGGAGAAGGAGTTCCTGGAAACGGTGAACAAAGCCCAAGCCCTTCTCCAAGCAGTTAAGATGACCAAAGAAGAAGGAGAGAAAGAACATGATCCTGGTGATCGATAATTATGATTCTTTCACCTATAACCTGGTCCAATGCTTGGGCGCTTTGGGGGCGGATTTGCATGTAGTCAGAAACGACGGGTTTACCTTGGAAGAAGTTGAACAGTTGCAGCCGGCGGGGATTATCATTTCACCAGGGCCCGGCGGTCCGGAGGAAACAGGCCTGTCAATAAAGGTACTGCAGCGGTTTGCCACAACAACCCCAATCTTAGGGGTCTGCTTAGGGCACCAATGTATCGGCCAGTTTTTCGGCGCCAGGATCATCCGGGCGCCAGAGTCAGTCCATGGCAAGACGGAGCAAATTTTTCATCACGGGGACGGCTTGTACGAAGGACTGCCCAATCCCTTCATTGCCACCCGCTACCATTCTTTAATTGTTGAGCGGGAGAGCCTCCCGGCGGAACTGGAGATTACAGCGGAAAACGCCACAGGATTGATTATGGGTTTGCGCCACCGGACATATCCCGTGGAAGGTGTTCAATTTCACCCGGAATCGGTTTTATCCGTTGACGGTCCGGCTTTGCTGGGTAATTTTCTCCGGCGGTGCCGGTGAGTTGAGCAAAGAGAAGATTAGTTGAGAGGAGTCGAGGAAGTATGTTGAAAGAGGCCATTTATAAGCTCATCCGTAAAGAGGATTTGCTGGAAGAAGAAATGTTTGCGGCGATGAACCAGATCATGGCTGGGGAGGCAACCCCGGCTTTAATCGGTAGTTTTTTGACAGCATTGCGGATTAAAGGGGAAACCATCGACGAGATCACCGGCGCTGCCCGGGCCATGCGGCAAAATGCCCGCAAGCTTCCAGGAACAATTCCGGGTTTGATTGATACCTGCGGTACCGGCGGCGACAACAGCAGAACCTTTAATATCTCTACCACTGTAGCTTTTGTCCTGGCTGGCGCCGGTTTGCGGGTGGCAAAACATGGGAACCGGGCCATGTCCGGCAAATGTGGTAGTGCCGACCTTTTAGAAGCCTTGGGGGTAAAGGTGGACCATGGGCCGGAAGAGGTTGCTTCCTGCATCAAAAAAACCGGTATCGGGTTTTTGTTTGCCCCGGTCTTTCACACTGCGATGAAACATGCGCTTGGTCCCAGAAAGGAGTTGGGTTTTCGCACCATCTTCAATCTGCTGGGCCCATTGACTAACCCGGCGGAGGCGGATTACCAGATTGTGGGGGTATTTGACCGGGAGTTAACTGCTCCCTTAGCCGAGGTCCTAGGACGCCTGGGCGTCCGCAGGTGTATGGTTATCCATGGCGCCGGGGGCCTGGATGAATTATCCCTGGCTGGCCCCAATCATGCGGTTTACTTTGATGGAAATTATCTGGCTGAAATGGTAATCTATGCCGAAGAACTTGGGTTAGTGCAGGCAGACAATGCCGCTTTGGTGGGGGGCGATGCCCGGGAAAATGCCCGGATCACCTTGGAGGTCCTGTCAGGTAAGCCGGGGCCCCACCGGGATGTGGTCTTACTTAATGCTGCCGCCGCCTTTTATGTGGCTGGTCTTGTCGAAAATCTCCGGGCAGGGGTGGAGTTGGCCCGGGCATCCATTGACTCCGGTGCGGCAATGGACCGCTTGCAACAACTGCAAAGGATGGCGATGTAAGAATGGGTTTTCTGCAAGAAGTTATAGTCAGGAAAAAAGAACGCCTGGCCCGGGAGATGCAACTGGTGCCGGAAACCTGCCTGGTGCAGCAAATCGCCGATGCCCAGCCCTGCCGGGATTTGTGCGGTGCCTTACTGGCCCGGCGTCCCGCTGTTATTGCTGAATTCAAACGGTCGTCGCCCAGCAAAGGAGCTATTCGCCACGACCGGACACCGGAGGATCAAGCCGCTGCTTATGAGCTGGGCGGCGCCGCAGTCATTTCGGTCCTGACGGAAGAAGACTATTTTCACGGCAGTGGCGAGGATCTGCAACGGGTGGCTGCCACCTCTAATTTACCTATATTAAGGAAGGATTTTATCTTCCATCCCTATCAGCTCCTGCAGGCCAGGGCCTGGGGAGCCGATGCGGTTCTCCTGATCGTACGGTTGGTGGGAAAAGAAGGCCTTGCCGAGTTGCTGTCCCTTGCTTTGGCCTTAGGCTTAACCCCATTGGTGGAAGTGCATGATGAAGCTGAACTGGAAATAGCCCTGGCACTACAGGCGCCGTTGCTTGGGATCAATAACAGAAACCTTGAAACCTTGGTGGTTGATCCGGAGACTACCCCACGCCTGATGGCCCATATGCCAGCCAGCCAGATCGTGGTGGGAGAGAGCGGCTTGCGGGATCCAGCGGAAATCCGACGGCTTTGCCAGCTGGGAGTTACAGCCGTATTGATTGGGGAAGCCCTGATGCGGGCGGCGGATCCAGCAGCGGAAATCCGACGGCTCCGGGGGGATGGATCATGTTCCGCCTGAAGGTCTGCGGTATTACCTGCATAGAAGATGCGCTCTTGGCTCAAGAGACGGGAGTGGAAGCCATTGGTTTGATCTTCTGTTCTTCACCCCGCCAAGTTACCATGGAACAAGCCCGCAAGATAACTAGCCATTTATCACCGGGAATCTGCAAAATCGGTGTCTTCCGTAACCCGGCGCCGGAAGAAGTGCGGGTGATCGTTCAAGAATGCCGTTTGGACCTGGTGCAGCTCCATGGGGACGAGTCGGCGGCCTGGGCAGACGGTTTAGGCATTCCCTATATAAAAGGGGTTACTGCTGGAAACAGTGCTGAAGGCTGGCGCAACAGCAGCGCCACGGCCCTGCTGATCGATAACGGGCAAGGCGGTACGGGGTCCTGTTTTAACTGGGAACTCTTCCAAGATTACCGTCGCTTGGGGAAACCCTTGGTTTTGGCCGGCGGTCTAAACCCGGAGAATGTGCGGGCTGCCATCGGTTCCTGTCGGCCGGATGCCGTTGATGTCGGCAGTGGCGTGGAGTTACGGCCCGGGCGGAAGGATCCGGTCAAGCTCCAACGGTTCGTCACAGCGGTGCGGACAGCTTTTCAAGAATTGCAAGAGACAGAAGATGATCCCAGTTGGCAATCGGAAGTTGGTTGAAGAATTTATACGTGCCACAAGTTGGCAAGTTAGAATTGAGCGCCGGGTAAAGGAGTTGTTGTTAATGCTACCTGATTCCAACGGTCATTTTGGCGTTTTTGGCGGTCGTTTTGTCCCGGAAACGGTCATTCCCGCTTTAGAAGAATTGGCGACGGCCTACGAGCGCTACCGGGAAGATCCCGCCTTTTGCCGGGAGTTTCAAGATTTATGCGCCAGTTATTCGGGGCGCCCGACCCCTTTGTATCACGCAAAGCGATTATCGGCGGAACTGGGGGGTGCGCAGATCCTGCTCAAAAGGGAGGATCTCAACCATACGGGCGCCCATAAGATCAACAACGCCCTAGGCCAGATGTTACTGGCCAAACGTATGGGCAAAAGGCGTTTGATCGCGGAAACCGGCGCCGGCCAGCATGGGGTGGCCACAGCCACCGTGGCTGCTTTGGCGGGCATGGAATGCGTCATCTATATGGGCGAGGTTGACATTGCCCGGCAGAGCTTGAATGTCTTCCGCATGCAACTTCTGGGGGCCGAAGTCCGGCCAGTGGCTTCAGGGAGCCGGACACTGAAGGATGCTTTGACGGAAGCCATCCGCGATTGGGTCACCAATGTTGACGAAACCTATTACCTGATCGGCACGGCTGCCGGACCCCATCCTTATCCCAGGATTGTCCGGGACTTTCAAGCGGTCATTGGCCGGGAAACAAGGGAACAATGTTTGTCGGAATATGGCGCCTTGCCGGATCTGGTCATCGCTTGCATTGGCGGCGGCAGTAACGCCATCGGTACTTTCTACCCATTTTTAGCGGACGGGGTGCCCTTGATCGGAGTCGAGGCCGGGGGCAAAGGGATCGACACCCCGTGGCACGCCGCTTCTTTGACCAAGGGCAGGCCCGGAGTTCTTCACGGCTTCTACAGTTATCTCTTATGTGACGAAGAAGGCCAGGTGCAGGAGGCTCATTCTATTTCGGCCGGATTGGATTATCCCGGGGTCGGGCCGGAATTAAGTTACCTCCGGGATAGCGGCAGGTTGGAAGTGCGGACGGTCACGGACCGGGAGGCGCTGGCGGCATTTTCCCTTTTGTCCAGGACAGAAGGGATTATCCCGGCCCTGGAAAGCAGTCATGCACTGGCCGAAGCAATTAAAATCGCACCGAAGTTGGCGCCGAGCCAGCGGATTGTTGTTTGCTTGTCGGGCAGGGGCGATAAAGATGTACAGGCCGTGGCCGGAATGGAGGGAAAGTCCGATGACGGGGATTGAAAGAATTAATAACTGTTTTACCGGGCGGGCGGCAAGAAAGAAATGCTTGGCTGCATTTTTAACTGCTGGCGATCCGGATCTGACAGTCAGTGAGACCTACTGCCGGGCAGCCTTGCAGCATGTTGACCTTCTGGAGATCGGACTGCCCTTCTCCGACCCAATGGCCGACGGGCCAGTGATCCAAGCCGCTTACAAGCGGACCTTGTCCGCAGGCACCCGTCTTGGCGATATTTTTGCCATGGCCCAGCGGTTACGGACAACTACGGAAAAACCCATCTTATTTATGGTATATTTAAATATTATCCTCCAAAGAGGGCTGGTGCGGTTCCTGCAGGAAGCAGCAGACAGTGGGGTGGACGGCTTAATCGTGCCAGACTTGCCTCCGGAGGAAGCCGACGAGATCCTGGGGATGGCCCACCAACGGGGTTTGGGTTTGGTTTTCCTGGTGGCGCCCACCAGCACCGATGAGCGCATCAAGTTGGCGGCGGTTAAAAGTACCGGCTTTCTCTATTGTGTCTCCCTGCGTGGAGTCACCGGAGTCCGCACCAAACTTGGGACGGATCTGCCGGAATTTATCCAACGGGTTCGGACCAGCACTGACCTGCCGCTAATGGTTGGATTTGGCATCTCCGGGCCGGAGCAGGTCCGGCAGGTGACGGCCATTGCTGACGGGGCTATCGTCGGTAGTGCCTTGGTCAAGCTGTTGGCAGAAGGGGAGGATAGAGACGAAAACCTGAGAAAACTTGGTGAATTTCTCAGCGCCTTGAAAAAAGCCGCAGAATAACTTGCTTGGCCTGGTTTTGTCTCTGTACTTTTATTGTTGAGGTAAAGATATTTTCCTCCGTTTTACGGAAGATAAAAGGCTCCCCTGGCTTTGCAGTTTTTTATGTTAAGCACCTTTAGGAGGATGCTTGTCATAATAAATGCCCAGTTAATTGGGGATTTAGGTGCCAACTGCCTGTATACCTCCATCCAGGCTCACATATAATACTGCTGAAGGGAGGGATGGAGGTTGGGCAGCATTTTGATTGGCACACGGCAACCCCTCCCCATACTCCGAGAGGAAATTGAACTAGAGTTTTTACGCACTAACCTGAAGGGGGCGGTGCTGTCCCTAAAAGACCATCAAACGGGCAAGTATGGTTTTTTGGATCTAACCATCTTGCCTGACCGGAATGAGCGCATAAAAAACGAACAGATTAACGAGGCTGTGACCAAGTTAATCCGCTATCTGTTAACCGGCATTGTTGCCCAGGATATTTTGGAGCGAGTAGCACGGTCGGAGTATCCCTTCGCCACCAAAGAAGAAATCCGCTCGGTGGTTGATACATCCCGCCGGATCCTGGCGGAAAAGGACGATCCTTCCTTGAACCAGACAATCCAGCAGCGGGTGAAAGAATTTTTGGCCAACCACCAATATATTAATTTGGAGGGCTTTCTCCGTTTCCGGTTGAAAGAATATGCCGATCACTTGCACGAAGTAACGTAGCAGGCATTGGAGAAATTTCTGGCGGAAAAGGAATATCGTGAGTTCATCCGGCTCTTACGCTATTTTGTGGATAATCAGGAGCCCCGGGTAGGGGAGGTCCACGTGGTTGTGTACAGCCAGGAATTCTTCCGCTTATTGGATGAAGAGGGCAACCCTTTGGAGCCCGATTATCTCCAAGGCATTCTGGGGGGCTTGTCCAATGTGGAGCTAAACTACGAGGATCTCTTGCTCAGTGCCTTGATTACCCTGGCGCCACGGCGAATCTACTTGCATCACCCTGGTACACTGGAGATTACCGACACTATCCAACAGGTATTTTTTGAACGGGTTACCCTTTGCCAAGACTGTGATCTCTGCCGCAGTTGCTTTGGTCCAACTCCCGTAGAGGCTAAAGAACCGTTGAATAAGACGCATTGACAAGTCTTGCCCTTTCTGTTATAGTTTTTGCTAAAGAAGGCTCCTTTAAGCCGGTCCCGCGAGGCTGGTAAGGAGGTCGTAAGTTAGCGCACGGTCTCCCTTCCTGTCCTTTGTGGAGGAAGGGTTTTTTAGTATACGGGGGTGGGAAGAGATGGTAATGGGTGAAATCAAAGCGCTGGTCCTGGATGAAGACGGGATCCGCCGGGCGTTATACCGGCTCTCCCATGAGATTGCCGAGCGCAACAAAGGTGTAGAAAACCTTATTTTAGTGGGAATCAGGACCCGGGGAGTACCGCTGGCCCGGCGGTTGGCGGAGATGATCCGGCAGCATGAGAACATCGAGGTGCCCGTGGGTGTGCTGGATATAACCTTTTACCGCGATGATCTCTCCTTGATTGCTTCCCAACCAGTAGTGCATAAGACGGAGATACCCATGAATATTACCGGCAAAACTATTGTCCTGGTGGATGATGTCTTGTTCACCGGCCGGACGGTGCGGGCCGCCTTGGACGCTTTGATGGACTTGGGTCGGCCGAAAATGATCCAACTGGCGGTTTTGGCGGACCGGGGCCACCGGGAGTTGCCCATCCGTGCGGATTACGTCGGGAAGAATATTCCCACCTCCCTCCGGGAAGTGGTCCATGTGCAACTACGAGAAACAGACCCTGAGGAACGGGTTGTGATTGTGGAACGAGAATAAAGATGACCCTTTAAACCGGTCCAGTGAGGCTGGAAAGGGAGTCGTACAGATTGGCTGATCTGTGCCTGCCTTCCGGCGGGCATTTTTGGTATTCACAGTCTGTTAAGGTTATTATAGAAAGGAAGGGATCGGGATGCCGGGACTTCACCGCAAGGATTTGCTGGGACTAAAGGATTTAACTGCGGAAGAAATTACCCTGATTCTCGATACGGCGGAACCATGCCGGGAGATCTTTGCCCGGGAACTGCGGAAGATGCCGACATTACGCGGAAAAACGGTTGTCACATTATTTTTCGAGCCAAGCACACGGACGCGGACTTCCTTTGAAGTGGCGGCCAAATGGATGAGCGCTGATGCCATCAATATTACCGTGGCCACCAGCAGTGTGGTTAAAGGGGAAAGTTTTGTTGATACCGCCAAGACCATTGAGGCGGTGGGAGCGGATGTAATCATTATCCGCCATGCCATGGCCGGGGCTCCAGCACTGCTGGCCAAGTCCGTCAAGGCAGCAGTCATTAATGCCGGTGACGGCGCCCACGAACACCCGACCCAGGCCTTGTTGGATTTGTATTCCATTCGCCGGCACAAAGGCAGGATTGCTGGCTTAAATGTCACCATTGTCGGCGACATCCTGCACAGCCGGGTGGCCAAGTCGAATATTTGGGGTTTGACGAAATTGGGCGCCCATGTCACAGTGGTGGGACCGCCTACGTTAATGCCCCCGGGTTTGGAAGAATTGGGCGTCCGGGTGTGTTACAACTTGGACGAAGCGCTGGAGGGTGCGGATGTGGTGAATGTCCTCCGGATCCAGTTGGAAAGGCAAAAGAAGGGACTGTTCCCCTCAATCAAAGAATATTCCCGCCTGTACGGGATCAATAAAGCGCGCCTGGACCGTTTGGCCCCCGATGCCTTGTTGATGCATCCGGGTCCTGCCAACTTGGGTGTGGAGATCACCGAGGAGGCCGCGGAGGATCCCCGCTCCGTCATTGTGGACCAGGTTTCCAACGGGGTGGCTGTCCGCATGGCCTTGCTTTACTTACTGACCGGAGGAGGTCGTGAAGATGGATTACTGCATTAAAAACGGTACACTGGTGGATCCGGCCGCAGGCCATGTTGGCCGGTTTGACCTCTTGATCCGGGAGGGTAAGGTGGTTGAAGTTGCGCCTGAGTTAGTCGCACCGGACGATGTTACGGTTATCGATGCTGCCGGATTACATATTCTCCCGGGTTTGGTGGACATGCATGCCCACTTCCGTGAGCCGGGGCGGGAGGACAAGGAGACTATCGCCACTGGGTCCCGGGCGGCGGCCGCCGGCGGTTTTACTGCTGTTGCCGTCATGCCCAACACGCAGCCGCCCATCGATTCCCCTTACCATATCTCTTACGTCAAAGAACAGGGAGAAGTGGCGGGACTTTGCCGGGTGCTGCCCATCGGTTGTACCACCAAGGGCCAACAAGGTGAGGAAATAGCGGAACTGGGAGAAATGGCAGCGGCGGGGGCCGTAGCCTTCTCCAATGACGGGGTGCCGCTGATGAACGCGGAAGTCATGCGTTGTGTCATGGAATACTCCCGCCTGTTTGACAAACCCATCCTGATCCATGCGGAGGACCGGTACCTGGCCGGCGAGGGGCAGATGCATCTGGGCCATTGGTCCACGGTCCTTGGTTTAAAAGGCATTCCCACCCTGGCGGAAGAGGTTATAGTAGCCCGGGATCTACTGCTGGCCGAGGCTACCGGCGCCCGCATCCATTTTTGCCATCTCTCCTCGGCCAAAAGCGTCGAACTGGTCCGTGCGGCCAAAGCGCGGGGAGTACGGGTTACCGCTGAAGTGACCCCACATCACTTGGTTTTAACCGATGCAGCGGTGGATGAGTTTGATACTAACACCAAAGTAAACCCGCCGTTGGTCTCTGAATACCATCGGCAGGCCTTGCTTGCCGGGCTGTTGGACGGGACCATCGATGCCATTGCCACTGATCATGCCCCGCATACCCGGGAAGAGAAACACCGGGAGTATGATCTGGCTCCCTTTGGCCAGATTGGTCTGGAGACGGCCTTGGCCCTTGTCCTGGCGGAGCTCTATCACCAAAAACGGGCCCCGTTGGCACGCATCGTGGAATGGATGTCGGTCAACCCAGCGCGGATTCTCGGCCAGTCCGGCGGGGACCTGGCAGTGGGCAGCCCGGCGGATTTGGCGTTGGTGGATTTAGAAAGAAAATGGCAGTTGACAACGGCGGATATTTATTCCAAGTCAAAGAATACGCCGTTTTTGGGGCGAGAGTTCACCGGCCGTGTGGTTATGACTTTGTTTGGCGGTCAGATCACCCACAAGCTTCCGGATTTCTCCCGTCCGGAAGACCAAAGGGTGAAGGGGGCATGACTTTGCGCGCACAGCAAGATCACGAACGACTCTATCAGACAATGGCCATAATTGTGGCCAATATACCAATCGGGCCGGGCACTTACCGGTTAACCCTGTTGGCGCCGGAGATCACCGCTGCCGCCCGTCCTGGTCAGTTTGTGGAAATTTTACCTGGCGCCAAGGCGGCCATGGATCCCCTCCTGCGGCGGCCCATCTCCATCTGTGCTATTGATAAAGAAAACGGTAGGATTGATCTGGTCTACCGGGAGGTGGGCCGTGGGACCCGCATGTTAGGGGAGAAGCAGACCGGTGAAAAACTGGATGTCTTCGGCCCGGTGGGCAATGGTTTTGTCTTGCCCGATGAAGCGCGGAAGATTCTGTTGGTGGCCGGCGGTATCGGTATGCCGCCCCTTTACGCCTTGGCCCAAAGCCACCCGGAACGGGAATTTGTCCTTTATTATGGTGCCCGTAACCAACAAGAACTGATCATGCTGGAAGACTGGGCCCTCCTTAAAATTCCGGTAAAAATTGCTACTGATGACGGGAGCAGCGGTTTCAAAGGCCGGGTGACTGATTTATTCTTAAAAGAAGCTGGTACCGCTTACCATCTTTGTTGCGCCTGTGGACCCCGGCCCATGTTGACAGCCCTGGCCGGTATCTTGCAGCAGCAGGGTAAAAAAGGCCTGTTCTCTTTGGAGGCTAGAATGGCCTGCGGTGTGGGGGCCTGTTTGGGTTGCGTCTGCAGTACTAAGCACGGTTACCAAAGGGTTTGTGTGGACGGGCCGGTTTTCCCGGCGGAAGAGGTGATCTGGGATGAATAACCCCAAGCTGCAGGTGGATTTTGCGGGCATATCTTTAAGGACCCCCTTGGTGGCGGCCTCGGGGACCTTCGGCTTTGGCCGGGAGTATAGCCGCTTTGGCCCCTTGGATGACTGGGGCGCCATCGTTGGCAAGGGGCTGACTTTACGACCGTCCCAGGGCAACCCGCCGCCGCGGGTAACAGAGACCCCGGCGGGGATGTTGAACTCCATTGGCCTGCAAAACCCAGGGGTTGAGGCTTTCCTCCGGGATGAAATGCCTGATTTTGCCAGCTTGGGCCTGCCGGTTCTGGCTAACATCTCCGGCCATACGGTGGAAGAATACGGCGAGATAGCAGCCAAGCTGGAAGGAAGCGGCATCGCCGGCATTGAAGTAAATGTCTCCTGCCCTAATGTGAAAGCCGGCGGCATTGTCTTTGGTACCGATCCAAAGGCCCTGGCAGCTGTGACTAGGGCTGTCCGCCGCCGGACAGGTCTGCCGGTGATTGTGAAGCTCTCCCCAAATGTCACCGATGTAGTCGCCTTGGCCCAGGCCGCCGAAGGGGAAGGGGCCGACGGCTTGAGCATGATCAATACCCTGCTGGGCATGGCCATTGATATTCATACCCGCCGTCCGATCTTAGCCAATACCTTTGGCGGGCTGTCGGGACCGGCCATAAAACCCGTGGCCCTCAGAATGATCTGGCAGGTCTACCGGGCGGTGAAGATTCCCATCTTGGGGATGGGAGGTATTACCTGCGCTGCGGATGCTATTGAATTTTTACTGGCTGGCGCCTCCGCCGTCGCGGTAGGAACGGGAATTTTTCATAATCCTGGTATCGCGAAGGAGATCAGAGAAGGAATCCAGCAGTATATTGTAGAAAAAGGTTTCGCGTCCGTCACCCAACTAGTGGGCGCCGCCCACCAAGACGGGGAAGGGAAAGGATGTGGAGGATGAAGGATCGGCTGATTATTGCCCTGGATTTATCCGATGAAGACCGGCTTAACCAGGTGCTGAAAGATTTACGCGGGTCAATTGATTGGGTGAAAGTGGGAATGGAGATCTTTTACCGTTTTGGCCCGGCTATTGTGCAAAGGATTAAAGACCATGGCTACCGGATATTTTTAGACCTCAAAATGCATGATATCCCCAATACCGTGGAGCGGGCTGCCCGTAATTTAACCCGGTTGGGCGTGGATATGTTCAATGTTCATACCGCCGGTGGAGCGGCGATGATGGGCCGGGCGGCGGTGGCCGCACGGGAAACCGCTGCGGAGCTTGGGCTCACACCGCCAATTGTAATCGGTGTGACTGTTTTGACCAGTATTTCCCCGGCGATCTGGCAAAATGAAGTGAAAGGCGCTTTACCCCTGCCCGACCAGGTAATGCACTTCAGTGCATTGGCGAAAAATGCGGGGCTGGCCGGTGTGGTTTGTTCCCCCGAAGAGATCATTGATGTGAAAAACCGTTGCGGGCAAGATTTTCTCACGGTTGTTCCCGGAATTCGGCCCACATGGGCTGAGACCGGTGACCAGAAAAGAATTACTACTCCAAAACAGGCGATTTTAAACGGCGCTGATTATTTGGTGATTGGCCGGCCGGTTTTGGCTGCGCCGGATCCGAAGGCGGCCGTTGCCCGGATTTTAGAGGAAATAAAGGAGGGTTAATTACGATGATGACCAGCAAAGAGATCATGGAAGTATTCAGGGAGACCAATGTGTTACGGGAAGGCCACTTTAAACTGACCTCAGGACGGCACAGCCGCCAGTATCTGCAGTGTGCCCAAGTTTTGCAGTATCCCAGATTTACCGAGTCCCTCTGCCAGGAGTTGGCCCGCCGCTTCAAAGGTGAAGAGATCGATGTGGTTATCGCGCCGGCCATCGGCGGCATTATTATTGCCTACGAAGTGGCCAAAGTGCTAGGGACCCGTTCTGTCTTCGCCGAGCGGGGAGAGGATGGTAAGATGACCATCCGGCGCGGTTTTACCATTGAAGATGACGAGAATGTTTTGGTGGTGGAAGATGTCATTACTACCGGCGGTTCCGTCAACGAAGTAATCCAACTTGTCCGCGAACGTGGGGGCAATGTGCGGGGCGTCGGGGTTTTTGTGGACCGCAGCGGCGGCAGAATTCATTTTGGCGTCAAGACTGAAGCCCTCTTGTCCATGGAAATCCAAAGCTATGAACCGGAGGAATGTCCCCTGTGCAAAGAAGGGGTGCCTGTTTACAAGCCGGGCAGCAGGAAATTTTAAACGTAATTGCGGCTTGTTTGAATGGAACCAGTATTCACGGCATTATAAGTTAAAAGTATCTTAAGAGGTGGGTTTTATGGCAAAAGTAGGTATTATCATGGGCAGTGATTCGGATCTGGCGATCATGGCCAAGGCCGCCGATGTTTTAGCAGAGTTCGGCCTTGAAGCGGAGATGAAGATTCTCTCCGCCCATCGTTGCCCGGAGGAAGCAGCTGCGTACGCCAAAACCGCTGCCGAACGCGGCATTGATGTCATCATCGCCGGGGCAGGCTTGGCCGCCCATTTACCAGGGGTTCTTGCTGCGTATACCACATTGCCGGTAATCGGCGTGCCGTTACAGGCAGGACCGCTAGCAGGGCAAGATGCCCTCTATGCCATTGTGCAGATGCCGCCGGGAGTCCCGGTGGCCACAGTGGGTATTGACGGGGCGAAAAACGCCGGTCTGCTGGCGGTCCAGATCTTAGCCACCCAAGACAAAGCCTTACGGGATAAATTGGCAGCTTACAAAGAAAAACAGCGGGCGGAGGTTTTAAATAAATCAGAAAAGCTGGCGGCAGTAGGTTACCGGCAATACTTGAAGGATAAAGCGGAAAAATAATTGCTAGCCGGAAAAAACCATGGCCTTATCCGCCTTAATATATATCCATGAATTGCCGGCCGGCTGCCAGTGACAAGTTAACCTGAACTCTTCTTGTTGACTCTTCAGCGGTCATTTGGTAAAATGTACACGTAAAACTTCATAATGAAAGTGCACCTAGGGTTCCGTCACCGGCGGGTGAGTCTGGACCGAGTGGTGCAGGCGCGCAAGCGTTACACCAAAGAGGGATAAAAGCCCTGGCGGATAGGTTTCATCACTATACCTATCCGCCTTTAATTTTTTACGGTACCAATGTCTGCGTAAGAAGGATTTTTTGATAAGGAGGATAAGACCATTGGAACGCTCCATATTCGCTTCCTTAAGTCCTTTGGATCACCGGTACTATGCCACCTTCCCGGAGCTCTTCGCGGAACTGGCCAAGTATTTTTCGGAGGATGCCATGATCCGATATGAGCTGCGGGTGGAAGCCGCATTAACCCGGGGCCTGTCCAAGCGGGGCATTTGCCCGGTTACTGCCGCCGAGGAAGTGAGCCGGGCCTGTGCGGAGATCACGCCGGAAGAGGTTTATGCGGAAGAGGAAAAGACCAAGCACAACATCCGGGCCCTGGTTAATTGCATCCAACGCCGGGTTTCGGCGGCAGCAAAACCATTTGTACATTTCACCGCCACCTCCGTTGATATCATGGACACTGCCAATGCCCTGCGTTTTATGGAAGCCAACCGGGATCTGGTGCTGCCGATGACCGCCTGTTTATTACGCATCCTCATTAAACTGGCGAAGGAAAACAAAGACACTGTACAAGTGGGGCGGACCCATGGCCAACATGCCGTGCCCATCACCTTTGGCTTTGCCATGGCCCAGTATGTCAGCAGGCTGGGCGGACGCTGGGAGGCTATGGCCAAGACCGGGGCCAATCTCCGGGGTAAGCTGGCTGGCGCCGTAGGCGCTTACAATGCCGCTTCCTTATTTGTAGACGATCCGGTGGCCTTCGAAGAAGAGGTCCTGGCTGAACTGGACATTAAACCTTCGCCCATTTCCACCCAGATTGTCCAGGCAGAGTTCCTTGCCGACTATATTCACAGTGTGATTTCCGCCTTCGGTGTCTTGGCCAACCTGGCTGATGATCTCCGGCACCTGCAACGTTCAGAGATTGCCGAGGTCAGTGAAGCCTTTGGCGAGCACCAAGTGGGTTCCTCAACCATGCCCCATAAACGGAACCCATGGAACTTTGAGAATGTCAAAAGCATGTGGAAGGAATTTATGCCCCGTATGACAACGCTTTACCTGGACCAAATCTCCGAGCACCAACGGGATCTGACCAATTCTGCCTCGGGTCGCTTTGTGCCGGAGATTGTCATCGGGTATCTTGCTTCCGTACAAAGGTTAATCAATGTCTTGAGTCGGCTCCGTGTGGACCAGGAACAGCTCCGGCGCAATCTGGAAATCTCGAAGGAGATGGTGATTGCGGAACCCCTCTATCTACTACTGGCCAATGCTGGCCATCCCAACGCCCACGAAGCCGTACGCAGGTTGACCTTGCTCAGCCAAGAAACAGGAAGAACCCTCCGGGAACTCCTGCCGGAACAGCAAGAGTTACAACCATATTTAGAGCGTTTTACCCCGGAACAACGGCGGGTCCTGGAGCAGCCCGAAACCTATACAGGCCTTGCCGCCAGGAAAACCGTGGCTATATGCGCCGAATGGGAGGCAAAAATCGGGCCGGGTGAAGCATCATAGTTTGTGTGGGGAAGAAAACCCCGGATTTGCACTGGCCTAATCGAAAGGGCGGAAGGTGAGAACGGGAAATTTGCATTAGCAAGTAAAGGTAACAAGTTACAGAGGGAAGAACCGATAGATCTGCCCGTAAAGGAGATGGCAACATGATGGAGGAGTTCCAACTTTTTCCCGATGGAGTGCAACTGCTGGAAGAAGACCGTCAGGAGGAGGCCTGCGGGATCTTTGGCGTCTACAGCAATGATCCTAACTTTGATGCTTCCGGCCTGACCTACCTTGGTTTATATGCTTTGCAACACCGGGGACAGGAAAGCGCGGGTATTGTTGTTTCCGACGGCCATCGGGTGGCGGCCCATAAAGAAATGGGTTTAGTCTCCCGTGTCTTCAATCCCGACCTGCTCTCCCGGCTCCAAGGCCGCATTGCCATTGGACATGTCCGCTATTCCACCACAGGTTCAAGCTATTTGGCCAATGCCCAACCGGTCATGGCCAGGTGCTCCAAGGGTATTTTGGCCGTAGCTCACAACGGAAATCTGGTCAATCCCGATTCACTGCGCCGGGAATTGGAAGATCATGGCTCGGTCTTTCAATCCACCACCGATTCGGAGGTAATTATTAATTTGATTGCCCGCAACAGCCGGGACACCCTTGAAGATGCCATCTTGAAGGCCGTATCACGGCTGCAGGGTTCCTATTCCCTGACCATTATGACCAAGGATACCTTAATTGGCCTCCGTGACCCTTACGGCAACCGACCCTTATGCCTCGGCCGGATTGGCGACGACGCCTATATCATTTCTTCCGAATCCTGCGCCTTCTCCAGTATTGGCGCGAAATTCATCCGTGATATCGCCCCTGGGGAGATGGTCGTCATCAACCAAGACGGCATTAAATCACTGATGATGCCTCCTGTAGGGAAAAAAGCCCTTTGTGTCTTTGAGTATATCTATTTTGCCCGGCCCGACAGCACCATTGACGGTTGTAACGTCCACCTGGCGCGTAAAGCCATGGGGCGGGAGTTGGCCAAAGAGTTTCAAGGAGCAGCGGATGTGGTCATTCCCGTTCCTGATTCCGGCATTTCTACTGCAATGGGGTTTGCGGAAGCCTCGGGCATCCCTTATGATCGTGGTTTGATCAAAAACACCTATGTGGGTCGGACCTTCATCCAACCCCGTCAAGAGCTGCGCGATCTCGGCGTCCGCATCAAACTGAATCCGGTGGAGGAGGTTATTAAAGACCGGCGGGTAATTATTATTGATGATACGATTGTTCGTGGTACCACCAGCGGGAAGATCATCCGCTTGCTGCGGGATGCGGAGGCCCGGGAGGTCCACATGTGCATTAGCGCCCCGCCAGTTAAGTATCCATGTTATTATGGGATAGATACATCGGTGCGGAAGGAACTGATCGCCGCCTCCCATACAGAACAGGAGATCTGTGATTTTATCGGGGCCGATTCCTTAACCTTTTTATCCTTGGATGGTTTGAAAAGGGCCCTTAATCCAATGGCATCGGATCTCTGTTTAGCCTGCTTCAACGGGGATTATCCCATTCCTGTTCCCGAAGGAAAGAAGGACAAGTCCAGATTGGAGGAGGAATGATAATGTCTTTCACTTATCAAAATGCCGGTGTGAACATCGATGCCGGGCTGGAAACGGTTCAACGCATCAAACAACATGTAAAAAGCACCTATACACCGGCGGTCCGGGGCGACCTCGGCAGTTTCGGCGGTTTATTTGCTTTCCCCGCCGGTGAGTACGAACGACCTATTCTCGTGGCTTCCACCGACGGCGTTGGTACCAAGCTGAAAGTTGCCGTGGCCATTGGTAAACATGACTCCGTTGGTTATGACCTGGTGGCCCACTGTATCAACGATATCCTGGTGCAAGGGGCAAAACCCCTGTTTTTCCTGGACTATTTCGGCACCGGCAAGTTGGACCCGGCTGTGGTGGAACAGGTGGTCAAAGGAATGTCCCTCTGTTGCCGGGAGAACGGTTGCGCTTTGATCGGTGGCGAAACGGCGGAGATGCCCGGAGTATATGGGATGGGCGACTATGATCTGGTGGGAACGATTGTCGGAGTGGTGGATGAAGGAAAGATCCTGCCCCGTACAGGCATTAAAGCCGGAGATCTCCTTTTTGGCCTCGGGTCCTTAGGCTTGCACACCAACGGGTATTCACTGGCCCGTAAGATCTTGGAGGCCCATAATATCCGGTATGAAGAATACCGGGAGGAATTGGGCTGCACCGTCGGAGAAGCGCTGCTGGCGAACCACCGTTGTTATGCACCGGTGCTTGCCAAAGCCATGGCCACTGGGCTGGTTAAAGGCTTGGCCCATATTACCGGTGGCGGCTTTTATGATAATATTCCCCGGATCCTGCCGGAGAACTGCCGGGCTTTGATCACCAACCGTAACTGGCCGGTACCGCCCATCTTCACTATGTTGGAACGCTTGGGTGAGCTGGAGGCCGCCGAGTGTTACCGGGTCTTTAATATGGGCATCGGCATGGTTTGTGTTGTTGCCGCCGAAGACCGGGAGAGCTTTATCGCCGCCCTGGGTGATGAACCTGCTTATTTGCTGGGGCATTTGGCTCCGGGCGAACGGGGGGTTGAATTCCTGTGAAAAATCCGCCCAAAGCCCCGAAACGCCTGGCCGTTCTGGTCTCCGGCTCCGGTTCCAACCTGCAGGCCTTGATCGACCGGACGGAAGACGGGACCTTGCCGGTGGATATCGTCCGGGTCATCAGTAATGTGCCTGGGGTATACGCCTTGGAGCGCGCGGAGAAACACGGTATTCCCGTTAAAGTAATTCCCCATGGGCAATATGCCAATGCCGGAGAGTTCTCCCAGGCCATTTTAGAGGAGTTGCTCCGCTGCCAGGCGGATATTGTCTGTCTTGCCGGTTTTATGCGCATCCTCACGGCAGAAGTGCCGCTGGCCTTTCCCGGGCGCATGCTGAACATTCACCCGGCGCTGCTCCCTGCTTTCGGTGGGAAGGGCATGTACGGCCACCATGTGCACCAGGCTGTTTTGGACTCCGGCACCCAGTTTTCAGGCGCTACGGTACATATCGTGACCGAAGAACCCGATGCGGGTCCCATTGTCCTGCAAAAAATTGTGCCGGTATTGCCCGATGATGATGTGGAATCCTTGGCCAAACGAGTACTGGAAGTAGAACACGAGATCTACCCCCAGGCTGTCAAATGGGTGGCGGAAGATCGCCTGATCATCAAGGGTAAACGGGTGGCGGTTAAGGAAGATTAAAAGGATCTTGCAATGTTATCAATGTTATAATTGTATAGGGTATATGAGCGAAAAAAGAATGGAAGGGTGAGAATTGATGATTCAAGTCAAAAGGGTTTTAGTCAGTGTTTCGGACAAGACGGGCCTTTTGGATTTGGTTAAGGGCCTCCTACGCTGGGGCGCCGAGATCATTTCCACTGGAGGAACCTATAAGGCAATTGAGGCCGCCGGTTATCCGGTGACTTATATCTCTGAAGTTACCGGTTTCCCGGAGATCCTGGACGGACGGGTTAAAACGCTTCATCCGGCCATCCATGGCGGTATTTTGGCTCTCCGTACCCCGGAGCACCTGGAACAATTGGCCAAGGAGAAAATTGCCCCAATTGATCTGGTTGTTGTTAATCTTTATCCCTTCGAGGCCACTGTGGCCAAGCCCGGTGTGCAACTGGCCGAAGCCATTGAAAACATTGACATCGGCGGGCCGACCATGATTAGATCGGCGGCAAAAAACAATGCTTATGTCGGTGTTGTGACAGATCCCGCCGATTACCAGGAACTCTTGGCTGAACTGGAGAAGAACCAGGGCGGCATCTCCGAGGAGTTCTCCTTCCGTCTGGCGGTTAAGGCCTTTTGCCATACCGCCCGCTATGATTCGATCATCTATAATTATTTGAGCAAACAAGTGGCGGGCGAGGACGGGGAGTTTCCGCCCATTCTTCAAATGGCCTTTGAAAAGGTGCAAACCCTGCGCTATGGTGAAAACCCCCACCAAAAGGCGGCTTTTTATCGCGATATAGTGAAAACCCCATCTTCCTTGGCGAATGCGGAACAACTCCAAGGAAAAGAACTTTCCTTCAATAATATTAATGACGGTAATGCCGCTTGGGAGCTTGTCCGCGAATTCACCGCCCCGGCGGTGGTGGCCATCAAGCATGCCAATCCCTGCGGTGTGGGTGTGGCCGACGATCTGTACACAGCTTATATGAAAGCCTACGAAAGCGATCCAGTCTCCATTTTCGGCGGGATTATCGCCGTTAACCGGGCCTTGGACGGGGCCACTGCGGCCAAGATGGCCGAACTGTTCCTGGAGATAATCATCGCTCCGGACTTCACCCCTGAAGCCCTGGAGATTCTTGGGAAAAAGAAGAACCTGCGTTTACTGAAGCTTCCGTTGGAAGAGAACAACCCCGCAGTCACCATGTGGGATCTGAAGAAAGTCCGCGGCGGACTGCTCATCCAGGATCTGGACCTGAGTGATGTGCCGGTGGAGGAATGGAAGGTTGTTACCAAGGCCCAACCCACCGCCAAGGATCTGGAGGAGCTGAAGTTCGGCTGGAAAGTGGTAAAACATGTCAAGTCCAATGCGATTGTCCTGACAAAAGACGGCGGTACCATTGGCGTAGGCGCCGGCCAGATGAACCGGGTGGGTTCGGCCAAAATCGCCATTGAACAAGCGGGAGCCAAAGCCATGGGAAGTTATTTGGCATCCGATGCGTTCTTCCCCATGCCCGATACGGTGGAAGAAGCGGCAAAAGCAGGTATCCGCGCCATTGTCCAACCCGGTGGTTCTATCCGCGATGCCGAATCCATTGAAGCCGCAGATCGCTATGGCTTGATCATGGTCTTCACAGGGCAAAGACATTTCCGTCATTAATTTGGAGGGTGGTCCTACCGTGTTGGATCTGAATCAAATTAAGAAGATCCTGCCCCACCGGTTTCCCTTTCTGTTGATTGACCGGATTATCGAGATTGAAAAGGGTGTCCGGGTCGTGGCCCTCAAAAACATTACGGTTAATGATGTTTTTGCCCAGGAGTATTTCAACGGTATCTATCCCATGCAAGGGGTACTATACGTTGAAGCCATGGCTCAGGCGGCAGCCTTCCTGATCCTTGATCTCTCGGACGAAGGCGGGAAAATGGCCTATTTTTCCACCTTTGACAAGGTACGCTTCCGCTGTCCGGCAGTGCCCGGCGATCAGTTACAAATAGAAGTAAAGATTGTGAAACTGCGTTCCAGGGTTGGGAAGTTTTACGGCCGGTGCCTGATCGGAGATAAGATTGCCAGTGAAGCCCGGTTCTCCTGCATGCTGTCACCTGATGAAACGTCGAACTTTTAAAGGATGACTTAGCAATTTCTTCCCCTATCCTATAAAGGAAATGGAAGTGGATTAATGGTTGTAACACAAACCAATCTGCCCGGAATAAAAGCTCCTTTTCGCGGCAAAGTACGGGACGTTTATGATTTGGGCGAACTGATGCTGATTGTTGCCACCGACCGCTTATCAGCTTTTGATGTGGTTCTCCCGGACCCGATCCCTGATAAGGGACGGGTTTTGACCCAGTTGGCCGCCTACTGGTTTAACCGGACCAAGGACAAATTTCCAAATCACCTGATCACTACGGAAGTCAAGGATTTCCCCGCGCCCTTCCGGGATCTGCCCGAGCTTCTTCAAGGCCGGTCCATGCTGGTACGGAAAGGACGGGTTTTGCCTGTGGAATGCGTTGTCCGCGGTTATTTGGCCGGATCCGGTTGGCAGGAATACCGGCGGACAGGAAAGGTCCATGGCCATTTGCTCCCGGACGGGCTGCGCGAAAGCGACCGCTTGCCGGAGCCGCTTTTTACACCGACGACCAAAGCCACAACCGGCCACGATCTGCCTATGACATGGGAAGAACTGGTCCGGACCGTTGGTCAGGAGACCGCCGAACAAATCCGGGCAATTTCCCTTGCCCTTTACCGGGAAGCCGCCCGGCAAGCAGAGGAGGCGGGAATTATCATTGCGGACACTAAGTTTGAATTTGCCTGGATTGACAACCAACTGACGGTGGTTGACGAGATCTTTACTCCGGATTCCTCACGGTTCTGGCCCCTGGACGGTTACTGTCCGGGCCAAGCTCAACCCAGCTTTGATAAACAGTATATCCGGGATTATCTGGAATCCATCGGGTGGGACAAGCAACCGCCGGCCCCGGCTTTACCGCCGGAGGTGATCGCAGCAACCCGGGAGAAGTATCTTGAGGCTTACCGGCGGATTACCGGTCATGAGCTTTCTCCGGACTAACATCACATAATTCATAATTATGGTTGGTAGAGGAAGGATGGTGCTTGTGGGCAAAAGGGTGCTAGTTGTTGGCAGTGGCGGCCGGGAACATGCTCTGGTCTGGGCATTGGCCCGTTCGCCTGAGGTGGAAAGGATCTATACGACGCCTGGCAACGAAGGTATGGCTCAATTAGCTGTTAAAGTGCAGGTAAACGCCGATGATCCGGAAGCATTGGCCCGGTGGGCTAAGGAGAACAGAATCGATTTGACGGTGGTTGGTCCTGAGGCATTTTTAGCCAAGGGCTTGGCTGACACCTTTCAAAACCATGGCTTGGCGGTCTTTGGGCCGACCAAGGCCGCCGCAAGACTGGAATCAAGCAAGGTCTTCGCCAAGGAGTTTATGGCCCGTCACCGAATTCCCACGGCCAAATTCAAGGTTTTTGACGATTATAACGAGGCAGCAGCCTATATCCAGTCCACGCCCGGCCCTTGGGTGGTTAAAGCCGATGGACTTGCTGCGGGTAAGGGCGTGGTTGTGGCCAACAACCGTAAGGAAGCGCTAGCCGCCGTGGAAGCGATGATGGTTTCCCAAAGGTTTGGCCAGGCCGGTAACAGGGTAGTTATCGAGGAAAAACTGGATGGGGAGGAGTTGTCCGTCATGGCGGTAACGGACGGGCGGGAGTTCCGGATGCTCTTGCCGGCCCAGGACCATAAACGGGTGGGGGACGGTGATCAGGGGCCGAACACCGGCGGTATGGGGGCATATGCACCAACGACCCTATTGACACCCGGGCTGAAACAACGGATCGCCCAGGAGATTTTGGCCCCGGCCATTAATGGTATTGCCGCCGAAGGTGCACCTTTTGTCGGGGTCTTGTATGCAGGTTTGATGATCACCCCCGACGGGCCGCAGGTGATCGAGTTCAACGTCCGTTTCGGCGATCCAGAAACCCAAGCTGTCCTGGTTCTTATAGAGAGTGATTTGTATAAATTACTGGACGCTGCCGCCAACGGCAGGCTGCAAGAACACCCTGAACTGAAATGGCGGGAGGGGGCGGCGGCCTGCGTGGTAATGGCCTCCGGCGGTTATCCTGGCGATTATTCCAGCGGATTGCCCATTACAGGCTTGGATACTTTAGAAGGCGATGAAACCGTGATTTTTCACGCCGGAACACGGCTGGTGGACGGGACATGGGTCACCAATGGCGGCCGGGTCTTGAATGTGGTGGGTTTGGGTAAAACGTTGGCCGATGCTCTGGATCAGGCCTACCGGCGTATTGAGACCATCAAGTTTAGTGGAGCCCACTTTCGCCGGGATATTGGCTGGCGTGAACTTCAGCGGCGTTAGGCTGTTGAGGGCTGGGAATATTTGCCTTATGGCGTCTTAGTTTATTTGCTGTCACCCAGGCCCCTGCTGGGTAGTCCTTTAACATTTCCTGATAAAAAGCTTTTTTCACTCCGGCTATAGTTATTTCTTCCAAATAACTCTGGGCAGCCCAAAGCATGCGCTTGGCCATCTCACCGCCGATCCGCCCGATACTTTCGGGCGATAGCCGTAAGACAACGGAACTACCAGGGGAAGGAATTGGGCGTAATTGATCGACAGAAGCGTGCTTAAGCTTCATGTTCTCACCTCCGGATATATTGTTTCCAAAGCTTGACGCTGTTTGCCAGGGAAAATCAGCATGCTTAGTTAATCCCGTTCTTTCCGGATAAAAACCGGGTAAAACAGGGAAACGATGGCCAGGCCACCGGGAATACTATCCGATAAAAAGCTAATCAAAGCAGTATCCAAACGTTGACAACCATTGGCTAACCAGCTATAATACAGGAGTGAATGCCTTGAAGATTGATATTACCCCGATTAAGGAAGGCAAGGGCCTAAGTCTGGTCCGGGATGTGGAACTGGATCTGGCCTGGGAAGACCGGGAGGCGGGCATCCGTCTTCTTGCCCCTTGGCGTGTACATGCTAAGGTCGTGCACGCCGAGGCTGGCTATCTTTTGACCGGCAAGGCCCAGGGGTCCTATATGGCCTGGTGCGACCGCTGCTTGCTGCCGTTGGAAAAAGAAATGGCCGTCACATTCTCCGAATGTTTCGTTCCTGTTTATCAAGGCGAACAAGGAAATGATGATGAATGCCGGCTTTTGGAAAATGACCAGATCGACTTGAAGGAAGTGATCTTGGAACAAATCATCCTGGAACTTCCAATGAAACACTTGTGTTCAACGGAATGTGCCGGATTATGCCCCCATTGTGGTGTAAACCTCAACGAGGAGACGTGTGCTTGTAAAGCGCCGCCGGATCCCCGCTTAAGTAAACTCAGCCAACTGCTGGAACCCAAAGGAGGTGGACAAAATGGCTAATCCTAAAACTAAAACCTCACGCGCTCGGCGTGATATGCGTCGTGCCAATTTAAAACTGGATGCTGTTACTTTAAACAGTTGCCCTCAATGTCATGAACCGAAGCTGCCCCATCATGTCTGCGGTAACTGTGGGTACTACAAGGGGAACCCTGTGATTGAAAAAGCCGAGTAATCCTGGGAAGAAAAAGGTCAGAGATGACCTTTTCTTTTTTAAATGGTGCCCGCCTGTTCCAATTATTCCCTTGACATTTTAAATGGAATCCTTATACTTAAAATGAGTCTGGCAGTGAGGGGGATACCATTTTGATTATTGCAGTAGATGCCATGGGTGGTGACTATGCCCCCCAGGAAATTGTCGCCGGAACTGTCCAAGCGGTATGTGATTTTCCCGATGTGTCGGTGATCTTAGCTGGACCGGTGGACCGCATAAAACAGGAGTTAGCAAAGTACACATACCCAAAAGAACGGATCTTTGTTGAAGCAGCCGATGATACCATTGAAATGGATGAACACCCGGTTACCGCAGTACGCAAGAAGAAAAATGCCTCTGTGGTTGTAGCCAACAGGCTGGTTAAAGAGGGGCGTGCACAAGCGGTCATATCCGCAGGCAACACCGGGGCGGCCATGGCCTCATCCCTCTTCGTTCTGGGCCGGATCAAAGGTATCGAACGCCCGGCGATTGCCATTCCTTTACCGACAATGAAAGGCGCTTCCGTCCTGTTGGATGCCGGGGCCAATGCCGACTGCGATCCGGAGAACCTGGCGCAGTTTGCTGCCATGGGCAGTATCTATGCGGAAAAGGTTTTGGGCAAAAAGTTCCCCCGGGTGGCCCTCCTTAGTATCGGGGAAGAAGAAACCAAGGGCAACAAATTGACCGTCGCGACCCACCAATTACTGAAGAATGCCCCCATCAATTTTGTCGGGAACATTGAGGGGAAGGATATTCCCGCTGGGGATGTCGATGTCATTGTCTGCGACGGTTTTGTTGGTAATACCGTCCTAAAGTTTATGGAAGGTTTAGCAACCTCCTTGTTTGTACAGATTAAGGATGTCTTTTTAGCAACACCGTTGACCAAGTTGGCAGCCGCCATTCTCCAACCGGGGCTGCGTAAGCTCAGCGCCAAGTTGGACTATTCGGAGTACGGCGGGGCAATTCTCCTGGGGATCGACGGGATTAGCATCATCAGTCACGGCCGATCCAATGCCAAGGCTATCCGTAATGCCATTCGCAGTGCGAAGCAGGCGGTGGCCGAGGGTGTTGTAGCCTCTATCCCGCAACTTTTGACCGGCCCCACTGCAAAAGAGCGGGAAGAACAGTAAAAATTATTCCTTTGTCCCTTGGGTGGGTATGCTCGATTACCAGAAATGCCTGAAATACTACATGGCAAGGGGGAAACACATTGATGAAAACGGCTTTTCTGTTTCCCGGGCAAGGAAGCCAGGTCGTGGGCATGGGAAAGGACCTGTGGGAACATTCGGAAACGGCCCGGGAGATCTTTGCACAGGCCGATGAAATTTTAGGTTTTTCCCTTCAAAAGCTTTGTTTTGAAGGTCCCGAGGAACAACTGCGCCTAACGGAATACGCCCAGCCGGCTTTATTAACGGTGAGCTATGCAGCTTATCTGGAACTTGTACAGACGGGTATTACCCCCGCTGTCATGGCCGGGCACAGTCTTGGTGAATACTCGGCGTTAGTGGCCTCTGGTGCTTTATCCTTTTCCGACGGACTCAAGCTGGTACGGGAGAGGGGCCGGCTCATGGCTGAAGCCGGGCGAAAAACAAATGGCGGCATGGCTGCAGTTTTAATGTTGGAACGTGCAATATTGGAAGAACTCCTGGATAAATTAGGGGAAGGAAAGGTGGTTATTGCCAACCTGAACTCCCCGGCCCAGATCGTTATATCCGGTGAGAAAAGCCGACTGGAGCTTATCGGGCAAGAGGTTGTTGCCAGAAAAGGCCGCTTTGTCCCCTTGGCCGTGAGCGGAGCTTTTCATTCTTTCATGATGCAAGAGGCGGCTGAAGCTTTTCAAGGGGTTCTCCGACAAGTAACATTTAATAAGCCGCAAACCGAGGTTATCGCCAACCTGACTGCCGCCCCCATAGGCGATCCGGCGGATATACCCGAACTCTTGGTCCGTCATTTGACCTCCCCGGTTCGGTGGGAGGAGTCATTACGCCGGATGGAGCAGGACGGGGTGCGTCTATTTGTCGAGGTTGGTCCGGGCAAGGTCCTCTCCGGACTGGTCAAGAAAACCCTTACCGGTGCAGTCATTGCCCAAGTAGCCAGTGGGGAAGATGCCAAAAAATTGCTTGCAATTTCAGAGGAGGTCTAGTAATATGAGATTAGCCCAAAAGGTAGCCGTGGTGACGGGCGCTGCCCGGGGAATTGGTCGCGCCATTGCCTATGCTTTGGCAGAAGAAGGAGCGCGGGTTGTCCTGACCGACATGCTGCCGGAAGTGGAGACAACTGCTGCCGAACTGAGGGAACAAGGCCGGGACGCGGTAGCGCTCACCGGTAATGTGGCTTCTTTTGAAGATGCCGGCAGAATCATTCAAGAGGCCCTTAGCCTTTACGGCAAGATCGATATTCTCGTCAATAACGCCGGAATAACCAGGGATAACCTTCTCCTGCGCATGTCGGAAGAGGAATGGGATGCTGTTATCGCTGTCAACCTTAAAGGCACCTTTAATATGACCAAGGCAGCTGCCAAAGCCTTCCTGAAGCAAAAATCCGGCAGTATCGTTAACATCGCTTCCGTTATCGGCTTAATGGGGAACACCGGGCAAGCCAACTATGCGGCCTCCAAGGCCGGTGTGATAGCCCTGACAAAATCGGTGGCGAAAGAATTCGGTAGCCGGGGGATCCGGGCCAATGCCATTGCTCCCGGATTTATCCGGTCCAAGATGACCGAAGTGCTGCCGGAGGAAACAAAAGCAGCGCTTTTGAAGGCAATTCCCCTCGGTGTTCTGGGTGAACCCGAGCATGTGGCAAAGGCAGTTGTATTTTTAGCCTCCGATGATGCCCAATATATTACCGGCCAGGTGTTACAGGTCGATGGTGGCATGGTGATGTAAGGTTTCGGTTACCATTTACATAAACCTGGTAAGCGGAGCTTTGGAAGGAGGTGAAGTGATGGATATTTTCGCTAAAGTCAAAGATATCGTTGTGGAACAACTTGGTGTTGATGAAGAGGAAGTCACCGAACAGGCCTCTTTCGTTGATGATTTGGGAGCTGATTCCCTGGACATCGTGGAACTGGTGATGGCTCTCGAAGAGGAGTTTGACATGGAAATTCCCGATGAAGACGCAGAAAAAATTAAGACCGTTGGGGATGCCGTCAACTACATTAAGGAGAATGTCCAATAAACATTCACAGAAAGTCCCGGTCTTCCCGGGACTTTCTTAAAATGAAAAATATTTTCATTACCCCACCTGGTTCCGGGTGGGGAATGATTTAAATAACGATCGAAATACGGAAAGCAAAAGGGAAAATTCCGTCAGCATAATTGAGGTGAAAATATGTCAAGACGTGTTGTCGTCACAGGTATGGGTGTTGTGACCCCGCTTGGGAGTGATGTCCAGGAGTTTTGGTCAGCCTTAATTAATGGCAAGTCAGGTGTTGGCCCGGTTACGGCGTTCCCCACCGACGGCTTTGCCACCCGTATTGCTGCAGAAGTCAAGGAATTTCCGGCGGACGACTATCTCAACAAAAAAGAGATCCGGCGGATGGACCGTTTTGTGCAGTTTGCAGCTGTGGCGGCCATGCTGGCAGTAAAGGACGCCGGTCTGGCCATAGATGACTCCATTGCGGAAAGTGTCGGTGTCATTATCGGTTCCGGTGTTGGCGGAATGCGAACCTTTGAGGAACAATGCCGGGTTATCATGGAAAAGGGCCCAGACCGGGTCAGTCCCTTCTTTATCCCGATGATGATTCCCAACATGGCGGCCGGCCAAGTTTCCATTATGACAGGGGCACGCGGACCCAACTGGTCGGCGGTTACCGCCTGCGCGTCGGGTACTCATGCCATTGGCGAAGCCTTTAAGATCATTCAACGGGGGCAGGCCGATTGTATGATCGCCGGTGGTGCCGAATCTGCCATTACCCCGTTGGCCTTTGCCGGGTTCTCCAATGCCGGGGCCCTTTCCAAGCGCAATGAGGAGCCAGAAAAAGCCAGCCGCCCCTTTGACAAGGAGCGGGACGGTTTTGTCATGGGTGAAGGCAGCGGTATTTTGATCTTGGAGGAGCTCTCTTTTGCCCGGGCTCGGGGAGCGAAGATCTATGGTGAGATCCTGGGTTACGGTGCTTCTGGAGATGCTTACCATATTACCGCCCCGCATCCGGAAGCCCTGGGCGGTGCCGCCGCCATGCGCATGGCCATGGCCGACGGGGGCGTGAAGACTGAAGAGATCGGGTATATCAATGCCCATGGTACTTCCACGGACCAAAACGACAAGTTGGAGACCTTGGCCATCAAAAAGGCCTTGGGCGAACATGCCGCAAAAGTAGCCATTAGTTCCACCAAATCCATGACCGGTCACTTGTTGGGCGCCGCCGGTGCCATTGAAGCAGTGGCGACCATTTTGGCGCTTAAAGAGGGCATTTTACCGCCGACAATAAATTACGAGTATCCCGACCCCGACTGTGACCTGGACTATGTTCCCAACCAAGCACGGAAACATGCGGTCAAATATGCCCTCTCCAACTCCTTGGGCTTTGGTGGGCACAACGCTTGCCTCCTGTTTGGACGCTTCGATGACAGGGAGTGAAACCGTGTGACGACAAAGGCAGCAGCGGAACAGGTAGGGCCGTTAATTGCGCAGCTCGGTTTCTTTGACCGGAACGATACTTTGCTGCTTCAAGCACTGACCCACCGTTCTTATGCCAATGATCATGCTTGCCCCAGCAACGAAAGGTTGGAATTTTTGGGCGATTCCGTTCTCTCCCTGGTTTTAAGCGACTATTTGTATCATAAATGCGCCAACCGGACCGAGGGTGAATTGAGTAAGCTCCGGGCCACACTAGTCAACGAAGATTTCCTGCTCGGGATCGCCAAGAAACTCAACCTCGGCGCTTACCTGCGTCTTGGCTCCGGTGAGCGAAAAACCGGCGGGCAAAATCGTCCTTCGATCTTAGCCGATGCGGTCGAGGCTTTAATCGGTGCCATCTATCTGGAATATGGCCTGGAGGCATGTGCCCGCTTCATCCTTAGCCTCTGGGAGGGGAGCATCAACCGCTTTCTTGCCGAAGGACGGCCCATCGACGCCAAAACCACCCTCCAGGAATTGACACAAAAGTCGGGGAAAAAACCGGAGTATCGTTTAATCAAAATAGAAGGCCCAGATCACCTGCGCCGGTTTACGGTGGAAGTTTTCATCGACGGGCAAAGCATGGGGACGGGAACCGGTCACAGCAAAAAAGAGGCTGAACAAAACGCCGCTAATTTCGCATTAAAGAATCTTCAAGGAATGCAAGATATATAATAAAGAAGGATTTTCCTAGTCGGTGTGGAAGGTTTTAAACTGTTCACAAAATGAACAAAAAAGAACAATGCAGATCTATACAAAGGGGAGGTTTGACGCAATTGGAGATTCTAAAAGTTTCCGCTAACTCGAACCCAAAATCTGTGGCAGGGGCGTTAGCTGCCGTTGTTCGTGAAAAAGGCAGCGCAGAACTTCAAGCCGTTGGCGCAGGTGCAGTCAACCAAGCAATAAAAGCAATCGCCATCACCCGTGGTTTTGTGGCGCCAAACGGAATTAATCTGGTTTGTATTCCGGCCTTCTCTGAAGTAACCATCGATGGGGAGGAAAGGACAGCTATCAAATTCATCGTTCAACCGCGTTAACCGCCAGGTGGCGGTTTTTTTATGCCGAAATATGGTTTAAAACCTTCATCATCTTCTGATTGAAGGTTTTTTTATTTTATTCCGGCTTTATTAGTATTATCGTAAAAAAGACAAGGCATATTCGGGACAACCCAGCCATACAAATGAAGTAAGCTTTGGGGGGGTGGGATAATGGGCGGAAAAAACCAAGAAACGGATCTGCAATTGATCCGGAAGATCCGTAATGATTTTGATGTCAGGGCGCAAGAAACATTGATCCGGAAGTATATTCCCATGGTAAAACATATTGTGCGAATGCAAACCCATTACCCCACGGAAGCCGAAGATCTGATCCAGGAAGGCCTAATCGGGCTGTTAAAGGCGATTCGCGAGTATAAACCCGAGAACTATCCGGTAAAGTTCAGTACTTTTGCTTACATTTGCATTCTACGTCGGATATATAATACCTTAAAACTCTGGCAAAGCAAGAAATACAGGATTCATTCCTCGGCCCTGTCCCTGCATTCATCCATGAACCAAAACGATGACTCCCGCAGCATTTTGGATACATTAGAACAACCCAACGCCAATCCCCAGGACATTGTGGAGGAATCCTGGATCAACCGGCGCATAAAACAAGTTTTGGAGGCTTATTTGTCTCCGGTGGAGATGGCCGTCATCCAACTCTATTTGCAAGGGATGACAAGTTCAGATATACAAAAAATCCTGCGTTTAAACGCCAAAGTGGTGGATAATGCGCGTACCAGGGTCCGGCAAAAACTGGGCCGCATTGTAAAAAAGTACGGTTCGCTGCTGAGCGCCGGCATTCCGCTGAAAACCCGTAAAAGGACGGATCTGGCCATCCCTTTGCAACACTTTGGATGAAATACCCGCTTGACTTGCGGGTATTTTTTTTAACGGAAATATGGTAAAATATTTGAGTTATGAACGAGCATGTTCCATCACTGGATAACAAGGAGGATTGCAATGTATCTCAAACGGTTGGAGATGCATGGCTTCAAATCCTTTGCCGACCGGATCGATCTCCATTTGCCACCGGGCGTAACGGCCATCGTCGGTCCTAACGGCAGCGGGAAAAGTAATATCTCCGATGCCCTGCGTTGGGTACTGGGCGAGCAAAGCGTCAAAAGCCTACGCGGACTGAAAATGGACGATGTCATCTTTGTCGGCAGCGAGACCCGCAAACCCTTAGGCATGGCAGAGGTAACCATTGTCTTGGATAATTCCGACGGCGCTCTGCCTTTGGACTATCATGAAGTTGCCATTACCCGGCGGCTCTACCGGTCCGGCGAGTGTGAATACTTGATTAACCGTTCCAGTGTCAGGTTACGTGACATCCATGAATTGCTGTTTGATACGGGTTTGGGCAAAGAAGCCTATTCGGTAATCGGTCAAGGCAAGATCGATGCAATTCTGTCGGCGAAGGCCGAAGACCGCCGGTCCATCTTTGAAGAAGCCGCCGGAATTGTTAAATACAAGAACAAAAAAATGCTGGCTATGAAGAAGCTGGCTGAGACTGAAAACCACTTGTTGCGGGTGGAAGATATTATCCAAGAGCTTTCCGGGCAGATCGGTCCCTTGCGGGAACAGGCGGAGGTGGCCAAGGAGTACCTGGCACTACAGGATGAACTCCGGAATATCGAGGTCAACTATACCCAGGAAGAGCTCAACAAGCTCGAGGCGGAATACAACCAGTTGGCTGCAACCTTGGCGGACGCCGCAAGTAAACTGGAAGATGAAAAACGCCGGGAACTGGCGGAAGAGGCAAAGGTGGAGGAGTTGCGTTTGTCCTTAACGCAACTGGAAGAAACCATCGCGCAACTGCAAGAAAACTTGTTGAATCTTACCGGAGAAAAAGGGCGGTTGGCCGGGGAGAACGAGGTCATCCTCCAAAAGATCCGCAGCCAGGAAAACAGGACCACTGAGGTCAATGAGGCGATTCAACGCAGCCAAGACAGGGAACGGGCTGTGGCCGATGAGCTGAATGCTCGCTTGGCTGAGTTAGCTACCTTAAGGCAAAAAATACAGGAGGTTACGGCGGAATTCCACCGGGCGGAAGAGACTTTGCAGGCCCAAACGGGAGAATTGAACGCAGCCAATGGGGAACTGGAAGCTGCCCACGGACGGGTCTTTAACTTACATAACCAACTAAATGAATTAAAGAACCAATCACAAGGATCATCCCTACAGAGGGAGTTTTTGGAACGGCAGATTAATGAACAGGCTGAGCGCAAACAGGTTTTGGAGGAAAATATCCTCCGGTTGCAAGCGGAAATAGAAGCTCTGGAACAGGCCAATGCTGAAAAGATTGAAGAAGAAAACCGGCTGAAACAGAAAAAAACCGGAACGGAACAGGTTATCGCCGACAGTCAGCGTTTATTGGCCGAAGCCGAAGAGGAACTACGTCAAACCCAGCATGCCGCCGAACGTTTGGCCGCCCGTTTGAATCTCTTGGAGGAATGGGAGAAAAGTTATCAAGGGTACTTCCATGGCGTCAAGGCGGTGCTGACTGGAACGAAACAGGAGGTTTTTCACCGGGAGATCCATGGTGTCGTTGCCGAGCTCATTCAAGTAAAGAAAGGTTTTGAAACTGCTGTCGAAGTTGCCTTGGGTTCGGCGCTGCAGAATATTGTCATTGCCACAGACAGCGGGGCGGAGCAGGCCATTGCTTATCTTAAGAAACACAACCTGGGCAGGGCCACTTTTTTACCGTTGAATCTAGTAAGCGGGGAAGCCCCTGTAGTTGACCATAAGATCTTAACCGCCCATCAAAGCCAAACAGCCTTGGATGCCCTGGTGTTCAAGGATGAATACAAAAAAATCATGGCCTACCTTTTGGGTAATACCTTAATCGCACCGGACCTAAAGACTGCTGTGGCCTTGACCAGAGCCCTAGGTAAACGTTTCCGCATTGTGACGGTGGACGGTGAGATCATCGCGCCGGGCGGCGCCATCACCGGCGGTAGCCTTGACCGGCGGCAAACAGGGATTTTGAGCAGGAAACGGGAGATCGAAGAGTTATCGGTTGAACGCGCAGCGATCCAAGGGAAAGTTGCCGCCTGTAATAAGACCAAAGAAGAGTTGGGAAAACGCTTGGCCGATCACCGGGCTGAACTGGAAAAGCTCACCCAAAGTCTCCATCAGGCCGGATTGGAACGCAGCGGTTTGCAGAAGGATCTGGAGCGGCTCGCGGAACGCCTTGGGCAGGTCCAAGGGGAGAAGGCAGCGGTGGAAGCGCGCTTGGATAGCTTAAATAAGGAGATCCAAGAGGGGGATCGTTCCGGTCTGGGCCTGCAGGAAAAAATAGCCGCAGCCGAGGAGGCCCTTGCGGCTGAACAGGCGCTGCAAAAAACCTGGGAAGAAAAGGTTCTGCTGGCCCAAAAACTGCGGGAAGAAAGCCAAAATCGACTGGCGGAACTCCGGGCGGAAAAGGTCCGTTTAGAACAGGAAGAGGCAGGTAAACAGGATCTCCTGCAAGAGCTGGAAAAGCAGCGCCGCGAATTAATGAATGAATACACAGGGTACCATAGTGAGCTGCAAAGGATAGAGGAAGAAATCTTGCGGCTCCGGTCGGAACTTGAAGAGGCCAAAGCAAAACTGACTAGCCTGGATGTGGAAGAGGCGAGCATTAGCGCCAATCTGGCCGAAATACGGAACAAACGGGATAAACTAAGGATGGAAGTGGCGACAGAAGAAGATCAACTACGGACCCTGCGCCAAACACAAAACTCCTTGCAAGGACAAGTCCACCGATTGGAGCTTCAGATCAACAAAAATCGCATGGCCTATGATAGCTTGAGCCAACACATGACAGAGTCATACGGCGCCGACTGGACCAGTTTTCTGCAGCACAATTGGGTGGCGCCACCGAAGCCCAGGGAACACATTGAAACTTTACGCAGGAATATTCGGGCATTGGGCCCTGTTAATGTGGGCGCAGTAGAGGAATACCAGCGCCTGAAAGAGCGGAGCGACTTTTTGCAACATCAATTTACTGACCTGAAAAATGCCAAGGAAACGCTGGAACGGGTCATAGCCGAGATTGAACGGACCACCAGACAACGGTTCCTGGAGACATTTACACAGATACGCCAGACATTTATTGATATCTTTACCGACTTGTTCGAAGGCGGCAAGGCGGATCTGTTCCTGATGGACCCGGATGATCCGTTGGAAACCGGCATTGAGATCTTGGCCCAACCGCCGGGCAAGCGGCTGCAAAGCCTGTCCCTGCTCTCCGGCGGCGAACGGGCGATGACCGCCATTGCATTGCTCTTTGCCATTCTCAAGGTGAAACCCTCGCCGTTTTGTATCTTGGATGAGATTGACGCCACTTTGGATGATGTTAATGTCACCCGTTTTGCCGAGCTTTTGGCCAAATTTAGCCAGGATCTTCAGTTTATCGTCATCACCCACAGGCGTGGAACCATGGAGATGGCCAATGCCTTATATGGAGTGACCATGGAAGAGTTGGGCGTCTCGAAGCTGATTTCCATTGATTTACAGCGTAAAGTGGGCTGAGTTGGTGAAGTGGAACGGAGGTTTAATCATGCCGAAGCTTTTTGAACGAATTTTTACCGGTCTTGCTAAAACCAGGCAACGCATCCTCGGGCCTTTGGAGGATCTCCTCTCCAGGCATGGCAAGATCGATCAAGCGTTATTCGATGAGTTGGAAGAGATCCTGGTCTGCGCCGATGTGGGAATGGCCACAACCGGACGTCTATTGGATGACCTGAAAAGCCGGGTGCAAAAGGAACGTATCTCAGAGCCGCAGGAGATCCGCCGTTTGTTACTGGAAGCCGTCGCCGGAATGCTTAAACATCCGGCAGAGCCGGTGGACGCGACAACACCCCAAGTCATTATGGTGGTGGGAGTGAACGGGGTCGGGAAGACCACCTCCATCGCCAAACTGGCCGCCCAGTATCGGGCTGCCGGCGCCCAGGTACTCCTGGTGGCCGGCGATACCTTCCGGGCTGCCGCCTCCGAACAATTATCCGTCTGGGCGGAACGCTTGCATTTACCCATTGTCGCCCACCGGGAGGGGGGTGATCCGGCGGCTGTGGTCTTTGACGGGCTAGCCTCCGCCAATGCCCAACGCATCCCTGTCGTAATTGTAGACACTGCCGGCCGCTTGCATACCAAACAGAATCTCCTCTCCGAGCTTGGTAAGATTCGCCGGGTAATTGAACAGAATAAAGGCGACCGCATCCTCCGGGTTTTCCTGGTTTTGGATGCTACCACCGGCCAAAATGCCATTGCCCAGGCCAAATCCTTCCAGGAAGTAACGGGGATTGACGGGATCATCCTGACCAAGCTGGACGGTACGGCAAAGGGCGGCATTGTTTTGGCCATCGCCGACCAATTGCAACTGCCTATTGTCTGGATTGGCGTGGGTGAAACTGCCGACGACCTGCGTCCCTTTGATCCGGAAGAATTTGCCCATGCTTTGTTTGCTGAAGAATAGGGGAGTGCACCAAGATGCATCGTAAACTTTATTATATTCAAACCTTCGGTTGTCAGATGAACGACCATGACTCGCAGGTCTTGGCAGGAATGCTGGAGGAGCTGGGCTATGCCCAGGCCAATGCCCCGGAAGAGGCGAGTATTATCCTTTTGAACACCTGTTGCGTCCGGGGGAACGCCGAGAACCGCCTCTATGGGCACCTGGGCAATCTGAAACCGCTCAAAGAGGCCAATCCCGGTTTAATCCTTGGTGTCTGCGGCTGCATGGTCCAACAAGCTTCTGAACGGGAAAAACTTGAGAACGAATATCCCTATGTGGATCTGGTCATTGGCACCCATAATATTCACCGCTTACCGGTTTTGCTGAGTATGGTGATGCAAGGTCAACGGGTCTTTGAAGTTTGGGACGAAAACAAAGAAGGTATTCCCGAAGACCTGCCCATCCTACGGCCTGAAAGCCATCATGCCCTGGTCACTATTATGTACGGGTGCAATAACTTTTGCTCCTATTGCATTGTCCCCCATGTCAGGGGGCGGGAGCGCAGTCGGAAACCGGAGGATATTCTCCGGGAGATCCGGAACTTGGCCGATGCCGGGGTCAGCGAAATCACTCTACTGGGACAAAATGTCAACTCCTACGGTAAGGACCTGGAAGCCGACATTGATTTTTCCCGCCTGTTGGCCATGGTTAATGAGGTCCCCGGCATCAAACGGATTCGTTTTACGACCTCCCACCCTAAAGACCTGTCGCCAAGCCTAATTCAAGCCATGAAGAATCTGGAGAAGGTCTGTGAGCACCTGCACTTGCCGGTGCAATCGGGCAGCACCCGGATCCTGCAAAAGATGAACAGGAAATACACCCGGGAGGACTATCTTAATTTAGTCCGGTCCCTCCGGGAGGCGATACCGGATATTGCTTTGACCACGGATATCATCGTGGGCTTCCCCGGGGAAACTGAGGAGGATTTTCTGGATACGGTCAGCCTGGTCCGGGAGGTGGGCTATGATGGGGCCTTTACCTTTATCTACTCACCCAGGATCGGCACTGCAGCCGCTAGTTACCCGGACCATGTGCCGGAGGAGGAGAAGAAAGACCGGCTTTACCGCCTAAACGAAGTGGTGAATGCCTTTGCATATGAGGCCAATAAGCAGCTGTTGGGCTCCATCCAGGAAATACTGGTGGAAGGACCCAGCGAGAAATCAGCAGCAATTTACCAGGGCAGGACCGGGAGTAACAAATTGGTGCATTTTGAACTGCCCGCAACAATGACCGTCAAACCCGGTCAAGAGCTTTCTTTGCGCATTGTGGAAGCCAAAACATGGACCTTGACCGGAGAAGTGGTCGAAAAGGATTTCAAGAGTTAATCGCCGAAGTATTGCGGGAAAATAATGGTGCGAGGTGCCCGTTATGGCTAAACCCACTCCCATGCTTCAACAGTATCTTGAGATTAAAAAAGAATTTCAGGATACGATTTTGCTCTTCCGGTTAGGCGACTTCTATGAGATGTTCTTGGAAGATGCCGAAGTGGCCTCCAGAGAACTGGAGATTGTTCTTACATCCCGGGAAGCCGGCAAAGACCAAAGAATACCCATGTGCGGCATTCCTTTTCATGCTGCCAACAGCTATATTGGGCGCCTGATCGATAAAGGCTATAAAGTTGCCATCTGTGAACAAGTGGAAGACCCTAAAACCGCCAAGGGTTTGGTCAAACGGGAAGTAGTCCGGGTCATTACCCCCGGCACCCTGCTGGACGACCAAATGCTGCAGGAGAAGGATAATAATTTCATTGCCGCCCTGTACCGGACCGGGGGTAATTTGGGGTGGGCAGTAGCGGATTTGTCCACCGGAGAATTTTGGGCCACTCAGTTCCCGGCGGCCAACCGCCAGTTATTCCTGGACGAACTGCAGCGGTGGCGCCCCAGGGAGCTTTTGTTGCCTGAAGGGGAAGAGGCGGATATGGGTTCTTTTCAGACTGTGCTGACGCGACGCTCACCTTCCCTCTTTCATTTCGACCGGGCCAATGCCCGCCTTTGTCAAGCCTTCCGCACCATCAGCCTGGACGGTTTCGGCTGTCAAAACATGCCCGCCGCAGTCTGCGCCGCCGGTGCCCTCCTCGGTTACCTCCAGGAAACGCAGCATTCGGCCTTGGAGCACATGACCCGGCTTTCCACCTATTTCCCCTTGGACTATGTTTATATGGATACAGCAACCCGGCGCAACATGGAACTTACCCGCAACATCCGGGACGGGGGCACGAAAGGCAGCCTGCTCGGGGTGATTGATCAGACGGTGACAGCAGCCGGCGGTCGGCTGCTCCGTCAATGGTTGGAGCAACCGTTGATGAATCCGGCGACTATTATGGAACGCCAGTCTGCCGTGGCTAAATTTGTGGCCGACCCGGTCCTGCGGGAGCAGATTCGCTTGCAATTACGCAGCACCTATGATCTCCAGCGGTTGTTATCCAGGTTGGCGTGCGGTTCAGCCAACGCGCGGGACCTGTTGGCGGTGGGCAAAACCTTAAACAAAATTCCGGCCATCCGTAGTCTGCTGCTCGACTCCGGTTGCCCGGAACTGCAGGCCCTAGCCGATGGTCTGAATGAATTAACCGAAATAAACGACATGCTTGCCAAAGCTCTGGTGGATGATCCGCCCCATACGGTAAAGGAAGGCGGAATTATCCGCTTTGGCTACAACCCTGAACTGGACGAATTGTTAACAGCTGCCCGGGACGGCCGGAAATGGGTGGCTGCTTTGGAGCAAAGCGAACGGGAACGGACGGGCATCCGTTCATTAAAGGTTGGTTATAATCAAGTTTTCGGTTATTATATCGAAGTGACCAAAGCCAACCTGGCCTTGGTCCCGGAAGACTATATCCGCAAACAGACCTTGGCCAACGGTGAGCGTTTCATCAATTCGACCTTAAAAGAGTATGAGGAGAAGATCCTGGGCGCCCAGGAACGCAGCGCCGCTCTAGAATACCAGATCTTCCTTGACCTGCGCCAACGGGTATTGGATGAGATGGCTGCCTTGCAACAAAACGCACTGATCCTGGCCAAGTTAGACGTCTTGGCCGGCCTGGGCGAGTTGGCCGTTCGTCATAATTATGTGGCCCCGAAAGTAACCATGGAAGCGCGGATCAGTATCCGGCAAGGACGGCACCCTGTGGTGGAACAGCTCCTGGGCCCCGGGCGTTATGTCCCCAATGATGTGGAACTGGATAATCAGACCCATAAGATTATTTTGATCACTGGGCCCAATATGGCAGGTAAGTCGACGATCACCCGGTCGGTCCTGCTCATCTGCCTGTTGGCGCAGATTGGTTCCTTTGTTCCGGCGACAGCAGCGGAGATTGGTGTCGTCGACCGGATCTACGCCCGGGTGGGCGCATCGGATGATCTGGGTACTGGCCAATCCACCTTTATGGTGGAAATGAATGAACTGGCGAATATTGTCAATACCGCCACTGAGCGCAGTCTGGTGCTCCTGGATGAAGTGGGGAGGGGGACTAGCACCCAAGACGGCTTGGCCATTGCCTGGTCCACCGTGGAATACCTCCACGAAGTGGTTGGGGCCAAAACCTTGTTTACCACGCATTTTCATCAATTATCAGCTTTAGAAGGGATTTTACCGGGAGTACGGAATTTCCATGTTGAGGTCAAGGAAGAGGGAGATTCCTTCGTCTTCCTGCATAAACTGCTCCCTGGGAGTACTGACCGCAGTTATGGGGTGGAAGTAGCCCGGCTAGCTGGCTTGCCCCAACCTTTGCTGCGCCGGGCAAAAGAATTGCTGGAACAGTTGGAGGTGGCAGCAGCTCCTGAGGCGGCAGCCTTGGCTGAGGAGAGTTCGCGGCAATTGCCTCTGTTTGAAGCAGATCCCATTAAAGATGAAATTGCCGGACTGGATTTAGTCCGTTTTACTCCACTGGATGCCTTGAATTATCTTTTTGATCTAAAAGGACGGCTGGATAAAGCCAGAGCGAGGTGAGGTTGGTTGGGCGATATTAAACTATTGGACGATCTCACCATCAATAAGATTGCTGCCGGAGAAGTAATCGAGCGTCCATCTTCCGTCGTCAAAGAGTTAATCGAAAACTCTCTGGACGCAGGAGCCATGCATATCCACGTAAAAATCGAGAACGGCGGCAAAGATCTCATTCAAGTGATTGATGACGGCAAAGGCATGGACAAGGATGATGCGGTGTTGGCTTTGGAGCGCCATGCCACCAGCAAGATCCGGAACGATCAGGATCTGTTGAACCTGCAAACCTTGGGCTTCCGTGGAGAAGCCCTCCCCAGCATTGCCGCTGTATCCCGTCTGGAGCTCAAAACCTGCACCCGTGGGGCCGGTGAAGGTGTGATTGTCCAGGCTGTCGGGGGCAATATAATATCGGTGACTCCAGCGGGCCTGCCCCAAGGAACGGCCGTCACCGTCAACGACCTTTATTTTAATACCCCGGCGCGGTTGAAATTCATGAAGAGCATTCCCACGGAAACCGGGCATATTAAGGATACCGTCTCCTGCTTGGCCCTGGCTAATCCGGATGTTGCCTTTCAATTGCGTCATCATGATATGGAAGTTTTATTTGCGCCGGGTGACGGTGATCCCTTACATGCTGTGGGCGCCGTTTTCGGCAACGGGATTATCAAAAACCTGATCCCACTTTCCGGTGAATGGGGGGCAATGCAAATCGCCGGTTATATCGGCCGGCCTGAGATTGCCCGGTCCAACCGGAACAACCAGATCATCATTCTCAACGGCCGTTGGATCCGTTCCCGGACGGTCAGCGCTGCGGTGGAAAAAGCCTTCCACACCTATCTGCCCATTGCCCGCTTTCCCTTCTTCTTTATTGAAATCAAACTTGCACCGGAATTCGTGGATGTCAATGTCCATCCGGCCAAAACCGAAGTTCGCTTTAAAGATGAAAACGAGGTCTTCCGGGGCATTTTCCATCTGACCCGTGAGGCGCTAACCCAAGGAATGACCAAACAAACCGGGGTAATTTCCGTTCCGGCGCGTAAATTCCCGACTCCGCCTCCAGCGGATACGGTAAAATATCCCATGCCTTCTGTTGCCAAACCCGAGTCCAACCTTTTTGTGCGGGAGGAAGCAGCGCCAACCGTTGAATGGATCAAGCCAACTGTGACACCGCCGGTGGAAGCGGAAAAGCCCTTTAGCCCACAGGTCAGGGGTGGGCAGGCTGAGAACGGCAGGCGGGAGCCGGTTCTGCTCTTCGACCGGACCTACATCATTATGACCGACGGGGACGGGCTTTGCCTCACCGACCAACACGCAGCCCACGAGCGTGTTTTATTCGAACGTTTGATGAAAGGTTTTGAGGAAAACTCCGGCCAAGGCCAGTTGCTCCTGGAGCCGGTGGTGGTGGAGGTGACGCCTGAGCAAAAAGAGGCTTTGACCAATGAGACCATGGCTATTTTGAACCGTATCGGTTTTGCGGTAGAATGGTTCGGCCCGGAAACGCTAATTATACGGGGGATCCCCACAGCGGTACCTAACACCGATGCTCCCGATCTCTTCCAACAGATCCTTGCTGACTTGGCCCGGGGAGGCACCGGAAAAGAACAACCGATCCTGGACAAGATCATTGCCACCATTGCCTGCCGGCATGCAGTTAAAGCAGGGGATATCCTAAGCGAACAGGAGATTCATGGTTTGTTGAAGGACTTGGCCGCATGCACCAAACCTTATACCTGTCCCCACGGGCGGCCAACACAAGTCAAGATTAGCCGTGAGGAGATTAAACGGCTTTTTTGGAGGTCCTGAAGAAGGTTGGATACGCATTTTTTGCCTGTGCTTGTCGGGCCGACGGCAGTCGGGAAGACCGAACTGTCCATCCGGTTGGCTGAGGCCTTGGGCGCGGAGATCTTATCCGCCGATTCGATGCAGATCTATAAATACATGGATATCGGGACCGCCAAACCCACCCCGGCAGAAAGAAGGGGAATACCCCATCACCTGTTGGACCTGGTCACCCCGGACCAACCGTTTTCTGTGGCGGAGTATCAAAAAAGCTTCCAAAGCGTGGAGAAGGCGGTACGCGCCAGGAACAGGATTCCTCTGGTTACTGGCGGAACAGGATTATATATCCGTGCTGTTACCAGGCAATTCCGGATTCCTGCACCACCCGCCGATCCCCAGCTTCGGAAGGAACTGCAGGAAAGGTTGGAGCAGGAAGGCAATCAGCGACTCCACGATGAGTTACGCAGGGTAGATCCGGCTGCAGCTCAGCGCATTCATGTGAATGACGGGCGAAGGATCATCCGAGCCCTGGAAGTGTTCATTGGGTCAGGCAAGCCGTTTTCAACATGGTTGGAAGACGCCCAACAACCCATCAATTCCGGTACGGTCATGATCGGGCTGAACCGGGACAGAAATGAGCTTTACCAGCGCATTGACCTGAGAGTTGAGCAGATGCTCCGCCGCGGTTTGTTGGATGAGGTTAAAATGTTACTGGACCGTGGCTATAGCCCAGAACTCACCTCAATGCAGGGTTTGGGTTATAAAGAACTGGTGCCTGTAATCCAAGGAACGGTAAGCTTGGAGGATGCCGTCGAATTGCTGAAACGGCGCACCCGCAATTACGCCAAGCGCCAATTAACCTGGTTTCGCAGTGAGCCAGTGGTCTGGTTTGAACTAAAAGACAATGAAGAAGATTTAACGGTTCAGAAAATATTATCCTTTTTGGAAGGTAAATCAAGATACCTTGGCGAATAACATATTAATCGTATCAAAGAATGGGGTGGAGGGTAGATAGATATGAATAAACCTGCCATCAATCTACAGGACGGTTTCCTAAATCAAGTCCGCAAAGAAAGTATTCCGGTCACTGTCTACCTGGTCAATGGTTTTCAATTGCGTGGGTTGGTACGGGGATTTGATAATTTCACGGTTATCTTGGATAATGACGGAAAACAACAACTCATCTATAAGCACGCGATTTCAACTGTCATTCCCGCCCGGCCGCTGCGGGAATTGGGTACAGATACCAAGGAAAACAGGGGAGAAGAAGGCTAAAGAGGCGGTTTGTCCGCCTCTTTTCCCAATAGTTTCCTATCTCTGTCTTTTCTTTTCATAAATTTGCAAATTTGACTTTCGGGCAGTCTTAAACTTCCTGGGGAAAGCTGACAAAGTCGGAGTGAATGGCCACCCCGATTTTTTTTGCATTGCTTCACCGGAGGGAAGGGGAGGTAGGCTTTGCGTTTAATCACTTTAGGACCAAAAGGAACCTTTTCGGAAGAGGCGGCACTACGCTTTTATGAACGTTCAGGCCGGAAGACGCCGTTAAGCCTGGAATTTTCCACAATCCCCGGGTGTTTACGGGCAGTGGAAAGATTTCAGGCGGATTATGCGGTACTGCCTGCGGAAAATATGGTCGACGGCATAATTGGCACAACTTTTGATGCTTTGATTGATTTCCATGACTCAGTGAAGGTATGTGATGAACTGCACTTGCCGGTTCACTTGGTGCTAGCCGCCGCACCTTCCGCCGCCATTGACAATATCCGCTTGGTTTTATCTCATCCATCACCTTTAAGTCAATGCCTGAATAATTTGGCGAAACTGCTGCCCCACGCGGTGCAACAGCCAACGGAATCAACGGCTGCAGCAGTAAAGATGGTGCAAGAACGCTTAGATTGCGCCGCGGTTTGTTCACCGAAGACCGCCAAAGAGTATGGGCTGAAAGTAATCCATGACTCCCTGGCGGATTATCCCCATAACGAAACGCGTTTTCTCCTCTGTAGCCTGGCTGATTCACCACCGACCGGCAATGACCGGACGCTGTTGGCCGTCCGCTTTGGCGTAAATCAACCTGGTCAACTCCATGCGGTCACGGGAATCTTAGCTGAGCGCGGGATTGACCTTAGTTTTGTGCAATCCCGTCCTTATAAAGTCCGGCCTCAAGACTATGTCTTGCTCTTTGAGTTGTCCGGGCATAAAAACGATCCTTTGGTCGAAGAAGCACTAAGCCTGATCGAACAGTTCGTGCGCAAAACCGATGGTTGGAAGAAGGTTCTGGGCAGTTTCCCCCAGCGTGAGAAAGGAGTATAAAGAAGGTGTTAAGTGAACCTTCATTTCGGAAAGGAATCCAGATGTTAAAGGCTGCAGAAGCCGAACTTTATCCTATTTGGCAGGATATTGACGAGATTGTTCTTTATAACCAGGAAAAGGTGCTTTCCGCCTTTCAAAGCCAACGTATCGGAGCCCACCATTTTCAACAAACAACAGGCTACGGTTATAATGATCCGGGGCGGGAAGCATTGGAAAGTTTGTTTGCCAAAGTTTTTGGCGGGGAGGCCGCCCTGGTGCGTCAGCAGTTCGCCTCGGGTACTCATGCCATTACCTGCTGCTTGCGGGGGGTTTTACGTCCGGGTGATGAATTAATCTTTGGTAGCGGCCTGCCCTATGATACATTACAATCTGTTCTGGGCATTAATGCCGATCCACCCGTCGGTCATCTAGGTGAATACGGCATAACCACCAAAGTCATTCCTTTGCGAGATGACGGAGGGATTGATCTTGAGGCAATTGTAGGTGCTATATCATCTCGTACCCGTATGATTGCTTTCCAACGCTCCTGCGGCTATGCCATCAGGCCTTCATTATCCATTAAGGTTCTGGAAGAAACTTTCCGTGGTTTAAGAAAATATCTTCAGGATAACACTGTTATTTTCGTTGACAATTGTTACGGTGAATTTGTGGAAGAAAAAGAACCGTTAGAGGTGGGGGCGGATCTAATCGCTGGCTCGTTGATTAAGAATCCCGGCGGGGGATTGGCCCCGGCCGGCGGTTATGTGGTAGGAAAAGCAGAGTTTGTGGAGATGGTAGCCGCGGCCCTTTTCGCTCCTGGTATTGGTTTAGAGGTCGGCGCTTCCCTTGCTAACCCCCGCCCCTTTTTCCAAGGTTTATTCGAAGCGCCTGCCCGTGTCGGCGAAATGCTGAAATCCGTCACCCTATGGGCGGAGATCTTTCGCCGACAAGGTTTTAAGGTTTCTCCCTTACCCACGGAAAAACGGACAGATACCATTCAAAGAATTGAGTTTTTGACGCCGGAACGTTTGTCCACATTTTGCCAAATCCTACAAGAGTCTTCACCGGTGGACAGCCATGTGACACCCATTGCTGCCCATATGCCCGGGTATGATCATCCGGTCATTATGGCGGCAGGCACTTTTATCTCCGGCGCCACCAGTGAGTTAAGCGTGGATGCGCCGTTTATTCCGCCATACCGCGCCTATTTGCAAGGAGGCTTAACTCTGGCGCAAACAAAAATAGCTGTTTTGCATTTGTTAGAAAAATGGAGAAAAAAACAGGAAAATTTTGACCGTGAGCAGGAATCTCACGCCGAACAATGAATAATTATTAGAGTGGTATTTTATCATAGATGATCAGAACTTTCCTTACTTTCCTGTTTTAACCCAAACTGAGAATGGAGGTTTTCTTTGTCAAAAATAATCCTGCCGCGGTTGAAGGCCGGATTTTCTAATGTTTTAGACATATATCTTGAAGAATGATGTGGAATTAGCTAGAAACCAAAGGAAAAAACTTGATTATTCGTTATAAAATCGACCTTTGTACGCTGGTCGATTCAAGGGGGGACTCCGATGGGCACCATTGCAGATGATCGGGATCTACAATTTGATGAACGAATTATTCTTTTATTTTCCGATGAAATGTGGCAGGAACTGTCAGAAACCTTTGGCATGGAGAATGATTCTCCGGCCGAAAGATTGTTGGAACTCCTATCACGGCAGGTATGGGCATTCATTGAAGAAGGCAAGATCTATCTCACAACCCGTTCTGTCGTGCTCTGCGGTGAAGTTGTGGCCTTGCACAGAGGAGACTTTGGTTTCGAGGTAAGGAACGTTATACCCACGACCCAAAGCTATGTAACCCAGGCCTTTCGCTTTGGGGTGAAGGTTGATGCCGATTGGGAGCTGATCACACCGCAGCGTGGCTTACCCTTCCCAACAACAAAAGGCGCTTATAAACTTTTAAATGCATTGTTGCTTGATGATATGGAGCGTCCTCCCATTAAATCTGTCTCTCCTTGCTGGAATGCGGAGAAATTATCATCTGCTCAAACTACGGAGGAACCTGTTGCGCCTCCTTCAACAGCATCGTTGCAACCGGAGGCAAAAACAGATGAGGCTGTTCCGGAAGGGGAACCGGTCGTGGAACCGGTGGTAAGCATAACAGAAGAACCTTTGGCAGCTGAAGTTGAAATTGACACCAAACAAGCTGAACCTGTTGTGATGCAACCAGCCAAGGAAGAACAACCGCAACCCCTTGAAGAAGAGAAGCAACTGAAAAAAGAGACGCAAGTCGAAGAAGACAGGCAAGGTCTTGTTGATTCCTGGATCAGTCGTATTTTGCATACCCAAGCCAGTTCCTCAACGAGTGCGAACGAGACCAGCCAGGTACAAGAGGAGCAAAGTGCAACCACAACAAAGGAAACCCCCGTGGAAATTGAAGTTAAGGACTCGTCCAAAGTCGACAAAGAGGAAGAGTCCAAACAGGATGTTGAATCTTGGCTCAGCTTGTTGCTCCATGCACAATCCGTTGATCTACCGGTAGCCCCGGAAAACGAAACGGAACATCAGGAGGAACAGACAATTGTTGCCGAGGAAGCAGCCGTAATTGAGGAGGAAACAGAGGCAATCCCCATTACACTTGAAGAAGATACTGCCAATGAAGAAGAAACAATCATCCTCAACGAACAGGAAATTGTCGATGAAAAAGCCAAAGGCGAGCCATATGAAGAAATTGCTGCGGAGAACATCAGCTTAATCATTGACGAAGAGGAAGAGCAAAAAACAGAAAGTTTAGCGGAGACAAATATTCCGGTTGAGCAAGAAAGCTCAGCGGATATCAGCCAAAAGCCCATGGATGTCGATTCGTTTATCCAGCAAATTCTCCAGGCCAAGACCAAAAAAACCTCTGCCGTCCAAGGTGTTTCTGCTGAACAAAATGTTTCCGCAGAAGAGCTGTCTTCGGCCGCTCCCGTCCTTGAAGAAGGGGAAAAAGAACCAGCTGCCACATATTCAGCTGCTACCGACAGTTCAGAGCCGAGCGTTGAGGCAAAGGCGAAAAAAGGTTCTGTCGAATCATGGCTCGACATGATCATCAAATCGAAACCTGCGGAGAATGAAATTACCTTCACTGTCAGCAGCAGTGATATGCTTAACGTTCCTGCCGGTGAAACTGAGACCGTTGCTCCGGAAATTGATCTGACAGGCGCCAGCGCTGCTGAGGATGAAGTCAAATCCGATGACGAGGCTGATGTAAACTTCTGGGCTTTTGATATCGCCAAAGATAAAGAAAAGGAAGAGGCCCCTGTCGATAAAGTTACGAAAGAGTCAGAAACTCCTGAAGGGATCAGCCCAATGGCTACAGAAACTACGCCTACTGCCCAAGTAAGTCCGACACCATCCGGAGAAGCGGCGGTTGATAAACAATCAGCAGTTGATTCCTGGATTGAACTCGCTAAACAGAAACAGGCTGAAGAAAGTGGGCTACCCAGTTCCGAGTCCGTTACCCTTGGTTCTGGTACTGAAAACGCATCTGTAGCTAGTACTGGCGAGGATATAGTTGCCGGCAGCCTGGAAACTGCTCCGGCAGGATTTGCCGAAGGTGAGGATGTTGATACTGTTCAAGCCATAGATGATCAAGGCGTTTTGCCGGTTCAAGGCGAAGATGATGGAGAATTCCGGATTATTACCAACCTTCAAGAGGAATTTACCACCAATATTGCCCAGGATGGCAGCTTCCGCGATGTTGAACCGGCCCAGGAAGAACCACCGGTTGACATCATCAAACATACTCCGGTAGATCTTCCGGAAGAGATCAATGTGGTAAAATCCGTTTTCGGGCTTTCCATTTCCGACTATCTCAGCTCACCGACGTCAGATGAAACCGCGAAGTTCCTGGATATTCTCATGCCAGCCGGAACAGCAATGCAGCAACGCATTGGCGAATGGGCCGAGACGCCTGACTGGGCCACCTTACCCAATTCAACCATGATGCGGATCGCATGTATTCTTCCCAATGCTGCACTTGCCCGGCAGTACTGGAATATTGTCTCTGGAAGCACCAAAGCCCGCGTCGTTCTGGTGGAGAACGGAACCATTGCTGAACAAAAGGACGGTTTAACGGAAAACTCTGTTAAAGAACTTTGGACCGCCCGTTACCGGCAATCACGCCTTGCTTGGGAGTCCGAGTCCACCCGCCTTAGAATGCTGCGGAGTCAATCGAATGTCATTGACAAATATTTCAGGGAATACTTTGATTACCAAGACGAATTGGCGCGCCTGGAAAGCGAAGCCGAAAACCAAACTATCTTTGCCCAAGTTGAGGAATCCCCGACCGTTAAACGGATTCGCCAAGAATTAATGGCCATTATCGCGAAGCAAAAGAGAATTGAGGAAAAACTAACTAAACTTGTTAACTCAGCCAAAGGTATGAAGGGGATTTTGACTCCGAAATACTTGAATTTACAAGAAGAATACCGCTTACTTCTGCAACAAGCCAGTCTAAAATCGCAAGAATTGGCCCAGTATACCGGAGATGCCGCCGATAATTCATCGGGTGAGCAAAAGGTATACAATCAACAGTATGAGCAAAAACGGTCACAGATTTTACAAGAAATCTCAGCAATTGAACGCTTTATCAACGAAAGTTACGGCAAACAGTTTAAAGGCGATCCTGCTTGGCAATACTTTGAGACCAAGGATATTGAAGGTTTACGTCGTACTTTGGATGAACGGATTAAAAATCACCAAACACAGGAAAAGGCTTTGTCCAATTGGCAAAACTGCCTTGAAAAGGACTTTGCTCCATTTTCACCGCAGATTTGGGTCTTGTCCCAAGAAGATATATCATTCTTAGCTGCAGAAAAATTCTATCCACATCTGTTCATCGTTTTTGCCAATGTGACATTGGAGCCTGGTGAATTAACTGAAAAGACTTGGGCCATTGCCTCCCAGGACGAAAACGGCTTCTGGAAATTTGCCGCCGGTGAACTTAAACCCCCGGTAGAACCCTATCTTTTCTTGAACGTATTTGACGCAAATGAACAATGCCGTGAATTGGCCCAGATTATCTGGAATGAACAGGAGCTCTCTTCATTTAGGGAGGATTAAGAAATGGCGGTTTTTTACGTAAAGCTAATAATTCGCTGTATAATCGCTGTAGCATTGGGGATTTACTTGTATCGTGACTCCAGAAGCAGAGATTTCCATTGGACAAATTGGGTAATTACACCGGCATTAGTCATTTTCCCCATGTTCAATCTGGTAATTTCCCTTGCAGTCGCCATTATCATCCTCGGGTTGTATCTGGCCATTCGCCCGAAGGGACTGCTTTATCCTTGTCCACATTGCAAACGTAAAGTTCATCCAATATTAGCCTTTTGTCCCTTCTGCAACAAACAGGTAAAAAAGGAATGCTTAAAATGCCATGATACCGTGGATTGGAACGCAACACATTGTCCGCATTGCAACTCCACTAACTTAACGGAAAGCTGATTACCAATCATATCCTGTGGAGGGAGATGTGGTTAATGGATTGTCCGGAGAAAATTGACAAGATCTTGCTGGAACTTGACCGCTTGGAATCGCATCTGCGTAGTGCAGAATTGCCGTCTGAAGAAAAACAGGCGATATTAAAGGCTGTCCAAGAAGATATGATCGATCTTTTGATATCTGCGTGGAAAGAGGGAGACCGGGTAGTCAGACGAAGCGCCATCTATGGTTTAAGCAAGATTGGCTTACCAAACTGTGTGGAGATATTTATTCAAGCCCTGGAAGATTGGGATGAACAAATTAGGGTTTGGGCGACGGAGGGGCTGGCACAAATAAAGGACAGTCGGGCAATTCTTCCACTGATCAAAGCCCTGGGTGACGATAATCATTATGTTTCATTCAGCGCGGCTTGTTCCCTCAAAAGATTTCCCCGGCATGAAGTTATCCCGCCATTAATTCAATCGCTCAATGATCGCCGCGCCCGGATCCGGCGCCGGACATGCAAGTTGTTGGGGGAAATGAATATCATTGAGTCCACGGAAAACCTCATCATGGCCCTGAGGGATGAGGACCCGGATGTCCGGTATGAAGCTGCGGAAGCTTTACGAAAATTACGTACGAACGAGGCCATTCAATCCCTGATTAATGCGTTGAATGATGAGTCCCCAGATGTACGGGCTGTAGCCGTAATGGCTTTGGGTTCCTTTGGTGATGAAACAGCAATTGAACCCTTATTAACTGTTCTTGTGGAACACAAAGACCTCCGTCATTCGTGCATTGAATCGCTGAAAAACATCTGTGGTGAAGAGAACCTGGAACCCATTTACACGCTTTTACGCGATAACCGGCAATTAATCATGGAGACATCCCGGCAAATAACAAGCAGGCTCCATCTCAGACAAAATCTTGCTTAAATAAAATGAGAAGCATTTCGGAGGTAAAACGTGAGGACTGAGTTTATTTTTGTTTTCCGGTTGGTACTAGCGGCAATTTTAGGCGGTTTTATCGGTTTGGAAAGAGAGCGTTTGGGCCGACCCGCCGGTCTTCGTACTCATACGCTGGTCTCAATCGGCTCGTGTCTAATCATGTTAATCTCTATTTATGGCTTTGCTGGTACAAAACTGGTCTATGACCCAGGCCGTTTGGCAGCCCAAGTTGTAAGCGGCATCGGTTTTTTGGGCGCCGGAACCATTATTCGTGAAGGACTGACCATCCGCGGCCTGACAACCGCCGCTAGTTTATGGCTGGTGGCCGGAATAGGCTTGGCAACAGGGGCGGGTTTTTGGGCCGGTGCTGTTTTTAGCGCTTTATTGGCTGTATTAACCCTGATTCTCCTGGAAAATGTGGAAAAGAAATTTATCTCTCCCAGATCGGCAATAATTGAAGTCTCTGTCCGCAAAAACGGTGAAGAGATTGGAAAAATCAGCGAGACGCTCAGGGGATTGGGTGTCCACATTCGCAACATCGAAATTGATATAGAGGATAATGACGATTTTGTCCATATGCAAATTGTGGTTGACGGCCGGGAGTTTCCCCGTGATAAAGTGCTTGGTGGATTGCTTGGTTTAAACTCTATAAGAAAGGTACAATGCAGATAAAACCACATTAGCACTTACTCGTCCTTTGCATAAACTGTTAAAAAGAGAAGAGGAGGGAATCTTTACCCCTCCATGGCTTTTAAACTCAATATTAAAGCGACTTATTGGAATTATTAGGTTGTTTATCAATATTGAGTTTTTCTTTTTCCCGGTACAGGAAGGATACTTCCTTAAGAAAGTGACAATTCCTCCGTTTAAACCATCTGTTTTCAGGACAGAATAACCCTAAACGAAGGCAAAGGGGAGAAAAAGTCCGGTGAAAACAGGCAAAGTTATCCCTTTTCCGAAACGGCCGGAGGAGAAAGCTGATATAAGCGATTTGTTGATCCGTAAGAAAATAATTTCCGGGGAAGCTGAATTGGTAGGGATCTTCCAACAAGACGGAAAGCCTTGTTCGTGTTATCGTTTGAATATCGATGACCAAAGCTACTACATTTTCGATCTGTCGGAAGGCCGTGGGCCATACTTACACTAATCCACCGGATCAAAAAGAACTGGAGGGAGGGAGGAATTTTTTAAAGAAAGTTGAATACTATGTTAACAATATATTAAGGGAGGAATGCGCCATGATACCGATTGGGCGGGAAGACCTCTTAAGGGCCCTCAAGAAGTTTAAGGGCTTGGCAAAACAGGATATTCTGGCCAGTGACCTAACCTCTTGCCCCGAATATTGGAGAGCGCACGCTGAAGCTCGTCGCAGTGAGTACATCAAATTGATTGATTTGATGGAAAAAACGGACATAGAAGAAGCGTGCGCTTATGCTTTTTCTGCATATAAAAGTATCCAGAAGGCAGCCGATGGTGACCAGGTCTTCGCCGAAATGAAGGGAAGGGAACAAGCCCTGGAGATGTTCTTCCGCGTAATTGGTATAGAACCCAGTCATTTACGTTCCGCCCGCGAGAACTATGATGAATTCAATGCATTCTACCAATCGGAATCACGGTTTAATTACGAAGCTTACCAATTGAGTTGATTATAGCAGTGTATCAATAAAAAGAAATGGTGATTCTCTGAAATTACGGACGCAATCCCAATAAATAAAAAATAGCCATCGGGTTTTCGTAACGGAAAAAAGTATACCCGATGGCTACTTATTATACGAAAAACTAAAATTTAACTACCCGCGGCTCTTCGGTGAATGAATAAAAGGTGGCTGTGGCATCCTTAAAGTAGAGAACTTCTGTATTGTCATCCTCTGGTGAATACATGGACTTCAATTCCGGGTAATTATCCAACAAATGCCTTTTTGCCTCTATTCTGTCATCCCTGACCAGCTCACCTGATACTCTGAGCCACTTTCCATCGGCATAAGCACAAATCTCCGCTTTTGAATTTGCCTGGAGCTGCTTGGATACCTTTTTTACCTTGCCAGTTTGAATATAAAGCTTACCTTCGAATATATCAACGGTGCCGAAGGGTCTGACCCGTGGTTGATCGCCTTCTACCGTAGCCAGGTAATATGTCCCGCATTTTTTTAAAAACTCATAGACCTCATGCATCTTCTTACCCTCCCAAAATATAAAGGCCGGACAGGACTTAGTGAAAACGGCGGATTAGACCAATTACTTTCCCCAGTACCAGGCAATCATCGGTATAGATCGGTTCCATGGTGGAATTTTCAGGTTGTAAGCGGAAACGGTTTTTTTCTTTATAAAAGCGTTTAACTGTTGCTTCATCCCCGAGCAAGGCTACCACAATGTCACCGTTATTGGCGTTGTTGTCCCGTTTCACCAGGACCAAGTCCCCGTCAAAGATACCAGCTTCGATCATGCTTTCACCGCGAATTTTTAAGATAAACACATCTTCATAGCGTAGGAAATCCTTAGGCAGGGGAAAATATTCTTCAATGTTTTGCTCTGCCAAAATGGGCTCACCGGCTGTTACACGGCCAACTACAGGAACGGCCGTAACAGGGGGGAGCAGAGTAGGGGAGTCACCAGTCAAGACCTCAATCGCCCGTGGTTTAGTCGGATCCCGTCTGATGTAGCCCAATTGTTCCAACCGTTCCAAATGGGCATGTACCGTTGAACTTGAACTCAAACCAACCGCTTCGCCTATCTCCCTCACCGACGGGGGATAACCCTTGCGCATTAGCTCCTGTTGTATAAATCGGAGGATTTTCTGTTGGCGCGGGCTAAGATCGTCCATTTTCCCTGCCTCCTCATACTTGTTTTAGTCGCAGATTTATTATATCATAGTTGTTCCTCGAAGGCAAACAAATGTTCGAATTTATTCTTGACACAAACATACGTTCGTGATATATTATGATCAGAACACGAACATACGTTTGTTGGGGTGGTTCTGTTGAAGAAATATCATATTAAAAAGATCTACCACTGGAATCCGCGGCGCCTATTTATTAATTTATCCGTTTGTTTTATTATTATCGGTCTTTTTTCGCTGATTGCAGCGCAAACCACACGGGCCAACAATGTTCCGGAAGAGGTCATTGTTCGTCCCGGTGATACTATTTGGCAGATCGCTTTAAAAACAAGGCCACGCGAGGACCCGCGGCGCACCGTGGAAGCCATCAGAACAGCCAATCAACTGGAGACCTTAACGGTGATGCCCGGGCAGTTGTTGATTATTCCTTAATAATAATTGTTTATTCCTTGTTAATATTTAAATGTATTTAATGTGCTATTGATGGTTTTAAGACTTATTTTATGAGTCCTGCGTATAATTAAACAACTGCAAAGGAACTTTAGGGATTAATAGACAGATGATCAATAAAAAAATAATTAATCTGCAATGGTTTCAACCATAACTAGTTAATAGTTAATAAATGATTTAATTACCCTGTCTAAATAAATTTAAAACAAAAATACGCAAAATCATCATTAAAAAGGCCGGAAATAAATAAATGAAGGCCTTTTTATTGTATTTATTATATATCATCATGGAACCAACTTTGCAATTTTAGGGTCTAAAATCGTAATATAATTACGTCCGATAATATATCTTATGTAAAGTTGTTACTGATCTGGCTAATATTTCCCTTGCCCAGTTTCCATTGTAGTTTTATTTGTGCTTTCGTTCTTAAGGAAATTCATTTCTACTTCACCCACAATTATAAAACAATATAAAAAAGACGTGCGGATTTAAACACGTCTTTTTAAAATATAGCTTTTAAAACTATTTCTTAATGACAGCCGCTGCAATGGCCGCCGTGGCAAGAAGTGCATTTTGTACCGGTATGCCCATGGGACCCACCACCGGCACCCTGGCCAATCCCAAACATGGAGATTAACCGCTTAGTATTTATGCTTTGGCATTTTGGGCACGGTATTTCCCGGGTATTGATGGAACATAATTCATCAAATTTCAGTTTACAGTCGAGACATTCAAACTCATATATAGGCATCGTTCAATTCCTCCTGAATCGAACCATAGACAGCTCACTTCAGGCCAGTTCTGATAAATATTTATTTATCAGCAAATCCTTCGGTATTAATTCTCTACAGCAACAATTGTAACCAGATCGCCGTTCTTTAATCCGGCCGCATTGGCTTCATCAATATCAATGTGAAGATCCATGGCAAACTGTGGATGCACTCTGGTTAAAACCCTTTCAAAAACCAATGCACGTTCTCCTTCAGCCCGGACACTGACGTATTGTTTATCTTTTAAACCGAGTTTTTCAGCTTCGCTGGGGTGTAAATGCAGGTGCCGCTGAGCGCAAATAACACCCTCTTCGATCTCAACTTGCCCTTTGGGGCCTTCTATTATAATCCCCGGTGTACCGCTTAGGTCTCCCGAGTCCCGAACCGGCGGCGGTGGTATAAGACCTAAGGTAAAACTGTCGGTGCGGGAGATTTCCACCTGTGTTTGCTTGCGCACAGGTCCTAAGATACGTACCCGGTCGATCCGGCCCTTCGGTCCAATCAGACTTACCGTTTCATCGGCAGCAAACTGACCCGGTTGTGACAAATCTTTAATCGGTGTCAAATTATGTTCGGGACCGAACAGTATGGCCAAATGCTCTTTGGTCACATGGACATGGCGGTTTGATATTCCCACGGGTACTTTTTTCTCCTTCATTCCTATCCCCTTCCCTACTTAACATAATTATCCAGTCGTCAGGTCATAAAAAAAACCGGAAATTCCGGTAGAAATCTTTTCTGGCAGGGGAGGCAGGACTCGAACCCGCA
>DGDV01000014.1:60342-108205 GCA_002385625.1 Firmicutes bacterium UBA3943
GGTTTTGGAGACCGCCGCTCTACCAATTGAACTACTCCCCTACTCAAAGCACTTTTTTATTATAAGATAATCCAGTGGATTTGTCAATGTCAAGTTATGACTTTAAAGGAACAAACCCCATTTCCGGGCATGGTTTTTTAAAGATTTACGCCAATCATTCCTCCCAGGCTACCCAAGCAGAAAGCAATAAGCAAGCGGACAAAAAGAATATTTGCGGACAGCCCGGGATTTCTCCAGATGGTTGCCAGTACAGCGGCAACCAACATATAGACAGCAGCAAAGATAAGACCTGTTAGCCAACCCTTACCTTTCATCAAATAAGCGGCGATCAGTGCACCTAAGAAAATGGCAGCATAATTCCCGTAGAGAAAAACCGGGGACAGCATATCCGGTTTTATCCATTCCAACGCCAGGGCTGGCACCAGTAAAACCGTGATTATTGCCACCAAAGCCCCGGCATACAGCAGCGCCCGTAAAATAGGCCTGAAATCATTGACGCCATGCTCCGGTTTTGCCTTGGCCACCAAGAACTGTCTGTTCATTTTACCCCCCCTATTCCTGCCTCATCCCATTCTTATGCGCCAAACACAGGGGAGTATGCAACTTAAGACTAATACTTGAACCACAATTGCAGTTCATTGTTCTCGGCAATAACCTCCAGCTTAAACGGGACGATCTTTTTCCAGAGGGTATCAGATAAAAACAAGCAGTTATTGTTGGCGATAACGCAATCCCTTTGGTTATCGGCGTGCGCACTTTCTAAATTATATACAATATTATCACCTTGACGGGTAGTGATCGTTAATTCAGTACCGTTATTATTGTAATAATAGGTGAATCTAAAGGCTTTGGCAAAAAGCTCCGGGTGAAAATACAACCGTCCTGCCTGCCACAGAACAAAATTACCAGCAACACCCTTCGCTTCCGTATCTGGGAAAGCTTCTTTCCCGTTGATAAAGAGGCGAATTTCCCGTTGCGAACAGACGGACCATAGTTCAAACGGGCCATTCCTTTTTAGAACAATAAACCTGTCGTTTGCCAGGGGAATTAACCTAAAAATCTGCCCTCCTGGCGGTAAAATGGCATTTTCTTTTAAAGTCTTGCCGACAGTAATTTCATAGGCGGAACCGTTACCGGTAAGTCCTAAAATCCGGTTTTCCAGCGTCGGGATCAGCCAACGGTATGGCTGCGAAGCTTGGGAAGTAAAAGCCTTCATCTTATATTGCTTATGTTCATGAGTAATTACTCCAAAGACTTTTTGGGCCGTGTTGAAATAGACCTCCTGCCCCCTAACCGCCAGATCAAGCACCTTACCCCAGGGATAATTCTCCCAGACCGACTTTAATGCGCCGGAGACTTCTTTCAAGATGAATATGCCTTTGTTATAATATGCACCGACAATCTCGTCACGGCCATCGCCGTCAAGATCCGCAGCTTGCCATAATTCAATGGCAGGAAAGGGCTTCGGGCTTTTCCAGATCAGGTTCAACTCGTTATTCTCCACATCCAGGAGATGCAAAGCACCATTTTGGGACTGCACAACCAAACTGTTGCGTTGCTTGTCGCGGAATTTCCCCACAATCATCCGTTGTGTGCGGTCCCAGGCATACTTTCCGCGAATAAGAGGTTGCCATATTTGCTTTTGGGGGATATAGGCCCAAACAGTTGGATAAAACTCAGAAGAGTCGGCGGTAACAATCTCCTCCCCTGGATACTCCGGCAAAAGATCGCCAAGGCAAAGTCCGTGCAAATTGACGGTGGCGATCACATGCTCGGTCCATTCGTCATCATTCCTGGTTTTACCGATCAATGCCTGACCATTATAGAAAATGAAAGAATTCTCACCATAAGCCGCATACGGGCCTTTACAATATAGAGGCAAATTAAGGGCGGGTTCTGGCTTGGTATGGATAATGAGAGCAGATTCCGCTCCATGGGACGCTACTTCCTGGCCTGCCAAACAGATAGGCAGGCTAAAGCTATTCAGGATGGCTAAGATCACAATTAAGTTAATATTAATAAAGGTAGTTTTCCACTGAATCCTCATTCAAAACCCGCTCCCCGACGAAACAATGTCTGTGACCCCCTTTTTCAATTTTACACCTCCTTCTTGAAAATAGCCAGAATCCATTATGTAGATGCTTTGAAGTTGTATATTGGTTTTATTACCTTTACGATCTCAACCGCGTCCTTTATATTTTCCATGATTTCTTCCATCGGTTTGTAAACAAAAGGAGCCTCGTCAAGTGTTGAACGGCTGCTGTGTTGTATTTACCTTTCAGTAAAATCATTCCTTCTTACCTCCTTTCAGCTTCTTATCTGCTTCTTTAAGCCGCTTTAGCTCTTTCGATTTTTTGTACCGCTAAGCATTCCTTTTAATTTTTCTCTTTACCCTTTTTCACTTTACTCTTTTTCCTTTTCCCCGGTATAGGGCAATCTCCATTTTCTCCATTTTGTCCCAGCGACCTTGGCTATCCTTAGCCAGGCGCATAACTCTAAAATTATAATTTATTCTTCTTTTATCATCAATAACCCTCTTCCTTTAGCGTTATGCGGAAAAGCAAGTGATCCAAGAGGTATGGGCAATACCCAAACAACAAACGGAAGTAGTAAGAAAAAACCGGGCTTTATCTGCCCGGTTTAAAAATGTCCAAAATTGGTAGGATGAGTGGTAGGAAATATTCAAAGAAGAAGGGGTCCCGTCTTGCGGAACCCCGTTTTTAGCTGGTCGGGCCGACAGGATTTGAACCTGCGACACCTAGACCCCCAGTCTAGTGCGCTACCAAGCTGCGCTACGGCCCGTTCATTTGGCAAAAGTAATTATAGCACGCAGAATATTGAATGTCAAGCAAACAGAGGAGCAAATTTATCCCTCCTTTGCAACACGGTTCCTGGTATTACCAATAAAAAGGAACAATCCGTTATTTTCTTATCCTTCCGTTACAACCTTTTACTCTTTAAGACTGTCCCAAATTGGTCCACGGTTAATTCCAAACGGGTCATGAAATCCCCCAACGAGGCTAATTTGGCCACACTTTCTAGGTTCATGAAATCAGCCAGCATCGAATTAAGGAGTTCGTAGACACTGGTCAGTTCCTTCTCCCTACGTTCCAAACGTTCTTTTTCCTGTAACATACTCGCGCGAATCCTTTCATTCTCCTGCTGTAACCGGTCAATCTCTTCCAGCAAGCGATCTTCTTGTTTTAAGTTTCTTTCCACCGCCAGCAGGTGTTCGATGAAGCCGCGCAAATCAAGCTGGCGGCGCTGGAATTTTTTGATCTCCTCCACCTCTGCTTCTAACCGTTTAACGGACTCAGGCAAATAGGCCAGTTGATACAGGAAAGGTTTATCTCCTCTATCACCAGTATCATCGGCCTGACAGGTGATTGATAACTCATTAGGCAACGAGGCAAGAGGCTCTTCCTTGCTAATGTTTTCGCTATCCTCCCTCTCGCTGCTTGACTCAATACTTTTATGTTCGGGATAATCAGTTAGCCACTGGCTCCTACTCTCAGCGGAAACATTCGTAACATGTTCACTGCCGACGGCTTCCGTAGGTAGGCTAACCCCCATTTTGCGCAATACTTGTTGCCCCAATTGGTATAAGTCTTCCTCTTTTAAATTCCGCTTCTGCACCAACCGATAAAAACGGAGTTTAAGTGCAGCATCGCTCAGGTTACATTGCATAAGTTTTCTTAATTCTTCACATGCATCATTACGGGTGCTGCCCAGGGCTTGATGTTTCGCAAAGACCTTCAGGATAATCTCATCTTCATCCCCGTCAAGGAGTTCCTGACCGCCTTCAACCTGATATTTCGCACGCATAATCTTATAATACTCTTCATTTGAAATGTTCTTTTCTTTCAACAGGCGGCAGAACTGGCTGCGCAGTGCGGAGATCTTCCGGTTGAACCGGTGTGAAAGTTCCTTACGCAATTTGGGGTTCCACCAATTTTCATAAATCAAATCATTCTCTTCTTGAGTATACCGGGGTTTGGTACATACTCTGCCTTCACCGGCTGTGTCTTTTCTGGCAACAGTTGCATTGTTTTTCATATTATTCTTTCCTCCCTTCAAAAACGGGTGTCCCCCGCCTAAAGATATTTTGTTCCATTGTAAAATAAAATATGCCATATCCCTGAAATTTTATAATCGTTTTGTTTTGTTTTTTGCGATCTGCCGTAAATGAAAAAAAACAGTGTCCCATGCAGGAAACACTGTTCTTTAGAATTTGAGGTAATAAGCCGTTTGCTATATGTTTGGTCGTTAACCCGACCAAAAACAGTCAATTAATTATCAAGCCGCCATGAGTCAGATCCGTTCAGACGATAGTTAACAAGCAACATTATAATATAGTCTTGGCATAAGCGCCTTTCAAATCCGGTTCCAAAACCAGAAAACGAGCGGTAACTCCCTTCGTAGCAAAACCGTCCACCATAGCCTTGCCGATGGTATCAATATTGGCCTGTCCGGAACAGACGGCAAGAACAGTCGGCCCGGAACCGCTTAGAGCAGCACCGTAGGCACCCGCGCCAATGGCACCGTCGATGGCTGCGCTTAACCCTGGAACCAAAGCTTCACGGTATGGTTGATGCAACTTATCCCTCATGGCGCTGCATAATAGGGATGGTTCGTTTCGATAGAGGGAAGTAATGAATAAGGAAACGCGGGACAGATTGAAGACCGCATCCTGTAAGGAAACTTGGGCCGGTAAAGACCGCCGGGCATCGGGGGTCGATACCTTCAGATCCGGAATGCAGATAACTGCCTTGATTCCTTCCGGTACAGGCAGATTCACCACATTAGCCTCTTCCTTCTCATCACAACAAACTGCAACAATCCCACCATAAACCGCTGCAGCCACATTGTCCGGATGGCCTTCAATGGCACAAGCCATGCGGAAGATCTCACGACGCGAAAATGGGTAATTTAAAGAGGCATTGGCAACTTCCAGGCCGGACACGATGGCTGCTGCGCTGGAACCCAACCCCCCACAACCTGGAATATTGTTCTCCAGATGAACCCGGGCGCCTGCTAAAGTAACCCCAGCTTCTTCATAGACACGACGGATTGCCGTGCAAACATAGATGTCTGTTCGTCCAGAAAGTTTCTCCGCTCCATAACCTGCGGCAGTCACTTCCCACTCATCAGCAGGTTGGAATTCTACGGTATTGTAAAGTTGCAGGGCCATTCCAAAAACATCATAACCGGGACCAAGGTTAGCGCTTGTGGCAGGTACAAAAGATTTAAATTTCATGTCTCCGTCTCCATTATCCAGATAGTATCGTCCTTGCATTACAAGCCGAGAAAAGGCAGTTACCAATCTTCATAATATCACAAACCCCAACCGTGAACAAGAATAACATGGGAACAATCGCTGTTCCATGACCGATCAAGCTTTCCTTTGCAAACGGGCCATGAAAAACCCATCGTTATATTCAGAGGGGAAAAGAGTGATTCCGCCGCCTTCCGCATATTCGTACAGGGGATAACCCGGCAACAACGCCTTGAATTCTTCCGGTGGCTGACAAGGCCGGAACTCTGGGTGTTCTTCTAAAAATGCCTGTACTTGCCGCTCATTCTCCTCCGCCTGTAACGAACAGGTACTGTAGACCAACACCCCGCCGGGCTTAACCATTTTAGCAGCGGCCGCCAGCAGTTGTTGTTGCAGCTTAAACAGTTCAGCAAGATCCTCCGGCCGTCGGCGACAACGCAGATCCGGCCGGCGCCGGATAACACCCGATCCAGTACAAGGAGCATCCAAGAGCAAACGGTCCACGGGTTGCGGTGCTGTCCACATCCGGGCATCACCGGTCTGAATCCGAATAATATTCATACCCAGCCTTGTTGCGGTTTCTGCGATTAACCTGGTTTTATGTTCGTATTGGTCCACCGCCCAGATACAGCCCCGGTTCTCCATTAACTGAGCCATATGGGTGGTTTTGCCCCCCGGAGCGGCGCACAGGTCAATCACCTCATCACCGGGCCGGGGGTCCAGTAGCTTGGTGATGAGCATTGCCCCTTCGTCCTGGACTAGGCACCGGCCTTCCAGTAAAGGGGGCAACTGTTCCAAAGATGAGCCCCGGAGAATGCGAACAGCCTCGGGAAGCAACGGCGATTCCTCAACGACAAAGCCAAGACCCATCAGTTCGCTTATCAAATCACTGCGGGTGGTACGCAAGGTATTGACACGTAAACTTAGGGGCGCTGGTAGATTATTGGAGCGAACCAAACGGTGAACCAAATCCACAGACCAGCGTTCCAGCCATGACTCGATTAGCCACTCTGGATGTGAATGGGCAATAATCAGATGTTTCTTGGGTTCCCTCGCAAAATCCGGTAGTGATAACTTTTGGCCTTGTCTAGCGTAGGTACGCAGCACTCCATTGACCAACTTGGCCAGGCCAGCCTGCCCGCTGGCCTTAGCCAATTTGACCCCTTGGTCAACAGCGGCATAGGCTGGACAATTCCCTGACTCAATTTCAAACAAGGCCATGCGCAAAATATTGCGGATCTGCGGTGGTAACTTTCGCAAGGGTTGCCGGAGCAGTTGGGCCAACAAATAGTCATACCGGGTCAGATGACGTAATGTCCCATACACCAACTCGGTGGCTTCCGCCCGGACCTCCGCCCGGGGTTGCTCCCGCAAAAAAAGGGCGTGGAGCACCCGATTAGCATAAGCCTGGTCAAGCTCCACGCGGACCAATGTTTCCAAAGCAATCCGGCGACCCGGAGTAGGATTATTGGCCTTACCTTGCTTATTCATCGCGCCCTCCACGCAAGACTAAAAGGCGTAACAACTGCAACAGCGCCATGGCGGTAGCAGCCAAATAGGTCATGGCTGCAGCGGACAACACCTTTTTGGCCCCGTTTAACTCTTCTCCCCGGCGCAAGTACCCACCAGAATCCAACATGGCCAATGCGCGGCTGCTGGCGTTAAACTCCACCGGCAAAGTAAGGATAGTGAAAAATACCGCACCGGCAAAGAGTAAGATGCCCAAATCCATCAAGAAAGTATTACCGCCAAACAACAGGCCGATGAAGAATATGGGCAGAGCTAGATTACTGCCGATATTCGCCAGGGGAAAGATGGCGTTTCGCAGATGCAAGGGGAGATAAACATTGGCATGTTGCACGGCGTGACCGGTTTCGTGAGCAGCCACACCCAAGGCCGCTAAGGAATTTCCATGGTACACTTCGGGAGATAACCGTAACACCTTATTTCTCGGGTCATAATGGTCTGTTAGATGCCCCCCGGTTATTTCAACGGGCACATCATGGAGATTGTAATAGTCGAGAAGATCCCGGGCCACCTGGGCGCCAGTACGGCCGGAAGCCGCCGGGACCCTGGCGTATTTTTTAAAAGTCGAAGAGACTTTAAACTGTGCGTACAAAGAGAAGACAATTGCCAACATGAACAAGGGCCATAATTCCAACGGTATTCCCCAAAACATGATAATTCCTCCTCAATTAAGTAACTATCGTCATAAACGTTTTCCTTCGACAAAAAGTTTCATTCCCCAAACCGGACGTCCGTGGTGAGGGGGTGCCCCAACAGGTAAGCAGTGACGGGCATTCTTTTTCCCCCTTCAGCCTGAATTTCAGTGATCAGGAGGGCACCGTCGCCGGTTTTAACCCAAATGCCGGTGTTCCTTTCCTCCTGCAATATTGTACCCGGTGTCGCCTCTGTTATAGCCCCCGGAAACTTCTCCGGAATAGAGCGCCAAATCCGCACCTTCTCCCCACCAAGCAGGGTCAGACAACCCGGCACCGGATCCAGGGCCCTGATCTGATTATGAATAGCCCAGGAGCTTTTCTGCCAATCGATCCACCGGTCGTCGTCGGTGATCTTTGGCGCCGTTGTCGCCAAGGTATCATCCTGCGGCTCAGCCGGACAGGCTCCGGCTTCTAAAAGATGAAGGGTCTCCACCATCAGATCCGCCCCAATTTTTGCCAGACGGTCATGGACCGTCCCCAAATTATCCAGCGGTTCCAAGGGAATTTCCGCCTTTTTGAGGATGGCCCCGGTGTCCCAACCCTCGTCCATCTTCATGGTGGTAACACCAACCACCGGGTCCCCGTTCATAATGGCCCGTTGCATGGGGGCGGCCCCGCGATATTTGGGCAGAAGCGACCCGTGCAAGTTGATGGCACCATACTTTGGTCCATACAGAAGCTCCGGAGGAATCTTTAAGCCATAGGCGACAACAACCACTGCATCGGGCTTCATCTTTTGCATCGTATCTGTTACAGCCGGATCCGGCAGCCGTTCCGGTTGCAGGATCGGTAGCTCATATTCCAACGCTAACTTTTTCACGGGGGAAGGGGTTACCTTCATTCCCCGTCCTCGGGGACGGTCCGGTTGAGTAGCAACAAAAAGTACCTGATGGTCCGAGTTCTGCAGGGCCTGCAGTGTTGCCACAGCAAAGTCGGGTGTGCCAAAGAATGCAATCTTCATTTGCTTTTATTCCCCTCGCTGTCATTGGAATCCGCTAAATAATCAATGAATAAGATACCGTCAAGATGGTCAATTTCATGTTGAAAAGCCCGGGCCAGCAATCCCTCGCCTTCATAACGCACGGGCTTGCCTTCGGGGTTCAACCCCTTAACTGCAACCCGGTAAGCCCTGGTAACATAGGCATTAAGACCGGGGACACTTAAACACCCTTCCACATCCCGCTCACTACCTTCCATGGAGACAATTTCGGGATTAATCAGGGCAAAGGGGCCATCGCCAATATCAATGACGATGATCCGTTCCAAGACACCCACCTGCGGTGCAGCCAAGCCTACCCCATTGGCGTCCTTCATGGTTTGTACCATGTCCCTGATGAGTTTTAAGTGTTTTTTCGTGATTTTCTTCACAGGCACGCTTTTTTCACGCAGAAGCGGGTTGCCTTCCGTTAAAATCGGCAATATCGCCAAGATAGCATCACCTTCCGGTTCATTCAAAATTACAATAATGAATAGGGGTTAACATCAACCGTCACACGAACACCGGGATTAACTTGCGGTTTTTTTCGATAAGCCATATACCCGTTGTAGGCGAACTTTCTGAGCAGGGAAAGGTCCTTGCCTTTTAAAATGATCTGCCAGCGAAAGCGGTCTTTTACCCTCTCAACGGCAGCTGGTGCAGGACCCAACATCTCCAGCTCCAGTTCGTCTTCCACGGAAAGACACTCCCCAAGCCTTTGGGCCTCTTCCAGCACGGCCCTTCTGTCCGGGCCAGCAAGGCCAAAGCGAACAAGATGCCCGTACGGGGGATAACCCATGTCGTGCCTGGACGCCAATTCTTTCCTGTAGAAACCTTCCTGGTCGTGGGCGATCACCGCTTCAATGCAATAATGGTCGGGATTATAGGTTTGAATCAGCACTTTTCCCGGTTGCTCACCCCTACCTGCCCGGCCGGCCACCTGTGTCAACAATTGATATGTCCTTTCCACAGAGCGAAAATCTGGAATGTGCAGTGTACCGTCGGCAGCGATCACTCCCACCAAGGTCACTCCCGGCAGGTCCAGTCCTTTCGCCACCATCTGGGTGCCGATCAGAATATCTATCTTCCGTTCTACCAGAGCACGGTAGATCTTCTCGTGGGCGCCTTTCCGACTGGTTGTATCCAAATCCATCCTGGCCGTTCGCGCCTGGGGGAATAGCTTACGTACTTCCTCTTCCAACCTTTGGGTACCTTGGCCGAAAAACTTGATATAACGGCTTTGGCAATTGGGACAGATATCAGGAGGCTGCATCGCATAACCACAGTAGTGACATTTTAGCAACGAAGGTCTCTGGTGATAAGTCAACGAAACGTCGCAATGAGGGCATTTCATGGCATGGCCACATTCCCGGCAGAGAACAAAGGTGGCGAACCCTCTCCGGTTCAACAGAAGAATCGCCTGTTCTTTCCGGGACAAAACAGCCGAGAGTTCCTCCCGCAATCGGCGGCTTAATACGCCGTAATGTTTCTCTTTTAACTCAGAACGCATATCCACTTTCACAACTGGAGGTAAAGGGCGTTCCGCCACCCTTTTGGATAAATGGAGCCGGATTAATTCTCCTTCCTCAACCGCCCGCCAACTCTCCAAAGAGGGCGTGGCGCTGCCCAAAATTAAGGTAGCACCCAATTGGCGGCAGTATTCCAGCGCAACTTCCCGTGTATGATAACGGGGGCTTTCTTCTTGTTTATATGAGTATTCATGTTCCTCATCCAAAATGATGAGGCCCACCCGTTGCAGCTGGGCAAACAAGGCCGAACGGGCACCCACCACAACATCCACCTCGCCCGAGTGGATGCGCAGCCATTGATCGTATCTTTCCCCTTCGGACAAACGGCTATGAAGGATGGCCACACGGCTGCCTAAACGCCGACGGACCCTTTCAGTAGTTTGCGGTGTGAGGGCAATTTCCGGGACAAGGAAAATCCCCTGTTTGCCCCGGGCAATGGTCTCCTCCAACAACCGCAAGTAGATCTCGGTCTTGCCGCTGCCGGTGACCCCATGCAGGAGAAAGGCCTGGAAGCCGCCGTTGCACAACCCGGGTAGCACCCGTTGAAAGGCTGCGTCTTGCTCCGGGGTAAGAGTGGGCTTGGGCAAGGGCGGCAAATCTGCGTCCTCATGCCAAACGGACCTGGTTACCACCCTTTCTTCGAGCGCTAACAACCCTTGGCTGACCATCCGCCGGATGACCCCCTCAGTCACCCCAGCTGCCTTGGCCAACTGCGGAATTGTATAGGTTTGATTTTGGCTCTTTTGGAGTAAAGAAAAAACCTGGTTTTGCTTTGGCGTGAGTTTAGCAGGGAATTTTTCTGGCAGACGGATGACACGTTCGGTTTTTGGGCGAATCCGGTCTTGGGCAGGCACCCACTGGGCTTTAAGATAACCCTCACCGGTCATGATCTGCAAAGCGCGTATGACTTCCGGTTCTTTCGTCTGGAAGGGCATCTTCGTTGTAATTGTTTTTTCAAGGCCGCTCCAGAGCAGTTTCTTACTTTCTTCACACACCGGCAAAGTGGTAATCCGCCTTTGGATCTCGGCTGGCGCAGCCACGGGAAACCAATTTTTCTGTGAACCCAGGTTTGCCCCGGGCGGCAAGAACAGCCGGATTGCCTCTACCCGCAAAGCCAGGTAGGAAGCAGCGATCCAATCGCAAAGGCGGATTTGTTCCGGAGTAAGCAGAGGCTGCTCGTCCAAGACATCTATGATAGATTTCAGATCATCCCGTTCCGTGTGTTCGTGTTCTTCCCAGACCAATCCCTCCGCCCGGCGTTTCCCGAATGGAACCAAGACACGGCACCCGGGACAGGGCAGCCTTCCCCATTCGCTCGGAACCCGATATTCGTAGAGTTGGTCAACGGCGGCATGATGCACGTCAACGACAACCTTAACAAACCTGGCTTGATCTGTCATTGGCTAAACCCCAACCATTGTACCGGAATTAATAAGGGTTAAAATAGCGTCCAAAATCTTGACTGCCACCTCTTCCTTCCCCAGCAGCGGCAGATCCACTTCCTCTTCCCGGGTGAGCAAGGAAACCAGATTGGTATCACCACGAAAACCTGCGCCAGCAAGCGTTAAATTATTAGCCACAACTAAATCGGCGTTTTTCACAGCCAATTTTGCCCTGGCATTCTCCTTCAGATTATTGGTCTCTGCAGCAAAAACCGTTAAAAAACGTTTTCCTTTGTTCTTTCCAACGGTAGCGGCAATATCTGGATTTTCCACAAATTCAATGGTCAATGGTTGTCCATTACGTTTATACTTCTCTTGCATTATTTGACGGGGCCGGTAATCCGTGGGTGCAGCGGCCATGATTAATATGTCCATGGCTTCATACCGGTCCAAAACCGCTTGATACATCTCCTGGGCGGTCTTAACGCGGACCGTCTCTACCCCACGAATGGCAGGAAGATCCGTCGGGCCTGACACCAGAGTAACTTCCGCGCCGCGCCGACGAGCAATTCGAGCGATGGCATAACCCATCTTCCCAGAGGAGGGATTGGTCAAGAACCGCACCGGGTCCCAGTATTCCTGGGTTGGCCCGGCGGTGATCAGGATTCGTCGGTCTCTTAAGTCCTTGGGTGAAAGCAAGAACAAAATTTCCTCTTCAATTTCTCTAATGTCACTCATGCGGCCAGGACCCTCGGCGCCACACAACAGTGCACCTGATTCGGGACCGATGAAATGAACCCCCCGCGAGCGCAGGAGCTGAATATTATGTTGAACGGCAGGGTTGGCATACATCCCGCTATTCATGGCAGGCGCCATCAAGATCGTAGCCGAAGTCGCCAAAAGAACAGACGACAACAAGTCATCGGCCAACCCTCCCGCTAATTTCCCAATGCAATTTGCCGTGGCAGGAACAACAGCGACCACGTCAGCTTTTCTGGCCAGTGCGATATGGTGAACATCCCATTGAACGATGGGGTCAAAGAGTCCGGAATGAACAGGGGATCCCGACACTTCCCGGATGGTTACGGGTGTTACAAACTCTTTGGCCGCTTCTGTAAGAACTGCTTCCACCGCAATGTTCCGTCGCCGGAGATTGCGGATTAACTCTGGGGTTTTATAGGCGGCAATACCGCCGGTTATCCCTAAAACCACAGTATATTTGGTCTGTTCCATCGCTCACACCTCATTATATTAACAGGCTGTCACAACCCCATTATACGACAAAATTCCCGGTCTAGGAAGCGGCCGGGAATTTACGGGATCCATCAGCTCATTTAATTCCGGAGCTAGTTCTTTCACAGATGATCTTGCCTGAACTGATCTCCTCTAAGGCGATTGAAACCGACTTCATGGCATTATCCTCTTGTCTTTCTCCTTCTTGAGCCATGATTTCCCGGGCTCTTTTTGCAGCAGCTACCACCAGGGTGTAACGACTATCCACTTGCTTAAGCAATTGATCCAAGGACGGATGGATCATAACGGTTAATCCTCCTTCGGCCTGATAAATCCTTTTGCTAGTAATTATACCGCAAAATTCGCTTCTTACAAGAGGAAGTTTCGCTTGAAAGCTGTAAAGTCGAAACGATTCCTTCGGCATTGCTCAGCAATAATGATGGCCTCAATCTTTGCACAAGCCGATTCCACCCGGTCATTTACAACAAAATAATCGTAATTGACGGCTGCTGCCAGTTCTTCATGAACATAAGCCAACCGCTTCTTCAGTGTTTCTGCATTCTCTGTCCGTCGGCCAACCAATCGCTGTTTTAGCTCCTCAATAGATGGGGGAAGCAAAAAGATAAGGACTGCTTCCGGAGAATTCTGGCGGATCTTTGCTGCGCCCTGGATATCAATGTCAAGTACCACATGATAACCGGCATTCAGCTTTTCCTCCACCTTATCTCGGGGAGTCCCATAATACTGGCCGTATACTTCGGCCCATTCCAAAAAACGATTGTTCTCAATCCCCGCAATAAACTCTTCTTTTGTGATGAAATAATAATTTACTCCATCCACCTCATTGTTACGAGGCGCACGGGTCGTTGCGGAAATTGAGTAAAAAAGATCCTGTTTCTTTGCCAAAAGCTGATTTAATACCGTGTTCTTCCCTACCCCTGAAGGGCCGGAAACAACGATTAAGAGTCCCCGCGGCATATAAACATTATCCCCCTAAAATTTCGTTACCAACTACTTTTAGTCCACGGGGTCCACCGGGGACTCTTTCGATGTTAACCGGTGAGCCACGGTCTCCGGTTGCACCGCCGACAAGATCACATGATCACTGTCAACAATAATAACCGCCCGTGTCCTCCGGCCATAAGTGGCATCAATGAGCATCCCCCGGTCCCGGCTCTCCTGGATAATCCGTTTAATCGGAGCCGATTCCGGACTGACAATGGCAACGATGCGGTTTGCTGCGACGATATTTCCGAATCCTATGTTGATGAGTTTTATTTCCATAATTAAGTTCAGTTGCCTCCTTCCTAGTGGTTGCCAAGACGCTCAATGAGAGCCTGCTTCTGACGATTACCCAAGCCTTGAATACGGCGGGTTTCGTCAATTCCGATGTCATTCATGATCTTGCGGGTTCTCACTTTACCGATCCGCGGCAAGGATTCCAGCAAATACGCAACGCGCATTTTAGCGACCACATCATTGTCCACGTTTTCCAGGACCTGACGAATGGTGGTCTTCCCAGTTTTAAGATCCTGACGGATCTTCGCACGTTGACTCCGCACCTGCTGAGCCTTTTTCAGGGCTTGTTTTTTCTCCTCCAGGGTTAGTTTCGGTAACGGCATACTTTTTCACCTCCTTATTCAATATTTTGAATCTGTTCCCGGATCTTTTCTAATTCTGTCTTGATTTCAACAATGTGATCCGAGATCCCGAGGTCATTGGTTTTGGAGCCAATTGTATTAACTTCCCTGTTCATTTCTTGAATCAGAAAATCCAGCCGTCTGCCGACGGGTTCATTTCTGTTCAAGGCCTCGCGAAACTGTTGGATGTGACTCAGAAAACGTGTAATCTCTTCATCAATGGAAGAACGGTCAGTAAATAACACAACTTCCAGGGCGATCCGGTTCTCATCCACCGGTGTACCATCAAGCAGTTCCTTGATTCTTTTTTGGAGCTTTTCGCGGTATAGACCGGGTAACTCCGCAGCCCGTGCACTGATCGACTGCATCTCTTCATTTAATTTATCCAAACGAGCAGTCAGATCTCGCACAAGGGTACTACCTTCTGCTACGCGCATCTGCCGCAACTCCTCAATTGCTCCGGACAATGCTTGAGCGCTGAGGATTGCCAACTGTTCCATGTCCTCGTCATCATTCTCCGGCAGGAACACCCCGTCCAAACTCAGAATATGTTCCAACCGCAGTTCGCCTTCAACCGGAAATATTTTCTTTATTTCGTTAATCCCATTAATATATCCTTCCAAAAGTGGAAAATTTATGCGAACTTTCTGTGTTTCCTCCTTTTGGAGCAGGACCTGAACCAAAAGATCGAATTTTCCCCTGGAAAAGGAGTTCTGTAACTGTTGGCGGAGCTTGTCCTCCAACCAGTTATAGGTACGGGGAATGCGAATGTTCGTCTCCAAAAACCGGTGATTGACACTTTTCAGTTCGATTGATATTTGAAACTTTGCGTTCTCCGCAGTGCCTCGCCCGAACCCGGTCATGCTCAGTGCCATGTTTTCAGCTCCAATGTATAATAAAAATCTAAACACCAATTTATCTGTAGGCTTCCTTATATTAATGCAATTATTTGAAGATAAACTAAATATAAATATGGCCGCTGGAAATTTTATCATTAACTGTCAAACCAACATTTATATTCAACTTTGGTAATTAAATTCCTCTTTTTTTTGACGAATTTTCGTAAAATTGTTTGGGAACTTTCCTGATATCAACCCGTTTTAATAAATAACACCTCAATCCGGCGGACAACCAGATTCATCATAATAAGGAGGTTTTAAATCCATGAAGAGTTGGCGTCATTTATGGTCTTTAATTCTCGTTGCCGTCGTCAGCTCACTGTTTACATCAGCCATTTTTATGGCCGTCATTCGGAGCAATAACATAAGTTCCTCTCCCACCCCACCTGTAAAGCAACCAGCCGCCACCGGAAAACCCTCGGCAGCCACCGGCCAGGAAAATAGCATGTCCATCCCGGTACATGAGAATGCCGTGGTTGCTGCAAAAAAGAAGGTGGCTCCGGCTGTAGTCTACATTGACACGGTACGTACTGTTACTTTTAAATCGGTAATACCCGATTTCTTCCGGGAATTCTTCCCCGAACACTTTGAATTGCCCAAACAGGAACAAAGGGGGCAAGGGTCCGGTTTTATTATCGACTCCTCCGGGCATATTCTCACCAACGAACACGTGATTAGAGGCGCTGATAGGCTAACAGTAACTTTACAGGACGGTCGGAAATTTGAGGGACGGGTCATTGGCTCCGATCAAAAAACGGATCTTGCCATTGTCAAGATCGACGCTAAGAACCTTCCCTATGCCGAACTGGGCGACTCTGACACCCTTGAACCTGGACAGTGGGTCGTTGCCATTGGCAACCCCTTCGGTTTGCATGAAACCGTTACCTTCGGCATTGTCAGCGCGTTGAAGCGCTCCCTGGACAATCCGGACCAATCCGGTCATTTAATCCAGACCGACGCCGCCATTAACCCTGGAAACAGCGGCGGCCCGCTCATTGATTTGAACGGGCGTGTCATCGGGATCAACGAAGCAATTCTCTCCAATGCCCAGGGAATCGGTTTTGCGATACCCATAAATTTGGCGAAGAAACATTTGAACGAACTAATCCAGAAAGGTAAAATCACCCATCCCCCTGTGCCGTGGCTGGGTGTTTATATGGCGGCAGTGAACAAAGAAATTGCTTCTTATCTGGGAATGAATGCCGCCGTCGGTGTTTATGTTGAAGCTGTGGAAGAAGGCTCCCCCGCCCACAAAGGCGGTTTACGCCCCGGTGATGTCATCCGGGAGGTAAACCGGAAAGTTATTGAAAACCCGGAAGCCCTGAGTAAGACCATCCGGGAGATGAAAGTCGGTCAAGAGGTTACTTTATTAGTTTGGCGCAATGGCAATTACAAAACACTCAAAGTTAAACTGGCCGCCCGACCTCAGAAATTACAAAAGTAAACCATTTGACAGCAATTTCAAACTCAGATACAATAAAGGCACACACTCGGGAGAAAGGTGATACAGGTAATGCAAGAAAACACACTTTCCCTGTCTTCAACCATCCAAACCAATACCATTGACCAATTTGAAAGCTTAATTCGCGACCACGAAAAGGCGCTCTATCATTTTGCCTACCGTTTAACCGGCGACCCTTATGACGCCCAGGATTTGCTCCAGGAGGCTTTTTTAAAAGCTTACCGCAGCTTTCACCGTTTTGAGCTTGGCACATCCTTTGATCGCTGGGTTTACCAAATAACTTATCGTTTGTTTGTGGACAATTACCGAAAAAAACGCCGCCGTCCTTATACCAGTTCCTTGGACGAACCCATTCCCAACCTGGACCAGGATAAGACTCCTGAGGTAGCCGATGAAAGCCAATTGCCCGAGGTGTTAACCCTCCAATCGGAGTTGGGCCAGATTATCCAGGATGCATTAAAAAAAATTCCCGCTGAATTCCGGGCTGCAGTAGTGCTCTGTGATGTCCAAGGTTTCTCCTATGAGGAGATTAGCCAGATCCTCCGGTGTTCACTTGGAACCGTTCGTTCCAGAATTCATCGTGGCCGCAAGTTGTTACGGGGCTTGCTCTTACCGTATCTTCGCGAGGAGGGAATTTGTTCATGAATTGTCATCGCGTGCAAAATCTGTTGTCGGCTTATATCGACCGTGAACTTGACCTTGACGAGCAAAGGGCGCTGCGCAACCATCTCTATCAATGCCCCAACTGTGAAAAGGAGTACCGTTCTTTAGTCCTTGTCAAACAGGCCATGGGTGGTCTTTATCCCCCCTCCCCTCCTGCAGATTCCGTTGCATTATTCAAACAACAGTTGGCCGGAACGATGACCTGTATATACACAAAACACTCACCCTTTTTTCTGTGGCGTCATGCAGCAATGACAGCAGCCTGTTTCGGTTTGTTCTTCGCTACTTCCTTGTGGCTCTTTCCCAAAAACAACCTGCCGATTAATGGGAGCATGGCAAGTGACAGTCGGCCAATTCAGAGTTTATCTGCAGTGGAACCTTTACCCTCCCCCACAAAGCTGGCAGCAAAGGAGAAAGTTGCCGTTAAACCCCAACCAACGGCAAAACCGGGGGATGACAGGGAAAAAGACGATTTAAACAATAATATGAACAATATTAACTGGGGGCCGACGCTGATTGGCATTCCCGTCTCACAGTAAAATAATGTCACTCCGGTTTTTACACATTAAAAAATAGGAAAAAGAACAGGAATATTCGTCACTTCCTGTTCTTTTTTTCGTTCTCCTTCGTTTTTGGGCCAAAACAATGGTTATAGTCCAAGGTACCATTTTTATTTCCGTTCATAGAATATTAGAAAACGCCAGCCATAACAAGGAGATGAAAATGATGGGCCGTTCGCCGGTATTCCCTTATCCTGCCGTTCAATACATTCCAATTGCGTTAAAGATCCTCTGCCGCTTTGCCGCATATCACGAACGCCCGCTTTTAGCAGTAGACCATTGTTTTACGGAAATCCGGCGGCAAATCCCTGATTTGCAGGACGTTCCCGAAGATCTGTCCCCCTGCGGCGGTGAAACCCTGTTGTTGGGTCTTGGTTTGGAGGAAGCAGACCTCCGCTACCGGGGCTATTACGCCACGATGCAGACCAAAGAAGCAAAAAACGGATTTATTGCCAGTATTCCGGTGAAGTACTTTTATAAGAATCCCGTATTCTTTCAAGCCCGGGACAGTACAGGCAGGCTTTTGGCCGCTTGTCGGTACGATGTAAAGAATAAGCACTGTTTTTAGTATTTAAGGTTTATCTTCCACTATTGCCAGGGTTATTTCCTGTTGGAGCGGATCGGTGGCTTGGACCTCCCGGAAAAAACAGGTTTTATAACCCTCATGGCAAGCAACGCCGGTTTGTTCCACCATTAGCAACAAGGTATCCAGATCGCAATCAATACGTATCCCCACAATGCGCTGACGGTGACCGGAGCTTTCTCCCTTCTCCCATAACCGGCCTCTACTGCGGCTATAATAGCATGCATAGCCCGTTTGTAATGTCCGGCGAATTGCTTCTTTATTCATGTAGGCCAACATTAGTACTTGGCCATCACGCACATCTTGGGCAACCGCCGGAATCAGGCCGTCGCTGTTATATTTCAAACCATCTAGGAAACTCTCCAATGCCTGTTTCATCAAATAACCTCCTTACCGAAATCCAGAATTATCATATTCGCTTTCCGGTACTTGAATCCTTTTTGAATTATTTATCTTTGTTTACTCTTGAAGGTTCTGCCAAAAAAGCGTTATAATTAATACAACTACTAACATAAGGAGGTTCAGACATTGAAGAAATTAATTCTTGGTTTCATATTTGTCATAACCGGTATCATTTTCTGCGCTTCTCCAATGTTGGCTAAGTCCGCCCCCACATCCCTTTACTTCGATTATTGTTTTTTGGAAGCAAATGACGAGTATTATGAGATTCATGCCGCAAGCATAGGTGGTCGGCTCAATCTTAACCCAATTGTTGCCGGTGCAACTTATATTAAAAGTTTTCATAATGAATCCGAGCCGAAAGGTGTCGATAATGAAGACGATCTGATCCTTTCCTATGTTGGCTTTGACTTCTTGTCCGGTTGCGAGAATAAATGGTTGGCCCTGGTCGCCACTTATGCCTCATGGGACAGGGAAGAAGCAGCCAATGACATGAAGATTTCTTCATTTGGCGCCGGGATCTACGCGGGAATATCCTTTGGCAGTGGTTATTTGTCAGTGCTTTACAGTCAGGGATTGGATAACGAAGTGGAATATAACGGTGAAACCATCAACGATGACCCAGATTTTAATCTTCTGGAAGTCTCTTTTGGACAATACATAAACGAAACTTTCGGTTGGCACCTGGCGATACGTAAATACTTCTTTGACAATGATACTGACATGAATCAATACTGTTTCGGTATTGAAATGCGTTTGTAATTTCAAAAAAAGAAAGCCGTCGTAAAACGACGGCTTTCTTTTTTGCTTTTTATTTCTTAGTTTAAACAGACTCGACGCGTTGAACCTCTGGTACTTCGCTCTTTAGTAGTCGCTCAATCCCGTTCTTTAAGGTCATCTGGGACATGGGGCAACCGGCACAATGGCCTTGCAAACGAACTTTAACTACACCATCGGAAGTAACATCCACCAATTGGACATCACCACCGTCCGCTTGCAATGAGGGGCGAACTTTTTCGAGGACGGCCTGGACTTTCTCCTTCATCTACTAATCCTCCTTTATCCTGTAATCTAATCGTAAAGATCATGGTCCGCCAATAGGTTTACTCTTTAGCTAGCATTTCCTTTCCCGCCATTAAGTTTGCATTAATCCGCATCCGGCATCGGACAGGCAGAAACACTAGGCAAAAAGGCGTAAGCGCAGCAGCTCCGGATGGACAAAGTCAAATTTCCCAATGGTAGCAAGGGCGCTGTCCATTGCTGTTTCAGGAGCTTCGTGGGTCAATAAGACAATTGGGACATAACCGTCTTCTCCCTGGGATTCCAATTGGACCACCGAAGAAATGGAGATTCCTTGTTCGCCAAGGACGCCAGAGATTTTTGACAGGATGCCCGGCGCATCTTTGGTAAACAACCGGATATAGTACCGGTTGGAGATCTCATAGGTGGGCACCAGTTCCGCCGTACGGTGGGGATCAATATTCCTGCTGTTGAAGTGCTCACCGCCCCTTAAAAAGATATCCCGGGAAAGGTCTACAATGTCGCTGACAATGGCACTGGCAGTGGGTTTTTCACCGGCGCCAGGACCATAAAACATGGTATCACCCACAAAGTCGCCGGTGACAAAAATAGCGTTCTTCTCTTCATTAACCGCCGCCAAAAGATGCTTATTGGGGACGAGGGTCGGATGGACCCGCAAATCCAGTTTCCCATGGCGCAAACGGCAGATTGCCAATAGTTTGATTACATAACCAAAGGATTTGGCGAATTCAATATCCATTGGTGTAATCTCGGTGATTCCCTCCACAGGAATGCGCTCCAAATCCACAATGGCCCCCTGGGCCAGTGAACCCAAGATGGCAAGCTTGTGGGCGGCATCGCCGCCTCCCACATCCAATGTGGGGTCGGCTTCGGCATAGCCCTTGGCCTGAGCCTGCTGAAGCGCCTCCTGAAAACTGAGGTTATCTTGGTGCATGCGGGTGAGTATGTAGTTAGACGTCCCGTTGACAATTCCGTAAATACTGAGAAACCTATTGGCAACCAGGCCTTCGCGCAATCCCTTGATAATGGGAATGCCCCCACCCACGCTGGCTTCAAACATCAATTCTACATTGTTTTTCTGGGCTAAGGCAAACAGTTCCCGCCCGCATTTGGCAATCAGCGCTTTATTGGCAGTAACCACATGTTTTCTCCGGGAAAAGGCCGTGCGAATGAAGGTAGCGGCCGGCTCAATACCCCCAATGGTCTCCACTACGATATCAATCTCTTCATCGCCTAAAACATCCTCAGCATTCGTTGAGGTTTTAACTGATGATAAATCCAGGTTCCGCTCCCGGTCCCAATTAACATCAACAACCGTTTTAAGGTTGAAGACCAAACCGGTCCGATTGGTCAACAACTCCCGTTGTTCCAGGAGAGCCCGGGCCACACCGGTGCCGACGGTCCCCATACCCAATATGCCAATGGAGATTGCTTTTCCGTTCATGTCGAGATCCCCCTTTAAAAACAAATAATCCCCTGTCCGTTGAAAGGACGGGGGAAACCGCGGTTCCACCTTTCTTCGCTTAAAAAAGCGCACTTGGACGCCGGATAACGGTGGCAAACCGAGCCGCTTGGTCACGGCCGCTCCGGGGTGGTTTCACCGGTTGTTACCGAAGAAGCTTTCAGCCTTGGGCTTCTTCTCTCTTAAGGCACATTTCCCGGGTCTGTCCCCATCAACGCTTTAGGTTTGACAGTAGTATAACACTGACTGTGCAGAAAGTCAATTAAGTAGAATTTATAAAAAACAGGCCATCGGCCTGTCATCGTGATCATATGGTGGGGAGGAGCGGGCTCGAACCGCTGGCCTCTACGATGTCAACGTAGCGCTCTAACCAACTGGGCTACCCCCCCAACGCAAAACTTATTGTACCATACAGTTTATTGGAAGTCAAGCAAATAAACGGGGAGTTTTTCTCGATTTTTAATCCTTGCCCTCAAGCGTTTTTTCTGGACTGGTTGTTCGATCTTTTTCCGGTCTTGATTGTCCTCCGGCAAGCCGGTAATTCCCCTGTCGCTTGGCAGAAAAAGAAACCGCCTTTCGGCGGTCTTTTTTTTTAAATCTTATATTTGCCCCGCTTAACGTAGTGGGTATGCAACAAATGATGGGATTTCTCCCCCAGCGGTTTACCCAGAAACTCTTCGTACAAAGCTTTCACCGCTGGGTTTTCATGGGACTTCCGGAGTTTCATCCCTTTGTCCGCATCATAGATTGCTGCCAAACGTTTCTTGATGACCTCTTTATTTGTGGGGATCGGTTGCCCGCCGCCGCCGATGCAACCGCCGGGACAACTCATTACCTCAATAAATTGGTAGTCGGCCTTGCCTTCTTTGATTAACTCCAGAATTTTTTTGGCATTGGCCAAACCGTGGGCCACAGCAACTTTGACTTTTTGCCCGTCAAGATCGATAGTCGCTTCTTTAATACCCTCCAAACCCCGGACTTCAGTGAAATCCACTGAAGGAAGCTCTTTGCCGGTCACCACCTCGTAAACAGTCCGCAGTGCTGCCTCCATCACCCCGCCAGTAGCGCCAAAAATCACACCGGCACCGGTGGAAATACCCAAGGGAGCATCGAACTCCTCCTCAGGCAGAGTTGCAAAATTAATCCCAGCTTCCCGCAACATCCTGCCAAGTTCGCGGGTGGTTAAGACCACATCCACATCGGGATAACCGGAGTCCGTCATCTCTTCCCGGCCGCATTCGAATTTCTTGGCTGTACACGGCATGATTGAAACAACAAAGATGTCTTTCGGGTCAATACCAGCTTTTTGGGCATAATAGGTTTTGGCCAAAGCGCCGAACATTTGTTGCGGTGATTTACATGTTGACAAGTGGTCGAGAAGCTCGGGATAGAAATGCTCAATAAACTTGATCCAACCCGGACTGCAGGAAGTAATCATCGGCAAGGTCCCGCCGTTTTGCAGTCGATGGATGAGTTCATGGCCTTCTTCCATAATTGTCAGATCCGCAGAGAAGTCGGTATCAAACACTTTATCAAAGCCCAAACGCCGCAAGACCGCCACTAGCTTTCCGGTGACCAAGGCACCAGGCTCAAGTCCCATTTCTTCCCCAATAGCCACCCGGATGGCCGGTGCGGTCTGCACCACCACGTGTTTTGTGGGATCGGCCAAAGCCGACCAGACTTTTTGGGTATCATCCTTCTCATAAATCGCCCCCACCGGGCAGACATGAACACACTGGCCACAGAGGGTACAAGCTACGCTATTCAGCTCACAGCCGCCCACCGGGGCAACGATGGTGTCAATACCGCGGTTAATCGGCCCCAAGGCGGAAACGCCTTGCACCTGTTGGCAGACAGCAACACAACGACGGCAAAGAATGCATTTTTCCATATCCCGGACTAAAGAAGGGCTGGAGATATCCAAGTTGTTTTTTGTTCGAGACCGCCGTTCAAACCTTTGCTCCCTGATGCCCAACTTCTCCGCAAGGGTCTGCAACTCACACTTTTGGTTGCGGATACAGTTTAAACAATCCTGAGGGTGATTGGAGAGTATAAGTTCTACATTCATTCTCCTGGCTTCACGGGCCAGCGGCGAAGAGGTCTTCACTATCATTCCCTCAGATACCGGCTGCGTACAAGCTGCTTGAAGCGTCCTGGCACCAACCACTTCCACTACACAGACCCGGCACATGGCCTTTACATCCAGATCCGGATGGTAGCAAAGGGTTGGGATATCTACTCCCGCAATGCGGGCAGCTTCAAGGATGGTACTTCCGCTTGGCACCTCAACTTCTTGACCGTCAATGGTCACACGGACCGTTTCCATTAATGCCACGTCCTTTCAAATGATTGGTATATTGAAAATTCTTATCCAACCTTAACATTTGCAACTGGCATGGTGCAAACGCCGGTAGGACAATATCCGTTTAGATGTGCCCCGAATTCTTCCTCAAAATACTTCAAACATGTAACGAGCGGATTGGGTGCTGCTTGACCCAGGCCGCACAGGGCGCTGGTTTGCATCACCCGGGAAAGTTCCGTTAAGAGAGCAATGTCTTCATTGGTGGCTTTACCTTCTGTTATCTTAGTAACCAACTCATACAGCCTGGTGGTTCCTTCTCGGCACGGAGTACATTTGCCGCAAGACTCATGCTTGAAGAATTTCATAAAGCACCGGACGATATCGACGATGCAGTGGCTATCATCCATGATCAGCAACGCCCCGGAACCCAGGGCGGAGCCAGCTTCCGCCAGGGTATCATAGTCCATGGGCAGATCCAAAAACTCCTTAGGTAAACAACCGCCGGACGTGCCCCCAGTCTGGGCCATCTTAAACCCTAAACCGCCGGGGATGCCTCCGCCGACACCATAGACAATCTGGCGCAGGGTGATACCCATCGGCACCTCAATGAGCCCTTCATTATTGATGTCGCCGGTCATGGTGAAAACCTTGGTACCCGGGCACTTCTCCGTGCCGAACCCCCGGAACCAAGCAGCGCCGTTTAAGATAATGGGTGCAATATTCGCCAAGGTTTCCACATTGTTCACAACCGTGGGTTTGCCCCATATACCGGAAACCCCCGGGAAAGGCGGTTTATATCGTGGTTCGCCCCTACTGCCTTCAATGGATTCAATGAGGGCGGTTTCTTCACCGCAAACATAGGCTCCCGCGCCTGAACGGACTTCTATATCAAAGGCAAAATCCGAACCAAAGATGTTCGTACCGAGCAAGCCCAACTCCCGGGCTTGCCGGATGGCATGTTGCAAGCGTTCGATGGATAGCTTGTATTCCCCACGAATATAGATATATCCTTTATTGGCTCCAACAGCATAACCGGCTATCGCCATTCCTTCGATGATGGAATGGGGATCGCCTTCCAGAATCAAGCGGTCCTTGAAAGTCCCCGGTTCACCTTCATCGGCATTGCAAACAATATATTTCTGATTACTGTCGGTCTTCGCCGTAAAAGACCATTTCAGTCCCGTGGGGAAACCTGCTCCTCCACGCCCGCGCAGCCCGGAGTCTTTCACCACTTGAACCACTGCGGCGGGTTCCATCTCGGTCAGGCACTTCCCTAAAGCTCTATAACCATCGTGGGCAATATATTCTTCGATGGATTCAGGATTGATCCGGCCGCAATTACGCAGAACAATCCGTTCCTGCAAGCCAAAATAATCGGAGCTTTCAAAGGTTACAACCGATTTGGCTTCTTCTTTTTTCTCATGATAGACCAGACGATTGACAACGCGCCCCTTTAAAAGATGTTGTTCCACGATTTCTTTCACATCGCCCGGTTGCAAGCGGGCATACATAATTCCTTCCGGATAAACAATGATGACGGGGCCTTGGTCGCAGGGGCCCAAACAACCGGTTTCCAGGACGCGGATTTCCGAGGAAAGGCCCAGACGGTTCACTTCCTCCAGGAGAGTGTCTTTGACGGCACGACAACCGCCAAGTTCACAGGGGGTACCACCGCAGACGAGCACGTGAGCTCGATAAAACGCCATGATCTTACCTCCTTCTCCTTCTTCGTCCGGAAATCTCCACTAAAGTGACCGCAGGATTTCTTTGACCTTTTCCGGTGTAAGATTGCCGTACACCTGATCATTAATCATAATGGCCGGCGCCACCCCGCAGACACCAAGGCAGCTTGTGAACTCCAGAGTAAATTTGCTGTCTGGAGTTGTTTCACCCGGCTTGATCTTGAGTTCTTCCTCGATGGCTGATAAAACCTGTACCGCGCCCCGGATATGACACGGCGCGCTTTCACAAAGCCTGATGACATATTGTCCCTTCGGTTCCAAGGTAAAAAGGGAATAAAATGTGGCAACACCGTATACTTTGCTTAAGGGAAGGGACAGACCTTCAGCAATTCGTTTCATGGCCTGTTCGGGCAAATATCCGTATAACGCCTGCACATCATGGAGTACATCAATTAGTGCACCATCACGGTTTTGGTGTTTGCGAATGATATCATCGATATCTGAAAGCAAACCTGAATTTGGTGTACTACTGTACTTTTCCGCTGGCAACGGAAGCCACCTCCCTTTATTGTAAGGAATTATTGCTTATCGCTGCGAATCACCCATTCGCCGATAATATTGCCGTTGACAACATGGTTGGCAATGATCTGCCGGGCTTTGTCCGGAGAAACCTTTCCATATGTGACCTTGGGCTGATCCGGAAGGGTCACATCGATGATGGGTTCCTGCTCGCAAAGGCCGACGCAACCTGTCTGGGTGACAATTACTTGGGAAAGATTTCGTTTAATCAATTCATCCAGAATCGCATTCATGGTTTCACGGGCGCCAGCGGCAATCCCGCAAGTCCCCATCCCAACGACAATTTTTATTCCATCCCGACTTTCACGTAATTGCAGGTTTTGTTTGGCTTGTTCTCTGATGCGGGCCAATTCTTCCAATGATTTCATGGGAGATACCTCCTTTTAAATTTGTTCAATATTTCACAAACCCCAGCTCATAAAAGGAGGGCCGGTGCCCTCACATGTCAAAAATTGAGAACTCCAGGGGCTTAAGTTTAATTTAATATTAATAAAAACGGAACAAAAATACAACAATGATTACGGCAAAGTCCCATCGTAAAAACATATATGACATACAATTCGCCGTTATTCCAAAATCAACCTTCTTTTTACGCAAAATTTCCGCAAAATCGGTTTCAATATTCTCAACTCAATCCGTTCCTCATTCCGGCAATCCATACAGTACCCTTTTCCTCATTTGTGCATGACCATCATGGCGATGGGCGGCACTTCCAGCCAATTGCCCGTAACCAGTGAAACTCCAGAGGTAACTGGGGTAACACCGGCTTCATGCTCATTGACTACAACCGTCCATGGACCTGGTAAGGGCAATTCGACACCGACGGCAAAGCGGTTGGGATTAATCAACACCAGGATGGTCTTCCAACTGTCACCGTTTGCCCCGTTCTCCAACAGAAATCCAATGGTCTGTTGGGGTGTGGAGAAAAACCGCAGATTCCTCCGGATCTCTTCCGGATCATTCATCCGGAAGGCCGGATGCTGCCGGCGCAAGTGGATCATACCTTGGTAAAAACGGAATAATTTCTCGTATTTATGTTTTCGCGCATAATCATACTGATTGACGGCATCACCGGACCGGACGGAATCACGGATGCCCTGCTTGGTCCGGGCAAATTCTTCCCCGCCGTGGAGGAAGGGTATACCTTGGGAAACAAGAACTATCCCGTTGGCCAGCTGCGACATGCGTATTCTTTCTTCTTCCGTGGCCTCCGGGGCCGATTTCATCAGTTTATCCCACAGGCACAAATCATCATGACAGGAAACATAATTAATCGTTTCCCCTGGCGTAGCGGCAAAGTCGTCAATTGAACCCATAATACCTTTGATGACCGCCTCCCTCTCCTCTGCCCGGCCTTGGACATAGCCGGGCCAATGCCCACTGGTATCCCCTTTCAGGGCATTCCGAAAACCGTCATTAAAAAGGGCCAACCCCATGTGGCGTTGCCGGCCTTTATAAAACAGCTTATCTGCAGGGAGTCGTACCAAGCCGGCCGCCCAAGGCTCACCATATAGCAGAAGGGAAGGGTTAAGGGCATGAATCTCTTTCACAATGGCTTTAATGGTCTCCAAGTCATAAATACCCATTAAATCAAAGCGGAAACCGTCGACTTTATACTCCCGCACCCAAAACTTCAGGGAATCAAGGATAAACTTGCGCACCATCAACCGTTCGGTGGCCACTTCGTTGCCACAGCCCGAAGCGCTGGCATAATTGCCATTGGGGTCCATCCGGTAAAAAAACTTAGGGACAAGGAGATCAAAGGCCGATGTGCCAACATGGGCGGTATGATTATAAACCACATCCATGACAACGCGGAGGCCGTTTTGGTGCAAGGCCATGATCAACTGTTTTAACTCGCGGACCCGTGAACCGTCATTTGGTTCCGTTGCATAGGAACCCTCAGGTACATTATAAAACTCCGGGTCATAACCCCAATTATAACCGGTATTTTGGGTTTCATCGACATTGGCATAATCTGCCAGAGGTAAAAAGTGCACATGGGTAACACCCAGTTCCTTTAGGTGGGCCAAGCCGGTCTTCACCCCGTGGGGGCCGCGGGTATCGGTCTCGGTTAAAGCCAGATATTTCCCCTTATGCTTGATCCCTGACTGGGGATGAATTGTCAGATCGCGAAGATGGGTTTCATAAATCACCGCATCCGTATACCGATTAAACTCTGGCCGGAAATGCTCCTCCCAACCCGGTGGATTTGTGGCCTCCATATCCAGGATCAGGCTTCGCCGGCTGTTGGCGGAAAGTCCCTTGGAATAAGGGTCCGGTGTTTGGCGCCATTCGCCAAAAACTTTCACCTCATACAGGTAATACTTCCCTGCCAGGTCGCCTTGGACCTCCAACCGCCATGTGCCATTACGATCGGGCAACATGGGAAGTTTTGCCCGGCAAGGACCGTTGGGATCGTTGAAAAGCAACAGAAAAACATCAGTGGCAACAGGAGTCCAAACCCGGAAGGCCGTTGCCACCGGTGTATAGGTGTAACCAAGGTCATCACCGTCATAAAAATAGGCTGGATCATTGATGGCTGCACTAACATCCACGTTTTTTCCAACATAAACCGGGTGGCTGACCCGGTACATATGTTTAACGTTAAGCATCTCCGCGATGACCAAGCGGATCTGCTTCTCATCAATGATCATCCTGCTGGTTATCGTTAACTCCCGGCCAAATTCATCAAAGACCTGAAATTGGTCGACATTCAATATTGCCCCCGAAGCATGGCAGGTAGCAGTTAAAACCAGATCAATACCCTGCTCGCGGAAGACCGCTGTCAAAACCTTCGGTCTGGTATCGGCTTCGCTTTTGGCCAGGTAAATTGTGGCGTCCCCCTGGACTATCCAGACCTCCGCCCGACCGTTTTTTATATCAACGAAGCGATCCATCGGAACATCCTTTTCCGACCAACCGTTACGTTTGATGATGAACCCCAGGGTTTTCACTGGACTGGTAAAAGTGATGCGAGCGACAACCCCAAAATCATCCCGGCCGGTAAAGGCGTAAGTGCTTCCCTCGCATCCGGGCAGCCATACCCAAAGATCCCAACCGTTATAATTGCCGTCATATGTGTGGAAATGCACGATAAATTCAGTAACATGCTTATCTTGACCGTTTTTGTCATGTTTTTTAAACATTGCAGCGAATCTTTCCTTTCTTGGCATTCTGTTTACTTTGGTGCAAACTTTACATGTGTACGCCGAAGAACACCAATTTAAACTGATCAATACATAGTATTTACAGGATCTTCATCGTCCTCTCCAAGCGGCAACTTTAATTTTCCAAACCAAAAATAAACAATAAAAAATGCTCATTTAAAACAAACCGTAAGCCGATAATAATTATACAGGATTTCCAGCGAAGGAGTTGACTGTCATGGATGTAGCCATGAGTGCAGCTAGAACCGTCCAAGGCATGAAAAATGAAAATCTTTACCTTGAAGCCCAAGCCGGATTATTGCGAAAGGCCATGGACATCCAAGCCCATAACATTTTAACCTTGTTGGAAAAGTCTTTACCGCCTGCGCCTGTCAACCCTCCTCATCTGGGCCAACACATTGATCTTCAAGCCTAATTCGCCATATTTAGCTGTTAAAAAAAGGCTTATTATCGATGATAAAGCAAAACCTGATGAAATGAACCGCGAAATACTCGCGGTTCATTTCTTTTTCTCTATCACCTGTAATTTATTGGCAACTCCCCAAAATCACCGATTTTATATTAATCACATTGCGGTAACAACTTCCATGCCTCTTCTAATTGCCTGCTCATTTAAGGGTAATAAGTGATGACGCCGTTCCGGCAGGATCTTTTTCAGGGAAACCATGATGTCATCAACGGATAAGATCTCCGTTGCCGCCAAAATAGCGCCAAGCATAACCATGTTACCCACTTTGTCGTTGCCGAGTTCAGCGGCGATCTCATTGGCATGAACCGGGACAACATAGACGTCGGTGCGTGTCGGTTTGGTATCGATCAAGGAAGCGTTGTAAAAGATGAATCCACCGGGCTTTACCTTGGCTTCGAACTTTTCTAAGGAAGGTTTGTTCATCGCCACCAGAACCTGGGGACGGGCCACAACCGGCGACCCCACCACCCCGTCGGAGAGAACGACGGAACAGTTGGCTGTACCTCCCCTCATCTCTGGGCCATAGGAAGGAAACCACGATACGTTCAGACCGGCGTGCATTCCTCCGTAAGCGATCAATTGGCCCATCAGCATAACACCCTGACCGCCGAAACCGGCAAAGATGGCATCAAGCTCCAACTTTGCTCACCTCCTCCGGCGATTTAAAAACACCAAGCGGATAGTAGGGAATCATATTCTCCTCCAACCATTTTAAGGCTTCCCGTGGCGAAAGCCCCCAGTTGGTGGGGCAGGTCGACAGCACTTCCACAAGGGAGAAGCCCAGACCTTGAATCTGCACTTCAAAAGCCTTGCGGATGGCCTCCTTTGCTTTATTAATGTGCTTCGGGTCATGCACACTCACCCGGGAAATATAGGCCGGACCGTCCAGTGTCGTTAACATTTCGGCGACACGAATCGGATAACCGACGGTATTGATATCGCGCCCGTAAGGTGAAGTAGTGGTCTTCTGCCCGGGCAGGGATGTGGGAGCCATCTGACCACCGGTCATACCGTAAATTGCGTTATTAATAAAGATGACAGTGATTTTTTCACCCCGCGCGGCAGCATGAACAATCTCGGCCATCCCGATGGAGGCCAGATCACCGTCGCCTTGGTAGGTAAAGACGAATCTATCAGGGAGAACCCGTTTGATGCCGGTGGCCACGGCAGGCGCCCGACCGTGAGCTGCTTGTTGAAAATCAAGATTGAAATAATCGTAAGCCAACACCGCACAACCCACGGGGGCTACCCCGATGGTTTTATCCTGAATCCCCAGATCATCAATGGCTTCGGCCACCAATCGATGGATAATCCCATGCGTACAGCCGGGACAGTAATGGAGTCTTTTTTCCGAAAGCGCTTTAGGGCGTCCAAAGACTTGTTCCATATTGAGTAAACCTCCTTCAACCGGGCAAACCACAAAGCATCTGCATCAAAGCGGTGTACCCGAAAAATTTTCCGGCCCGATTAGAAGCGGGACATGATTTCTCTATAAACCTCTTCCACCGTGGGGATCGCCCCGTTTAGCTTCCCGAAGAATTCCACAGAAGCCTCACCGTTCACTGCCAGACGAACATCCTCCACCATCTGTCCGGCGCTCATCTCAACCACCAGGAATCGCTTGCCCGCCGCCGCCAATTCCTGTATTTGCTTCGTGGGGAACGGCCAAAGGGTAATCGGCCTGAATAAGCCCACCTTTTTGCCATCCTTCCTTGCTTGATCAATGGCGGATTTGGCCACGCGGGAAGTAGTGCCATAAGCCACTACGACCAGATCGGCATCGTCAACATCAGTGCCCTCAAACCGCACCTCATTTTCGGCAATCTTTTTGTACTTCTCCTGTAATCTAAGGTTGATGGACTCCAAATGTTCCGGGAGCAATCCTAAACTATTGATCAGGTTTGGTTTTCTCTCTCCCGACAGGCCCACCGTCGCCCAGGGTTTGGCCGGCAGATCCTTGGGATCAATGGGTTCGGACTTGAAGGTAACGGGCTCCATCATCTGGCCCAAGATGGCATCACCCAAGATCATGGCAGGATTACGGTACTTGTCTGCCAGATCAAAGGCCAGGCCAACCAGATCTACCATCTCTTGCACGGACCAGGGAGCTAAAACAATTAAATGATAATCGCCGTGACCGCCGCCTTTAACCGCCTGGAAATAGTCGGATTGGGAGGGGGTCAAGCCACCCAGACCCGGTCCGCCCCGGGCCATATTGACAATAACGCAAGGAACCTCAGCGGTGGCAATATAGGATATGCCTTCCTGTTTTAGGCTAATGCCGGGACTGGAGGATGAGGTCATCGCCCGGCCGCCGGCGCCACCAGCGCCATAAACCATATTAATGGCACTAACTTCACTTTCCGCTTGTATGAACACCCCGCCAATCTTGGGCAAACGGCGAGACATATATTCGGGGACCTCATTTTGTGGTGTAATCGGGTAACCGAAGAAATACCGGCATCCGGCCCGGATGGCGCCTTCAGCCACGGCTTCGTTACCTTTCATCATAACGCGTTCAGCCATAACGCAACCTCCCATCAATCATCAGCTGAAACTTTGTTACCGGAGACAACTCGATTTTCTGATTACGAAACTTTACCCTTGGTCTCCCTGTAAACCTCAATCACAGTGTCAGGGCAGATTCGTGCGCAAAAAGCACAGCTTATGCATTTGTCCTGCTCGACAACTTCAGCGGAATGGTATCCCTGGGAATTTAAAGTATTCGACATGCGAATGATACCCCGCGGGCAAACAGAGACACATAACTCACAACCTTTGCAGCGTTCGGAATCAAAAATAACCTTGGCCACAACCAACCCTCCTTCCTATTATTCAAAACCGGTTTACTCCATCCATTCAGGACGCATATATAAGGTTAATGGCAAATATGGAACCTGGTCTTCACCGTTCTCCGGTGGGCATAAGTTGGATAAGGTGCGCCAAACCAGAGGCAACCCCAGCAACTCTGCCGCAGAGTGCAAGACTTTTCGCCCATGTAAGCGGTCTTCCGGTGTCGTTGCCGAACCCAGATTGGTGTTATCAATCAAACCGGTGGCCTGCAAGCGAGAAGCTTTCTCGATCTCCTGCACCATCGCTTTAATCTGTTCCGCATCCCTGGTATCAGGCCGGAAGGGATTGACCACCACCCAAAAGCTATAGGGTTCTTCCTGAAAATACCGGTTAAACCGACCCATGGCCGTGGCCCCGGCCGGATCACCCCCCACATCAAAGACACCGTCGTAATCACGGCTTTGCAACAGACCGATAATTTTGGGCGATAAGGCGGGAATGTCCGCTGCCTCCAACCCTTCATTGGATGAGATCACTTGGATACCTTGCCGGGTCAAATAATCCCGGATATCCCTTGTCCGGAAAAAAGGATTAACAATATCCAAGTCCACCATATTAACATTTTTACCTTTTGCTCGCAGACGCAGGGCGTAATTAATTGCCACTTCCGTTTTGCCGCTGCCGTAGGCACCGGCGATAACTGTCAATCGGGGCGTTACCATTGAATTTTTCCCCCTAAAAGGTAAGTTTATTTCTTTTTCCCGGAGAATGCAACACAATATTTCCGAACACAAATTAATAAAAGGCCAAAGGCCGCAGTTGACCAACCAAATATAGGGAGCCGGTTACCACCAGCAGTTGGTTTTCTCGGACCGCCAGTTCCTTGCCTCGCTGAATAGCCTGCAAGGGATCAGTAACAATTTCCGTGGTAACCCCAGCGGCCGCAAAGGCCTTGGCCACCCGTTCCGGTTCGGCCGCATTGGCACTGTCCACCCGTGTGGCAATCACGTGAGTAAAATGTCCCGCCAAAATCTTGGCCATCTCTTCCACCGGCCGGTTATCCAGGATACCCACCACCGCCAGCTTTAACACATTGGGAAAGAGCATTGCCAAGCCGTTGCTCAATGTGCAAAACCCGTCGGGATTGTGACCACCGTCCAAGAGAATCTTGGGCCGGCCGGGAATAATTTCCAACCTCCCAGGCCAAATAGCTGAGGCAAAGCCATGGGCAATGGCTTCTTCGGTAATGCCGCCAAAACCTTTTTCTTTTAATAACTGCAGCAAACCATAGGCAACAGCCGCATTGTCCGCCTGGTGACTTCCTAAAAGATTTAAACGAAACTCCCTGGGTGCTTCATCTTTGTATCCTAACTGTACCCATGTTCCTGCTTCGGTGCAACGGGTGACCGTCACCCGGATGTCAGCGCCGACCGTTACTATAGGAGCACCCCTTTGTTCTGCGGTGTTCCGGAAGACCTGCAACACCTCGGGGCATTGCCGGGCCGTCACCACTGGCACCCCGGGCTTGATGATTCCCGCCTTTTCCCTAGCGATACTGGGCAAATCCGGACCAAGAATCTCCTGGTGATCCAGGGCGATATGGGTGAGGCCGATGGCCAGCGGATGCAGGACATTGGTGGCATCCAAGCGCCCGCCCAGACCCACCTCAATTATGGCCAGATCCACATCGGACTGGGCAAAGTATAAAAAGGCCAGGATGGTGCTGACCTCAAACTCGGTCAACTGGCCGTACTCCGGATCGGCAGCGACCTGTTCAATAGCGGGTTTTGCTACTTCTACCAGGGCGTCCAGGTTTTCCAAGGAAATTGGCTGCCGATTGATGGTGATTCTTTCCTTATAAGAAGAAAGATGCGGCGAGGTGTATTTTCCCACCGACAGACCAGCGGCGATGGCCGCTGCCTCTAAATAAGCCGCCGTTGAGCCTTTGCCATTGGTTCCTCCGATATGAACCGCCGGCAGCTTTTCTTCGGGATGGCCCAGGAGCGCCAGCACTCTCTCCATCCGTTCCAAACCGGGCTTGATGCCAAAACGGGCCCGGCCCTGGATATATTTTAAACCAGAAGACTCCTCCAGTTTGGATCACCTGTTTCAACGTTTTATAATATTGTACCACATCTTGCGCTTTCGCGAAATCAATCTCAGGCTATAACAGTTTACAATCTTTTTAAAGTTGGTCCCGCCGGGAATTTACAATTGAAATTGAACATTATACAATTGTGGCGAGGAGGGACCTACCTTGGAGATTGTGCTTTATGAACCGGAGATTCCGCAAAACACCGGCAATATAGTCCGGCTGGCCGCAGCCACCGGCTGCGGCCTGCATCTCATCGAACCATTGGGTTTCTTTTGGAACGACAGAAACCTCAAACGGGCGGGCCTGGATTATTGGGAATATGCCCGGGTGAAACGACACCGCAGTTTTGACCATTTTCTGACACTGTTTCCCGGCTGTCGCCCGTATTACCTTTCAACCAAAGGAACGAAGGGTTACCATGAAGTCCGTTTCACCCAGGACGACATACTGGTCTTCGGTCCCGAAACCCGGGGATTGCCGGAGAAACTGCTGGCGACCGATGCCGACCATGTGTTGCGCCTGCCCATGGTTCCGGGAATTCGCTGTATCAACTTGTCTAACAGCGTTGCAGTGGTCACTTATGAAGCCCTGCGTCAATTGCAATTCCCAGGAATGATTTAATTTAGACTTTAAAGGGAACTTTCTTCTGTTATCCCCCGTTATAAACGATACAACAAACATAAAACAAAATCCCCTTTATAATGTTCTAATGGGGATTAGGCCAAAAAGGAGGATACATGAGAAATGAGCCAAATACGAAAAAAATTTCTCTCAATTAGTCCCTTGGCTGCGCTATTCGTCGGCTTTATGGTAGCTGTCGGCTTGTTCGGATTACTCTATACCGGCAACCATTTCCCGGTGCAAGCCACAGGAGAGCAAAAAGTAGTCTTCGATCCCATGGCCATCTCCCGAATTGCCGAGAAAGCTGCCGATGCAGTGGTGGCCATCGAAACAACCATCAAATCCGATGACAGTACAAAAGATCCTTTCTTTGAGGAGTATCGTAGATTCCGCCGCTTCTTTAATCTTCCCGAACTGCCCCAGGAAAGGGAAGCCCAAAAAGGTTACGGCAGCGGTTTTATCGTTGATGCCAAAGGTTATATCGTCACCAACTACCATGTGGTCAGAAACGCCCAAAAAGTTCAAGTGCGGCTCCTAGGTGATGAACAACGTTACTCCGCAGAGGTGTTGGATGTCAACCCCGATGTGGACATCGCTGTGTTGAAAATTAATGTCAATAAAAAACTCACCGCCCTACCCATGGGTTCTTCCCAGAAGGCCCGGGTCGGTGAATGGGTCATTGCCATTGGCAATCCCTTTGGCATGGAACACACAGTGACCGTTGGTGTGTTAAGCGCCAAAGAACGCCAGGTTGCAACCCAGGTGGGCCGCAGAAACCAAGTTTATAATAATCTCCTGCAGACCGATGCGGCGATTAACCCGGGCAACAGCGGCGGCCCCTTAATTAACCTCAAAGGGGAGGTTATCGGGGTTAATTCCATGATCAATGCTGCCGGGCAAAATTTAGGTTTTGCCCAACCCATCGACAATATCAAAGACTTCGTTTATGACGTGATTAAATTCGGGAAAAGCCAACAACCTTGGCTTGGTATCTCCTTTGACAGCCTCACCAATTTGAGCGATGATACCAAGGCATACTTCGGGCTGGAAAAACTCTCCACCGGCCTGTTGATTCAAGGCGTCTTCCCGGATTCACCGGCGGAAAAAGCAGGCCTTGAACGTTTTGATGTGCTTCTGGAGATCGATAAGAAACCGCTCAAAGAAGGCAAAGATTTGATCGACTTCATTAAAAAACAGAAACCCGGAAATGTTGTCACCTTATTAATTAATCGCAAAGGACAAATAAAAGTGTTTAAAGTCACCTTGGCTGAAAAGCCAAAGACTGAATGGGATTAAGCGAAAAAAAGGGCGGGGTCAAAGCAAATTACCCCACCCTTTTTTTACCGTTGATCACACCAAAGAACTCCGGACTAGAGCCGTAAAAGATTTTCCACCACTTTTTGCCGGGCCAAAGAGCAAAAACGAGTAAATGTCTTTGCGCCGACAAACTCCCAACCGGTATAAGTATCCTCTTTCTCCCAGTCCGCCTTGATCTTCGCCAAGAGGAGTTCCCATTGCGGAAGTGCAATCCCGGTCTCCGTCGGTGGAACATATTTCATTAATCCCTCAACACTGTCCTTGGCCGCCTTGTATCCTTCCGGCGCCAGGCCCCGGCGGTACAGTACATCGAAGGAACTCATCTCCGCATAGTAATACCTCCCGGTCTGTATGCCGTAGCGGAGAAACAACAGCGGCGCCCGAACCAAACGTGGCCGGAAACAGGTTCTTTGCCAAAGTTCATCAAGATCCAGGTGGGTCTCCCATCCCAGCAGCAATGCCGGCGGGCAGGAGCCTAGCGTCTGCCGGAGTTTGGCCTTGTTGGAACGCAAGGCAAGCCTGCTGTCCATAAAATGGGTATTTTTTTTGTCGCGCATAGCAACTGCATCAGGCAACAATGAGCCCACCAAAAAAAGTTCCCTTTGCTCGTCGGGGAAGTTCCGGGCGGATACACCTTCCCAAGCCAGAATATAATGCATAAAACGCGTTGCCATGCTTCTCTCCCATTCTCCGTTTAAATGCCTTTTGTCTTAGCTTCTCACAGCGAACCAGAGAAATAATCCCCACAACAACTGCTGACGTTATTTCTCTGTTTCTACCCGGATTACCTTCTCTAGTAAAGAAAAAAGCATCCCCATCCAGGGGACGCTTAAATGTTTTATGCTATTTTTTAGGGAGCAGTTTGACAAATTCTTCAGCCGGCACCGGACGACTGACATAGAATCCTTGGAAATAATCGCATTTATGCTCCTTTAAGAAGGATAATTGTTCTTTTGTCTCCACCCCTTCCGCCGTGACATTCAAGTCCAAATTATGGCCCAGGACAATAATGGACTGGGCGATCGCCGCATCGTTCGCATCGGACAGAATATCACGGATAAAGGACTGATCCACCTTCAGCGTATCCAGGGGGAATTTCTTTAAATAACCAAAGGAGGAATATCCGGTGCCAAAATCATCTAAAGCAATATGCACGCCCATCTCCTTCAATTCTTGTAAAACCCTGTAGGTATAATCCACATCTTCCATGGCAATGCTCTCGGTGATCTCCAATGTGAGGTATTTGGGATCCAAACCTGTTTCCTGCAGAGTTTTCCTGACCATTTCCACCAGATCCTGCTGCCGGAACTGGCGAGCCGAGAGATTAACCGCAACTTTCAGGGAAGGATAACCCGCATCTTGCCAAGCCTTATTTTGGACGCAAGCTGTTTTGAGCACCCATTCACCGATGGGAACAATTAAACCCGTTTCTTCCGCCAAGGGGATGAATTCACCCGGCGACACCATTCCCAGTTTGGGATGGCGCCAGCGGATCAAAGCCTCCATCCCGACAATTTGATCCGAACCCACACTTACCAAGGGTTGATAGTAGACTAAAAATTCATCCCGCTTTAAGGCGCGCCGCAGATCATTTTCCATGGTAAGGATCTCGGAGGTCTTTTTATTCATTAGTGGTGTATAGAACCGGTAACAGTTGCCCCCTTCATTCTTGGCTTGGCGTTGGGCAGCATCAGCATTCTTCAAGAGTTTTTCCGGGTCGTCGCCATCGTTGGGATATAGGGCAATACCGATACTGGTGGTGATGAACAACTCCATATCGTTCATCAGGAACGGCTGGCGGAAACTTTCCAGGATGTCCTTGGCAACCTTTGCCACATCCTCCACCCGCGCCACCTGCGGCAAGAGCAGGATAAACTCGTCACCGCCAAACCGGGCAACAGTATCACCCTCCCGGACACAGGACAATAAACGCCCGGCTATGTTCTGGATTAACCGGTCGCCGACTTCATGACCGAAGGTATCATTGACATACTTGAATCGATCCAAGTCTAAAAACAAGACGGCCAAGACTGCGCTAACGCGGTGGGCGTGGGCCAAAGAAAGGGTTAAGCGGTCATTGAACAGGGCTCGGTTGGGCAGCCCCGTCAGCAGATCGTGATATGCCTGATGCCGGATGGTCTCCTCTGCTCGCTTCCGTTCGGTAATGTCCCGATCGATGCCCAGCAAGACCTCTTTTCCACCCAGGGTGATCAAATTACTAACCGTCTCAATTGGGTAAACCGTACCGTCTTTGCGCATATGAAGAAACTCTTGCCGATGGGTTTTCACCCGACGGAGAAGCTGGTAATATTCCCGCCGGAACTGTTTATCTCGTTCATTCTTCTCGTAATTGAGGATGGTAACATCCTGACCGATCAGTTCCTCCCGTGTATACCCGTTCATGCGGCAAGCCGCCTCATTGCAATCAATAATCGGCCAATCTTCCCCGTTATTTTTCATTTCAAAGAGGAAGATGGCATCCGGTGAATGTTCAAACAGGGTATAATAGCGTTCCTCGCTTTCCCGCATGGCGTCCTCCGCCTTCTCTTTCTCCGTCAACATACGGGCCTGTTGAACATTCTGCAAAGCCAGCTTGGAAATTTGTTGAGTAATTAAATGTAAAGTTTGGAAGATCTCGTTAAATTTTTCCTTGGACATTCTGGGAACTTCTTTAAGCGCCGCGAGAAACTCCTGCTCATTCGCGCCAATCTCCCTGGCGTAATTCAACATCCGTTCCTGGTCTGGCTCTTCCAAAAAAACCTGGCCAATAAGCCAATGGGCGATGGGCCGATCGCCTACGTAAATTTTTGTTCCTGCATCGATCAGACCTACGCTCAGGCAGGGTTTGACAAAGGAATATTCATTTTTGTCTGTGACATTACTAGCATCCGACTTCATACAGTTTTCTGTGCCTTTTTCGTTCTTCCTGATAATCTCTTGGCATAAGCGGGTAAAATTGCTTGGTCTGGTAATCGGTCGACCTTCAACATCGGTAATAAGCGAAGCCACTCCGGTAGCCCGGGCAAAGGCATCCTGAATCTCTTGTATTTCATCGATATTAAATATATCTTCAAATTTCAGCCCCGAGATATCCCCCACCGGCTGAGTCAGGGCAATAATCCGTTGCTTTAATGCTTGTTCAATCTGTTTGTGCCTGGTAATATCCCGCGCCACCACTATGGAGTAGGAAACCCCATTCATGCTATAATTCTTCACTGCCACTTCCCAATCAACCGTGGAACCATTAACCAAACGCACATGTTCTTCAAGAACGGGAAGATCATTAGCTCCTGATAAACACAAATCAATATGCTCTTGCACCAAGCCGCGGTCATCAGGATGGAATAATTCAGTGACATCCTTCCCGATATAATCTTCTGCTGAATGCAGGCCAAACAGTTTTATGCCTGCCTTGTTAATAAAATCCAACTTGCCGTTCCGGTGGATAAAGACAACTACTGGCAACATCTCCACCAAACTACGGTACTTTTCTTCGCTCCCGCGTAAAGCCTCCTCGTTCAACTTATTTTTGGTATTATCCCGGATAAACAAGATCGCACCCAGGGCGATCCCCGATTGAATATTTGTGATCTTGGAAAGTAAACCGAATTTCTTCCCGCTGTTGTAATTGCGACAGATTTCCAAATTCTCGTTAACATTCAATTCCTTATACTCCGGAATCAGCTCCGTAATATGAACTCCTGCCCTTATCCTGTCAGGGAAAAAGAAGTTCTCGGCCGACTGATTAAAGAGGACAATTTCATCCTGGTTATTTAAAATAATCACCCCTGCTATCGCATTGGCAAAAAGATCGTGGGCGATTTCAGCAATATCGATTGATAGAAAGTTGTATTTGATCATCGCCAAATAAATGGCTAAACTAATGATAACCGTGGATTCGGCAAAGAACATATCTAAATGATTATTAGAATAGTCCGTAAAGGAAAGAACAAAAGCCGAGGCAGTCAGCAGGATGCCAAAGATCAGGATGATCATCTGTGCCCGGTAACGCCGGTCATTGGTGGATTTTATCTTTTGATTCAGATAATATACCGTGACAGCCAACGGGTATAGACCCACGAGGCAAAAGGCTGGGTTGCCGAGGATTCCTCTCGTCGAAGCGATTCCCCAGAACGTTCGATGGTAACCGGAGATAATCCAATCCGTCGTGAGCAACAGAAGACAAAAAATACCGGCTGCAACCAAGGTAAACCAGTAAGAAAAATCCTTCTTTCTTTGCAGAAACAAATAAATAAAGCGTAAAAACAAAAACCCCAGTAACGCCCCAGGAACATTCCCAAGCCGTACAAAGAGATTCATCCATTCCCCATGAACATTTGTTTTCAAGACCAAATGAACCAAAAGCCACAATACGGTGGCTCCGGCCAGTTGTAAATAGGCATAGTGAATCTTTCGCTTATACTTCTGGGCATAAACGAAAGTAAAGGTAAAACCCTTGACCGCCAAAGCTATTAGGGTAATAATGATGTAGGGATTCATACGCTGTCTTCCTTCCAGTGATGAATTATACCGGCATAATCTTTTAAGGCTTCTTCACCCTGGCGTGATAGCCCGTATAATCCTCTTTTCAGCCGATGAAACCAATGATAATAGTTCTTTTGCAGGATCGCCCCGGCCTTCGGCAGATTTAACGCTGTCATTATTTGTTTGGGACTGCATGGCCCTGAACTATGCAACTTGGCGGCAACCAGCAGGGCTTGTTGGCGATAAGCGGTAACAAGAGGCCGGCGACAGCTCCCTCCCTCGTTAAAATCGCCGGTTCGCGCCGCAAATTCCTGCTGCAAACTTCTTCGCTTCCGGTGATCACTGGCGGGCAAATTCAACTTGGGCTCACACCAGACCTCAACCATATGCGGGCAACCGGCGAAGAAGGATACTGTCAACAGACCCAAACCCAACCGGCGACAAAGCCGGAGAATGTCCCGCCTGTGGGATAAGGTGCAACGTTTTGGCTTTTCAACTGCAAGATATACTAATCTGGTCACAGTCTGTCTTTTGGTTCCCTGTAAAAACAGGTCTAAATTGAGGCGGGTTTTTAACTCCACAATGACAAGCTCTTCTCCCTTTACAGCCACTAAGTCGCAGCCATTGACCTCTCCTTTGACTGTATAACCATTGTTGGTGAAAAATTTTTTGACGGGCGCATAAAGCTCAGTTTCTTTTCTACTTTGCATTACAGCCCCCCATGGTACTATCTACATTTTTTATAAAAATTCGACAACCCATCTTTTTTTCCTGCTCAAAACAACCTTTCCTTGTCCCACTTCGTTTGTTTGCTCTGACAATCCGGAGTTTTTGTATAGGTGATTACCGTAGAGAATCGCCACTCTACCACGCCCCCTGGCAAGAGAACGGACCAGTTTATCCGGGATCTTAACCTGCCTATTTCAACAACCCGAGACTGGCAAAGTTTATACCAACTCAACCTGAACCGGGTTTACCGGCCAAAAAGATCGCCACCGTTCCCCCCCACAAGGAATGGACTTGCACATTTTGAAAACCACATTGACCAATCAATGCAGAAAAACCAGCTTTATTCTGAAAGTTCCAAACTGAAGCCGGCAAATAATCGTACGGTCCCCGTTGTTTCAAGATTACATAACCGATTAGCGGAAGCAAACCGGCGAAATACCGGCGATACAAGCCCAAAAACCACCTATTCTCCGGTTGTGACAACTCCAAACAGGCGAATTTGCCCTTTGGCCGTAGGACACGATACATCTCCTGAAGACCGGTTTTAGGATCGGACAGATTTCTGACACCAAAGGCATTTGTGACAACATCAAAACTCCCGTTGGCAAAGGGCAGGTTTAGGGCATCCGCCAACCGGAAACTACAGATTTTTTGATAATTATTGCGGCGGGCTTTTTCTTTAGCTCTCACCAACATTTCACGGGTAAAATCAATCCCGACAACAGACCCGCCTTTGTTAAGCCGCTTGGCCAACGCAAAGGTTAATTCCCCGGTGCCGCAACAGATGTCCAGCACCTCTTCGTGACCGGCAAGTTCCAAAAGGTCCACGACCCGGCGCCGCCAACTTCCGTCCAGTCCCCAACTGAACAAACGGTTCATCTGGTCATAAACAGGGGCAATACACGAAAAGAGACCCCTTATCTGTTCAGGGTCTTTTGACAGATCCATCCTCGTCCATCCCCTACTCACCTCAACCACATATACTTATCCAAAATTTATTTTTTCCAAAATGGCGGGTATTAATCGGACTAATTGACCGACGGCAAGTAAGGGGTGTAAGATTCGCTTACCTTCCCGGGCCGCGACGACGGAGTTTACGCAGGCGCTCGGCCCGCATAGCCTTGGCATTTTTCCTGGCAGCAAACTCCTCCTCTTCCCATTCCTCTTCTTCCCTCGCTGCCCGGGGCAAAGGGCCCATTCCTTTAAGCAGAATTATGGTCTCCCCTGGATTTGCTTGGGAGTAAGGCGAACCATCCTCGCCACGAAAGTATGTCTCCACATAAGTTAAGGCCAGTTCAGATTCTTCCAGCCAATGGCGAACGCCAGATTTGAGTACAGGGAATACCTCACTATGTTTCCCTTGACCATGGATTACCCGGATTAACCGCTCGTTAAACTTCACCGCCGACAAAATTGATTTTTCCATTTTTTCCAGAGCTTCGGTCAAACCCAAGCCATGCAGATTGATAGTTAACATATAATCGGCTCCTTTTGTGTTTTAATACTTAATTCCACCGGCAGCGGCAAGTCCCTGCAGTACTGGTAAACTATTGTCTTTCCTTGATTTATCAATCACAATATGATATATAAAAACCAAATTGCATAGATAAAATAAAAGTTGGCAAAGCAAAGCAAGGAGGCCCCGATGAAAATCATTGAGGCAAATTTGGCGGCTTCGGCCGTCCAACCCAACCAATACCCCCAAAAACCCTGGCCTGATCTGGCCTTGGTCGGCCGTTCCAATGTGGGGAAATCATCCTTAATCAATGCTCTGCTGGGCAAGAAGAACCTGGCCCGGGTTGCCGCCAAACCGGGAAAGACCGGTATCATCAACTTTTATAATGTCAACAATCAATTTTTCCTTGTAGACCTGCCCGGTTATGGCTATGCTCAAGTTGCCAAGACCACTAAACTGGCATGGCAAGGGATGATCGAAACTTATTTGACCACTAGAAAGCAGCTAAAATACATCTTCCTACTGGTGGACATCCGCCATGCACCCACCGAAGACGATCGGATCATGGTGAATTGGTTGCACCAAATGGAAAAGCCCTATCTTGTTGTTGCCACCAAAGCAGATAAGATTGGCCGTACCCAAATCAACCAGCGTCTTACTGAGATCAGAAAAACCCTGGAACTGCCGGACAAGAGCGAACTGATAGCATTCTCCGCCAGATCCCTTTTAGGCCGCAATGAGCTTTGGCAGGCCATCCGTTCCGCTCTGTCCTACCCTTGATTGCTGTGTATTAACAATAACAAAGGAATTATTGCTACAAGTATTTTTTTGTGATAATATTGGTTTATAGGTCAAAAATAAATATGTTAAACAAGGCCTTCAGGGCAAGGTGAAATTCCTTACCGGCGGTAAAGCCCGCGAGCCACTTAAGTGGTTGATCCGGTATTAATTCCGGAGCCGACAGTATAGTCTGGATGGGAGAAGGCGTGGAAACCATCTTTCGTTTGCTTGTCCCTGAAGATTTCAGGGGCTTTTTGTTTAGGTCCCCTTGCCCGGAAGGAGGAGTACGGTGGAGGCCGATTTATTGCGGTTTTCAAAGGAAGATCAAACTTTTATGCAACGTGCGCTGGCATTGGCCGCCAAAGCCCGTGGCTGGACCGCTCCGAACCCAATGGTCGGTGCAGTAGTGGTCAAAAACGGCCGGATCATCGGCGAAGGTTACCATCACCGGGCCGGTGAACCCCATGCCGAAATTCATGCCTTAAACCAGGCCGGTGAGAATGCCAGGGGTGCCACACTCTATGTCACTTTAGAACCCTGCTGTCACCAGGGGAAAACTCCCCCTTGCACCCGCCGGATCATCCAGGAAGGGTTGGCCCGGGTTGTTGTGGCCATGGAGGACCCCAACCCCCTGGTTGCCGGCAAGGGCCTGACCCAACTGCGTCAAGCCGGCATCATTGTGGAAACGGGATTGTTGCAACAGGAAGCAGCAAAACTCAATGAAGTGTTCATTAAGTATATAACCACAAAACAACCCTTTGTCGTCCTAAAAACCGCGATCACCCTTGATGGGAAGATCGCTGCCGTCTCCGGGGATAGCCGCTGGATTACCGGTCCCGCCGCCCTCCGGTATGTGCACCGCCTACGCCACTATTACGACGGAGTAATGACGGGCATTGGAACAATATTAAAGGATGATCCCCAATTGACCTGTCGTTTGCCGGGAGGGCCGTATAAAAATCCCGTCCGCATCATCCTTGATTCCCGTGGCCGAACCCCTCTGACCGCCAAGGTGCTGCAGGGTTTAGCCGAGACGCCAACAATAATCGTGGTCACCAAGGCTGCCCCCCCTTCCCAAATGGCAGCACTGGCTAAAACGGGCGCTAAAGTTTTGCAGGTCAGTCCCGACGCAAGCGGCCGAATTGATTTGAAACAGCTAATGACCAAGTTGGGTGCGTTGGGCATCAGCTCTGTCCTTTTGGAAGGCGGCGGTCAAGTTAACGCCTCTGCTGTTGCCGCAGGTATTGTCGACAAATACCTGGTCTTTATCGCACCGAAGATTATCGGCGGCGCCACTGCCCCCACCTTTGTGACCGGTACCGGCATAAAGATGATGGAAGACGCCATCCGCCTGTCCTCCCCGCAAATTCGCCGGTTTGGGCAGGATCTTTTGTTGGAATACTATCCTGCTGAAGACCAAGGGGAAAATCATTGATTGTGTGGTGAAAAAATGTTTACCGGCCTTATCGAAGAAATTGGCACTGTTATCCAGGCAAAGGCCACCGGTGACTCCCGGCGCATTGGTATCCGCGCCAACATCGCCACCGAGGGGGTCCGTTTAGGCGACAGCATAGCCGTAAGCGGGGTCTGCTTAACAGTCACTGAACTAAGAGGCCCGGCTTTTTATGCTGATGTTTCGCCGGAAACGGTAAAACGCTCGGTCTTAGGTAGGCTTATGCCGGGTGACCGGGTTAATTTGGAACGAGCGCTCAAAGTCGGAGACCGGCTGGGCGGCCACCTGGTCACCGGTCATATCGATACCGTGGGAACCCTACTCCAACTAAAGCCGGAAGGTCCCTTTACGACTTACCGGTTCAGCATACCCGAAACTTATAGTAACTACATTGTCATAAAAGGATCGATTGCCATTGACGGAATCAGTCTAACCGTGGCTGATTGCGATGAATCCGGCTTTACCGTGGCAGTTATCCCCCACACCGCCCGAAACACCACCCTGCAGTTCAAAAAAGCGGGAGACCAAGTAAACCTGGAATTTGATCTCCTTGGGAAATATGTAGCAAAAATGCTGTCGGCACAAAGCCCTGTGAGGAGTACTCCCGCCAAAAAGGAATTAACCCTGGAAGACCTGATTAAAGCTGGCTATTAATCTTCCGTCCAAGGAGGTAGGGCACACAGATGCAGTTCAACACCATCGAAGAAGCATTGGTAGAACTCCAAAGCGCCCGTATGATCATTGTTGTTGACGATGAGGACCGGGAAAATGAAGGAGATTTAGTCATGGCCGCCGACAAGGTAGACCCGGAGGCTATCAATTTTATGGCCAAGTATGGCCGGGGCCTTATCTGTGTCCCCATGACCGGTGACCGGCTGGACGAACTGAACATTCCTCCCATGGTCTCCGATAATACCGAACGACTGGGGACCGCCTTCAGCGTTTCTGTTGATGCCAAAACTACCAAAACAGGCATCTCCGCCTATGAACGTTGCGAAACCATTCGCGCCTTGATTAACCCTAAGACCCGTCCCGAAGATCTGGTCCGACCCGGACACATCTTCCCCCTCCGGGCTAGGGAGGGCGGTGTGCTCAAACGGGCAGGCCATACCGAAGCCGCTGTTGACCTGGCCCGGTTGGCCGGATTATATCCCGCAGGAGTCATCTGCGAAATCATGAATGAAGACGGTACCATGGCGCGCCTACCTCAATTAATGGAGTTTGCCGGGACCCATGGTTTAAAGATCATCTCCATTGCCGATCTCATTAATTACCGGATGGCCCGGGAAAAACTGGTGCACTGTGTGGCAAAGACAGTTCTGCCAACCACCTTCGGTGAATTTCAGGCCTATGCCTATGAGTCGTTGGTCGATGGTGAATGCCATGTGGCATTGGTCCGGGGCGAAGTCAGGGGCAAAAAAGATGTTTTGGTCCGGGTGCATTCGGAATGTTTGACCGGCGATGCCCTTGGTTCCCTGCGCTGCGATTGCGGGCCCCAGCTGCACACCGCTATGCAGGCAATTACCAAAGAAGGAACCGGTGTTTTACTGTATATGCGCCAGGAAGGCCGGGGCATTGGTTTACTGAATAAGCTCCGTGCCTATGAACTGCAGGATCAGGGGAAAGATACGGTGGAAGCAAATATCATCTTAGGTTTCCCCCCTGACCTCCGTAATTACGGCATTGGTGCCCAAATCCTGGTGGATCTGGGCTTGACCAGCATCCGACTGCTAACCAATAACCCGCGAAAGATCGCCGGTCTGTCCGGTTATGGCTTGACGGTTACCGAACGGGTTCCGTTGGAGATTCCACCGGTGGCAACAAACACAAAATACCTGGCCACAAAGCAAAAAAAACTGGGGCATTTCCTGCATATCCATGAAAGTTGACAAGATTGAGGACGGAGGGATACAAATGAACGAAAACGGTGTCAATGTCATCCAAGGTGCATTATTGGGTCAAGGTCTGAAGTTTGCTTTGGTCGTCTCCCGTTTTAACGAATTTATCACCGGTAAGCTTCTGGAAGGGGCCTTGGACGGCTTAGTCCGCCACGGTGTCCAATCATCCGACATTGATGTGGTCTGGACCCCCGGTGCCTTCGAACTGCCCCTTGTGGCCCAAAAACTGGCACAGAGCCACAAATACAATGGCGTAATTTGTTTGGGCGCAGTCATCCGTGGTGCCACCAGCCATTTTGATTATGTCGCCGGTGAAGTGGCTAAAGGTATCGCCCAAGTCAGTCTGCAAAGCGGGCTGCCAGTAGTTTTTGGCGTCTTAACAACGGATACGATTGAACAAGCCATTGAGCGGGCGGGTACCAAAGCCGGGAACAAAGGGTTTGAAGCGGCAACTACTGCTTTGGAAATGGCTAATTTATTCGAAAGCATCAACAATATGGTCGAACGCAAATCATAATCACTAGTTGCTTTTCCCATCAAACCAGATCATCCGACAAGTATAAATAAACCCACGGCAGGTCGTTGGACCACCGTGGGTTTTTCTTTGCAGACCGGAAACATGATCAGGGTTTGATGGCGATCATATCATTGATAATTTTCCCTGCTTCAACAATATAACGGTCTTTTAACAGTTCGTTTGTCCATTTC
>DGDV01000052.1 GCA_002385625.1 Firmicutes bacterium UBA3943
AATACCTTCAGTGGCAAGAAGAGCAAAAACAAATTAATGATCAAAGCAATATTGCGTATATCAGATAAGCTTATTGATAACTGAGGAATTTACACACTAATCTGGACTTGATCCGTTGGACCACCGTGGGTTTTTCTTTGCAGACCGGAAACATGATCAGGGTTTGATGGCGATCATATCATTGATAATTTTCCCTGCTTCAACAATATAACGGTCTTTTAACAGTTCGTTTGTCCATTTCGCCACTTTTTCCTTGTTTTTCGTTTCCGAAGTCCAAACAACTTTGATGTGCTCTTGCGGAGTCTGGATTTTCTCCAGATGGTCGGTCTCTTCGCTAATGGCCTTTTGTTCTTTCATAAACGCCACAAGGTTCAAGGTTTTTTCCGTGTTCTTTTGGCGTTCTTGCGCGCGCTGCACATAACTGTCAATTGCAATAAAGACAGGGTCTTCCTTGATCCGTTTCGCACTGTTGTTCCTTAATGCGCCAAGATTTAATGAACCGGCCCATTTCTTGTATTTTGCCGCCGGGATGGTATCCCACGGCATGGCATAGTCGATTTTCCTTTCCCCGATCTCCAGGTAACTATAGGGATCAGGTAAAGTAATGTCTGGCTCAACCCCCTTTTCTTGGGTGGAACCGCCATTGATCCGGTAGAATTTTTGGATGGTTATTTTTACGGAGCCCAAGGGTTTATGCTCATTGAAGGATCTTTCGTTAATTATCTTGTCAAAGTCGTAGATAACTTGGACCGTGCCCTTGCCGTAGGTCTGGCCGCCGACAATTACCGCCCGACCATAATCCTGTAAGGCCGCAGCCAAAATCTCGGAAGCAGAGGCACTCAATGAATTGACTAAGACAACCAATGGTCCTTTATAAGTCACTTTATTATTGGTTGCCTCTTTGACTTCAATGGAACCGGAACGGTTAAGAACCTGCACAACAGGGCCGTTTCCTATAAATATGCCAGAAATATCAATGGCATCCACCAAAGACCCACCGCCGTTGTCGCGCAGGTCAAGAATGATCCCATCAACATTTTGGTTCATCAGTTTTTGGAGTTCTTTGCGGACATCATCTGCAGAGTTTCTTCCCCCGTTCCCGGTAAAGTCGGAATAAAATGAAGGAAGAAGAATATACCCAAATTTCCTGTTTAATTTTTGGTCGCTGATAATTGCCGATTTGGCATAAGTTTCCTCAACAATCACCGTATCACGGATCAGCGTAATCACTTTGATCTGCCCGTCCGGCTTGCGCACGGTCAACCTAACCTCTGTGCCTTTCTTCCCACGAATATATTTAACGGCTTCGTCCACGGGCATATCAACAATATCAACGGGTTCATCGGAACCTTGGGCTACCTTGAGAATCCTGTCCTCCGGCTGCAACTCCTTCTGCCGCCAAGCTGCGCTGCCCGGTATAATCTCCACAACTTTGATAAATTCCCCGTCTTCTTGAAGGACCGCTCCGATGCCTTCCAATCTGCCGGTCATCGAAATATCAAATTCCTCTTTTTCTTTTGGCGGCATAAATTCCGTATGGGGATCAAAACTCCTGGCCACTACATCCAAGAAATCCTCAAAATGCTCCTGTTCGCTTTTGCGCAGGATTCGCTGGTGAGCTCGGGTAATTCTTTTGGCCACATTCTTACGGGCTTTAGCCTCAAGTTCCGCCGGGGTATCTTTCTTCCCCTCGGCCTCTGTTTTTTGCATCTCCAAAAGATGATGGTACTCCATGAGCGTTGTGTATTTAAGATACTTGCGCCAGATCTCCTTCAGTTCTTCAGTATCGGCGGGATAGTCACGTTTTTCGGGATCTGTTTCAAAACTTTCGTCTATTGTATAGTCGAAGGGTTCTTTCAGGATGGTCTGGGCAATATTCTCCGCCTCAAAGACACGGGTCTTCAGCAGGCGGGAGGCCACCTCAAAGAAGCGAAAAGTACCGCTCCGCAATTCATTGTCGATATTGGTTTGAAATTCCTTGAGTTCTTCATAATCCGCTTTCAACAGAAAACGTTTATTCACATCAAGTTCCTTTATATAAAGATCAAAAACCTTCTTCGAAAAAACGTCATTCAAATTTTGCGGTTTAAAGTGTTCCTGCCTAATCACGGTCATCATTAATTTTGATTGGACATAGTACTTATCCGGCTCTTTCCCGGACAAAAACGCCGTACAAATCAAAAGCGTCAGTACACATATACCGGTAATAAGAAACCAACGCCGGAAAGTCTTGGAATGCCAAGGATTTGCCAGTACGTGCTTCTTCAAATATAAAACCACCTTTATTATGGTTTATTCACGGTCTAGATCAAATTTTATCATGAATTAATTCAAGCTTCCACCTTTCTCCGAATAATCCTCTTGATTTTCAACGAAAATTTCTAGGAATTGTTCCGAAGTTTTTCATCTATATAATAATATAAAAACAGCCATAGCTGTATGCCCTTAGGCAATACGGTTATGGCTGTCACTGAAAATGGGTTATAGCAGCAAATTCAATTGCAATAACTGTTATTCAGCGTCTTTATCATCAGTTTCAGTGGCATTTGCTGGCTTACCGTCGATTTCTTTCCCACAACTCTCACAGTACTTACCGTAATTAACGATTTTCTCACCGCAATAACGACAGAATTTAATCTTTGAAGGCTCACTCTCTTTTTGGAAGTCACCGCCGCAAAATTCACAGAAACGGCCATCGCGCACAATCCGCTCGCCACAATACCGGCAGAATTTTGTTTTCTTAATATCAACCCCATCCATCCCTTGTTCTTTGGGGGTTTTAATTACCGTTTCCTCTGTCGGTGCTATGGTGGTGGCAGTGGTATCAGTAGTTTCCTTTGGAGTAACAGCAGTTTTATTGCTATCAAGCACTTTTTCGCTGCTACGAATCGAAAGCTCCTCCCATTTCAGATTGATGGTTGCTGTATATGAGTCTCCTGAGATTTCGTTCACATAGATAAGAAAAAGCTTACCGGAATGCACACCTTTAACCAAATAGTAAAATCCTGAACTTGGAATAAAAGCAGAACTCTTCCATTTGTCGACTTTAGTTAAATCAAGCTTGCCAAGATCCGGCCGTTTTCTACCTAGACTTTTCACCTTTGCGCTGTAAATAAGATGCCTGTTATGATTAATACTATATACAACCGTAAAATCATAAGGGGATTTTTGTATATCCACAACCGCCCGTCCTTCAACAAAATAACCATGACCATCACCCAATGTGCAGTCACCAGCCCTGATAACTTCTGCTTGTTGCTGGGCGTTGGCAAGCTGATTAAATAACAAAAATGCGCCAAAAACAATAAGTACGGTTATGATACAACGGCTCAAATATCTCATTCCATCTTCCCCTTTCTTGTTTGTACTACTGAACTACGCTCAAGGTATTCGCTATGTGCAACGCTTTTCCTGCAATTGGGTACCCACTTCATGTTCCGGCAAGCTTAATCCGGCTTTATTGATTGCACTCCAGGATTTTTATTCCCCAAAGTTTTTCAATGGCACGGTTCTCAACTTTTCGTGTAAATGACTCAAACCCGTCGATATTCACATTACCTTTGCCTGGCTTGCTCCGAGTCTTGTATGTTTTATAGGAAATCAGCAAAGAGATCATATGAAAACTGAGAATTGTCGAGGTGTTGAGGCGTCGGATCACATTGTCGGCAGCCATATTCACCATTTCTTCATCATAGGCAACCATCAATTCCTGGTCCTCCTTCAGTTGCAACCATTTAGTGATTAATCGCGAAACCGCCGGCAAATCCTACAAATTAATCTGTAACTTGCCGCTGATCTTAACATCATTGCTCGTCCCATGAACATTCAGCGCAATGTCCCTAATCAATCCTGGATCTACGGGAACTCCGTTGTTTTTGAAGGTCAGTTCAGCTGTAAGGAGATGTCCATAACGAAATGGTGTTATGTGGCTGATTAATTTGTCCGCAGTCCAATAAGCTTCACCAATTTTATCCCCTACCGCATCAAAGGCCTCGGCATGGATCTGCAAGGTGTCGTAGGAGATCCTTCCTTCGTTTCGCATCCCCAAATACAAAACTGCTTCCCAATTATTCCCCGATTGTCCGCTTACCGGTTGCCAAGAAGTATAGTTGATACTCAGATCCATCACCGGCTCTGTTCCCAAGCTGCATCCGACCAACAAAACAAGTACGCCGATTGCCAAGCCAACCTTAATTTTCCCCATGATCTAACCTCCAAATTAATGCCATGCATTTTTAATTATAAGTAGGGATTACGCTGGTCATCAACAACAACCATTTTCCTTAGCCGGACATAGGTTTCTGCCAATATTTTTCTGGTATTAACCGGCCATTTTCGTTTATTGGCCAAGATACCTTCTGGATATAAAAACGGACAAAAAAGCAGCTATTTCACAGCTGCACATGGGGAATACACTTTATATCAAGAAGGCTCCAATTCCCTCCAGCATTTACTTGCTGGGGAAGGATCAATTGCCTCCGGGTACTTTCTTTTGCCATCATTTTTGCCACCGGTTTTTCTGCTTTAATGGCCTTGATGATCTTGTCCTTCTCCCGCTGGATCGTCCTGAGCGCACCCTCCTGCTCTTTCAAGACATTTGCCATCTTTTGGACCAGCTCATCAAGTTTGCGGATAAGCCAATCGGTACCACCCTTGTCAACCTCCCGTAAAAGCTCGTCCATCTCCTGTAGCAATTTCTGTTTATGCCAAGGCTTGACCGGCGCACTCTGGACGGCGCCGCGCATTAGATGCAGTCCTGTCTTGATCTTCTTCATTTCGCTTATTCCCCCCTTCATCAGTTAATGCAGCATTCCCCAAGGCAGTGCATTTTTCTCAACCACGAAAAAAATATAAGCATGCTTTGGGCATGCTTTTAACGTTTCTTCCGTCTGGTATTTTCATTTTCTCATTTTCTTCCCTCAAAACACCGGAAAATTGAAAGTACCGCATAATCAGAGGCATTATCTAAGGAAAGATTAAAGGTAAATCGGGTCCTCCCAAATCTGCCGGGCGTAGGATATCCGAATTCTGGTTAGGGCTAGATCAATCTGGGGATATGTATATTCGATCAAAGACAGTGTTTCCCCAATTATTGCCATCATGTCGGCGGTAGCTTCCTCCGGATCATTGGTAAACATGGCTCGAAAACGTCCCGTAATATCCAGAGGTTTAATCTCCATATTCTCCAGCGTATGATACATCCACTTATAGGACGGAAAGTAACTGCGATTCAACCCAAGAAGCGTGTGAAAGACGTTTTGCTGCTGTCCAACCAGGTAGGTATAAACCGCTGAAGGATTACCCCGCTTTTGCATCAATTCCAAATCGGGATGAACATAATTCCCGATACTGCATTGAATGTAATTTAATGCCAGTTCATCGGGGAAGAGTGCAGCCCGGTTCTTCCAGGTCCTAACCAGTTGTTTTCCATACAACGAAACTGAGGTTCGGATCATCTCCATAAAAATGCTATACTCCGGGGCAGGATCATACTCCTGCAGTACACGTTGGAGCCACCGCTCAGCATCAATCACTGTAATATGGTGGAGATCAACGGGAAATCCTTGGATCACCACACGGTCGGCGCCCGCCGCCTCCAACCGGGAAAACAAAAGATCCGCCCGCAGCGCTGCTGCAATCTCCTGTCTGGCACCATCCTCGGGCATTTTGTCCCAGAACAGAAAAAGATCCAAATCTGAACCGGGATCCGCACAACCCCTGGCAACAGACCCACCGACAACAATAGCTTGCATACCGTTGAATGTGCAGAGTCGTTTAGCAATATCTTCAGCCAATTCCATTCGCCATTCCACTGGATCCTTCATGCAAAATCGGTCCTTTCCTGCTTTTCCCATTGCGTCTCGCCCTAACCGGCATCCCAAATTGCCAAAATAAACTCCCGTGCATGATTAAATCCGGCAATTGCGGGTTCGGTAAAGGATTGTCACCTTGTTCTCCAAGAGCCGCACTTGATAATCATTAACCAGTTGCATAATTTTCTGGTTAAAGGCCGCCCTGTCCTTCTCCTCCATCCAACCGGGGCCGGGGATAACCAAGCGTTTTGCCCTCCCGCGAAAGGATATCCCGTCGCCAAAAGGAGACACCTCAACCAGCTCGACTTCTTTCCAGAGAATACTGTATGTGCCTAATCTGTTCTTCCTGGTGACGGAGAAGGAATCCACATAGGTAACTCCCTGGTTTAATACCCCAAACAGCCCCAGTAAAAAGAAGGGCAGTATGACCAAGAAAGCAATCCATTCAACATAAAGAACGGAAATTATAATAATAATCAAACATAACAAACAAAAACCCCAGAGGATTTTCTTCACCCACCGGCTATCTTCTAAAGTGAGTATGTTTTTTGCCGCTGCCGGCTGCTCCTGTTTTTTCCCGGTAAGTTCTTGCGTGGTAACGGTGGATTTAACCGGCTTTGCCACAGCGCCGGTTTTCCCCCGAGTAACCTGCGGCATTTTCCCCTTATTTACCTTTTCATTGATAAGGGACCAGACCAAAGCTGAGTCAAAACTAGACAAGGCAATGGAACGGGCGCCCTTTGCCGTAACAATCCGCAGATGGGTTTCCTTCGGCGACTCCTCTAATGAAACTTCCTGGATCTCCTCCCAGCGATACTTCAATTGTTCTCTGGCCAACACCACCTGAAGCATTTCATCGGAGATAATGAACCTGCTGCGTAAGAGAGGCAACAACGAGTTATGCAGGCAATCAAAGATCCCGAACAAACATAACAGAGCAATCAAAAGATAATTGGGTCCACCCATCGGCAAAAAGCCGATCAGCACCCCCAGAAGGATCACAAAAGGAACAATGCCTTCAAAAAACAGGTTTTTCGTCTTCACCCGAATCTCATAACTCATCCCTGTTCCTCCTGGCAGATCAGTAAACTGTCTTTAAGGAATATCAATTCTTTCTTCGGGAAATTATTTCGCCATATAAGGCGTCTTACCCTTCTTCGCCTATAGGCAAGGCCGCACTTAAACAAGGAAATATCAATTATGGTATGGCAAGCCCTTCTTCTATAATCCTGGCTTCACGGAAGAACTCAACGGTTCCTTGTTGCCAATCATAACACAACCATCTACCCCATGCGGCGTATTCGCGGGAAAATGCCACGTAAATCCTGGGAAGCTGCCATTGCTTGCAACCGCTCTTTCATCAATACTCCGTATTGCAGTCCCATTTCATAATTGCTGCCAGCAAGTTTCAAGAAAGGAACGCCGTCAAAATAAGCCAGACTTCCGTTGCCGTATTTGATTTTCTCCCCATCTATTGTTGGTTCTCCGGGATTTGCCTGAACCAAACACGCCACACCAATAATTACGCGATAAAAAATAAAACAATGCGCATAATAGTGCGGCTAAATTTCATCGATGCTTTCCCCTTTCAACTCAAATTCCACTTTGACCCCTGCAGCAAACTAAATTTATCATTTGTCCTTTAAAAAAATAGTAATTTTCTATTAACCTGATATAATTATATTTGGGGTGATTTGTATGATCTTTAAAGCGTATTCCTTGACCAATGAGATCGATCTTAACAAGATCGCATCAAAATGTAATATCCCCAAAAAATACACCTGGGAGGAGCCACTTATCCTCGAAGGCCCCACTTTGGCAGCCATTCTCAACCGGGATGTTGACGAAAAGACCAGGATTATGATTTTTTCTTTCGGCAGTATTGTCATGATCAATACGATCAGCCAGGATGCTCAGGCCATCTATAATTACCTGAAAACAGTCAAGCCCGACCTGCCGCCAAACTTCACCAAGTATACCGACGATTACGAACTGCGCGAGGCCGGCGAACCCACAAACGATGAGGACGGGGAGCTATATTTCACCGATCAATATGCCATAGTGCCCAAGATCCAACCCTACCACGCCGAGCTTGTAGCGGTGGTGATCGCCAAATCGGTGGCCTTGGAACGCATCGAAGAACAAGTGGAAAAGATCTTGGATAAAGTGGAAGGCTTGATTGACAGGCTGGACAAGGCTAACCTCCGGCTCAGCGATAAAGAACTGGCCAGAACCACCGCCCAGATTATCCGGCACGAATACAACACCATCGCCTACATCATGATCTTGGATAAACCGGATATAACCTGGATCCGCAGTGATGCGGAGAAGTTTTATGACCGCATGTCCCACTTCTTTGAACTTAATGACAGATACGAAATCATCCGTCAAAAGACGGAAATTCTCAATGTGATCACCGGCCACTTTGCCTCCATCAGCCATTCCCTCCGGGGGCTTTTTGTCGAATGGTTGATTGTTATACTGATTGTGGTCGAAGTTATTCTCATGGTGGCCGACCTGATTAAACCCCACTAATAAGGAGATAAAACCATGACTTCAGCCCGGCAAATAACAATCACCGGTTATCTGACGAGTAACTCCATCGAACTCAATAAATTCCGGAGATTTTTTAACTTGAATAGTACCGATGAAGAATTTGTCTTCCTGTCTCCCCACCAACTTTCCCAGGTGATGATGGGAAGCAGCGGGCAAACTGCGGCTTGGCTTTGTAAATACGGAAGTATCTGCCTTACCGGTTTTGATGCAACGGAAACCCGTCAATTCCTGCGGTTCATGGAGTCAATGGGTTGTCCGGTGGACCACTATCTTTTCTCCACCTACACCGACAGCCAAACCGTAGCGGAACAGCAAAAGGAAGAAACCGTCTTTACCTGGGAGTACATCGGAGTCCATGCCATTGCCATGGCCAAGTCCCTAGCCCTCAAAAAACTGGAGGATGAAGTCAGTTCCATCTTGGACCAATCGGAGCACCTCATCTTGGATCTGCAAACCAAAGCACCCAATCCCAAAAACAAACTGATCAAATCCATCAGCCTGCAAATCATCGAGATCCAGTTTAATGTCCTGGGCAAGATTAAACTCCTCGACAGGCCATGCTCCTTTGCCGCCACCGGTGAACTTAAGCAGTTGTATGCTTCACTGGTTGAATTTTATGAGTTAAAAAAACGCTTTACCACACTGCAAAAAAAGATGGACGATTTAATCTCCATCATTTCACCCTACCAAAGGTTGGGCCATGACTACCGGGAGAACCGCTTGTTGGTCCTGGAAGTCATTTTACTGGCCCTCTTTCCCCTTTTCCACATGCTCCAACGGATCATCGCCGTCTTTTAGCCTGGCATAATCACGTTCCTGTGTAAAGTAAATACATTTAATTTAATCAAGAACGAAAGCTCCGTGTCCCTATATCAGGAATCCATACTGCCAAACCGGTAGCCTTCAAGATCAAGACAGACGTATTTATACCCAAAATTTTTGATCAAACCGACGATCTCCTGCCGCTTTTCCTCCACCTGCGCCAGTGCTAACGGCTGCAACTCCAGCCGGGCCAATTCACCGTGATGCCTTAACCTCACTTGCCCGAACCCCATTTTTCGCAAGTCTTCTTCAATTTTGGCGATCCGTTGCAACAACGATGCTTCCAACTTGGTCCCATAAGTAATCCGCGAGGCCAAACATGCTTGGGATGGCCGATCCCAAGCAGGTAAGCTCAGCTTTTTCGAAAGTTCCCTAATCTCCTGCTTGGTAAAACCGGCCTCCTGTAAGGGGCTGATTATACCCAACTCTTTGAGGGCACGGGCACCCGGCCTGTATTGGGCCAGGTCATCAAGGTTTGAGCCATCCGCCACCCAGGCTAAACCCATCTCGTGGGCGATCGACTGTATTAACCGGAATAACTTGTGTTTGCAATGATAACACCTATCAGGCGGATTGGCTGCCACTTCAGGAACTGACAGGAGATCAACTTCAATAACCCTATGGTGAATCCCCAGTTCACGCCCGTATGCTATGGCCTGTTCCGTCTCATTGGCCGGATTAAGTTCGGAAGCGATCGTTACCGCCAGGGCATGATCACCTAAAGCCCGTTGCGCGGCATGGGCCAAAAAAGTGCTGTCCACGCCCCCAGAATAGGCAATAATCATCCCGCCGTATCTTTGCAAAATTTTTAACAGCCCCTGGTATTTGTCTTCCAAACCTTTCATAAACGATAATAACCCCGCCTTCGCCAAACTGTATTATTATCTAACAATATAAGACATAATGGCAGTAATCGCAGTAATGGCACTGACCATGTTTATGGCCGGTAAACCCGGTAAGACTCGGGATCTGGATTGAGTTTCTCCAGCATCTCACCAGGGGTCAACCGGGTGAGGGGATGCTGGTATTCGGGAAGCACCTCCGCTAAAGGGGCTAAAACAAAGGCCCGTTCCGCCAAATTGCCATGGGGAATGCACAGTACTTCACTGATAAAGACCCAATCGCCATAGGCCAGGATATCCAGATCAATCAAGCGCGGACCATACCGCGGCCCAGGCTCCCGGCCCAACCTGACTTCCAAAGCCTTCAGCTCTTCCAAAACAGCCAAAGGTGTCAGATTAGTCAGGCCCACGCCCACCTGGTTTAAGAACAGCGGCTGCTCTGCCACCCCCCAGGGCAAGGTCTCATAAACCTGGGAGAAACGAGGCCTACGCCAGATACCGGCAAGACCCTCCCTGGCCAGGCGTAGGTTTTTTTCCCGGTCACCTAAATTGGAACCAAACCCAATCACTAATCGTTCCAATGATCAACCCTCCTTAGGATCGACGAACAATTGCATCAGTCATCCGTGCCGTGCGAACCATCGCCTTCACATCATGAACACGAACCACATCCGTTCCCTTTGCAATGCCTAAACTGACTGTAGCTGCAGTGCCTTCTAAACGTTCTTCCACCGGAAGGTTGAGGGTATTACCAATGACCGACTTGCGCGAGGTGCCCAAGAGAATCGGGCATCCCAGCACTTTCAACTCATCCAAGCGCCGGAGCACCTCTAAATTTTGCTCCGTGGTCTTGCCAAACCCAATGCCCGGATCTACCCAGACCTTAGTCCGGGGAATCCCGTGCCGGTCAGCGATCTCCAAGCTCTTCTCCAGAAAGGCAAGGATCTCTCCCATCAGATCCCTGTACTCACAGTTCTCTTTATTATGCATGACAATGACCGTCGCCCCATAATCCGCAACAACTTTGGGCATGTCCGGATCCTTCTGTAGCCCCCAGATATCATTGATAATATCGGCCCCTGCGGCCAGGGCTGCCGCGGCAACTTTGGCTTTTTGGGTATCTACGGAAATGGGCAGGACTGAGGTCTGTGCCAAATTTTCTACAACCGGCAGCACCCGCGCCATCTCTTCCTCCAAAGCTACGGGTTTGGCTCCGGGCCTGGTGGACTCCCCGCCAATATCCAACAAATCGGCTCCTTCATGCAAAAACATTTCCGCTCGTTGCCGGGCAGCCGTTACCCAAGCTCCTGGTTCTCCGTGGGCAACACCTTCACCAGAGAAGGAATCCGGCGTAACATTGATAATTCCCATCACGTAAGTGCGACTGCCCCAGATGAAATCGTGGCCTTTAATCATGGACGGTTGCGGTGTGGAAGTGTACCTTGCCAAAGCCTCCTGCAAGAGAGGCTCCAGTTTGGCCAGGCCAAAGGGTTGCTGTTTGAGCTTTTCCAAGAGCCGCCGGTAATGAACGGTATGGCCCATGAGCAGAACCTCACCTGGCGTTTCGCCTAACCTGGCAGCTTCCCGGGAAACGGCGGCTTCGCCACCTTTAGCCAACATTTCCTGTTTTAAAATACTGGCCGCCGCACCAGAGATCCCGCTGATCTTCACAATAAAAAACTGGGCCTTTGGCGCCATAATATCAATGCCTTCCGGCGAAACACCGATCCGTTCCATTTCTTCACGGATTGTCCGTTGGTCCGGAGAAGTAATAACCTCTATGCCAAATTCCATTCATGCATCACCTCCGGCAAAATTCGCCGGGCGATTAAAATTTCCTGCTTGGAAAGGGCATCGACAGGACAGCACCCATATTTGGCGCACCGCCGCAAAAGAAAGCCCGGCTTTCTAGCCGGGCCTTCATCTGTTAATTGTCATTCCGGATCATTGACGCGAAATGCCAAATGCAAATCGGCTTTATACTCCGTCACCTTACCATCCTTAACGCTCGCGGTAAAGTTTTTAACCTCAATCCCGGAAATATTATCAATGGTCTCCGCAGCGCGGGAAACAGCTTGCTCCACTGCGTCTTGCCAGCCATAGGGGGAATCTGCAACCAATTCCACTACCTTAACAACATTCATCGGAGACTTCCCCTCCTTTCACCAGTATAAAATATCAGGAGGGAACGGGAGCTGGGCCGGAAAGGCCGCGAAGACAGATGGACACGGTAGGCAATTCCCAACCCAACCAAGAGCACCAAAAGTCCCACCATGAGCAGAAACCATCTGACTTTCACTGCCCCGTCCCTCCTGCCTATATTTTTCCCGGAAAGGAGCTGGTTATTCCTTGCGTTTTATTCGTCTTTCTTTTCAATGACCAAAATACAGATTATTCCCGTAGAATCTCACGGAGACGCCGGAGGGCTTCCTTCTCCAACCTGCTGACCTGGACCTGGGAGACGCCAAATTCAACAGCCACTTCAGACTGGGTTTTTTCCTCAAAAAATCTCAGTTCCAACAGTCTCTTCAGGCGAGGCTCCAACAGATCCAAAACTTCATGGAGGGCTCTGCCTTCCAACCATGACAATTCCTGGGGGTCCGCCTCCGCCACCCGGTCCGCCACGGTAATGTCCTCACCGTTACCGTCGCCAATTGTTTCTTGCAGGTAACGTACAGGTTGGGAGGCTTCCAACGCCATGGCGATCTCCTCCTTGGTCAACTTAGTTGCTTCCTCAAGTTCGGTGATGGTGGGTTCCCTACCCCGCTCCTGCCACAGGTGTTCCCTGACCGCTGCCACTTGCCGGGCGGTCTCCTTGATAACCCGGCTAACCTTAATGAGGCCGGATTCACGTAAATATTGACGGATCTCCCCCATCACCATTGGAACGGCATAGGTGGAGAAACGAACCCCCTGTGCCAGATCAAACCGATCAATAGCCCTGACCAAACCTAGGCAGCCCACCTGAAAAAGATCTTCCTCTTCCGTCCCCCGGCCGGAAAAACGGATGACAATACTCATAACCAAACGCAAATTATGCTGCACCAATTTGTCCTTCGCTTCTTTACTGCCGTTTTGCGCCTGCAGAATCAATTGTCGTGTAGTTTCTTCATCCAAAAGCGGCAACTTGGGCAAAGAAAGTTCAGACACGCCGGGGACCATCGCATTCACTCTCCGGCTTTTTCCGCATCCTGATGCGTGTCCCCTTCCCTGGCTCCGACTGGACTTCCAGCGAATCCATGAACGACTCCATAAAAACCAAACCCAATCCCATCCGTTCCGGGTCCGTTGAAAATGCCGGCGTGCGCGCCAATGCTATATCATCAATTCCCTTACCATAATCTGTAATGCCAATCTCCAAGCACCCATCTTCGATGACCGCTTCTAACTCAACCTGGCCCGGGCTGTCGGGATAAGCATGAATGACACAGTTCGAGACGGCCTCGGAAACCGCCACACGAATCTCCTCAAGTTCCCCCAAGGTAAATTCCAGTTGAGTGGCAAAGGTGGCTATGGCAATGCGGGCCAAACCCACATTGGCCGGAAACGAGGGGAACTCCAGCCGCACAAAGTTCCGGGGTTTCATCGCTCACCCTCCTAACAGTGATTTTTGTGCGTCCTCCGGGGTCGGACAGATTTCCATAATGCGTAACAAACCGGAAAGTTCAAATACCTTGACCAGATGGGAAGGTACACGAACGGCCAACAATTTCCCGCCTTGCGCCGAGATTCGTTTAAAACGCCCCAAAATGACACCCAAACCAGAGCTGTCAATAAAGGTGGTATCCTGCAAATCCAGGACCAAATGTTTGATAGACGGATCATAATTCAGTTCTTCTTCCACCTTCTCCCGAAACCTGGGCGATGTGGACAGGTCCAACTCGCCACCGATCTTCACCAAGAGGTGGTTGCCCTTTTTCTCCGTGGAAAGTAGCAAAAGAATTCCTCCTTTGGCGCCACAAATTCTGTAAGAATCTTTCGGCAAAAACAAATCCATTCCTTCCAATAAATTCCCGTGATTTCCGAGCTTTCCTGGTCTTTTGTGAGCCTGAACTTTCCTTTGGTCACTCTGTCTATTGGATAATTCTTCTAACAAAATATTCCTATCGTTTTTGCAAGAAAGTTTAGTCTTTGCTTCCATTGGATTTTGATATGGAAAACGTTTGTCTGCAAAGGAGTCAAGGAGTTTGGCCTAAACTAAAAGCCCTCTTCTCCTTCAAAGAGAAGAGGGCTTTTTTAATCATTCCAGATTCAACTTAGAAATAGTATTCAATGCCAAGGCCCCAACCGTCTGTCTTAAAATCAAAACTATGGAAGTACTCATAATCCACATCAATCACTTTTGTGTCAAACTTCATCTTTCTGTAACTTAATCTTAAATTTAAATTGTCAGTAACCCGATAACCTAATTTAATATAATGTACCCATGATTTAA
>DGDV01000016.1 GCA_002385625.1 Firmicutes bacterium UBA3943
TCTTGACAAGGGGTACATCTTAGGTTCACTTCTTTGTGTCCACCCTCCCTGTAGGCTCGGTTAGCAAATCATTGTGGCCTACATACCATAGGCTTTAGCTAGATACCTTCATTGCTTCATTTAGCTTAATAGCGTTTTTCCTATTGTTGATCCAAACTTTAAATAGCTACTAATTCCTCCTAAAAAATAGAGATATTTTATCTGCCGCCTACAAACCTAACCTCACCACCATAATAATTCCAATAAATCGTCTATTTTCCTACCATTACAAATAGAACTTTTTCTCCTTTTCTGCAAATACTGTCAAATCCCAGCATAAACAGGCGCAAAAAAGCCACTGTCCTTTACAGGCAGTGGCTTTTTGCGATCATAACATATAACAATTATTCAATGAACTTGCGGGATCTCTCCCATGCAACGCACCAAATTAAACTCCTGTCTCCCTATCCAATCACTTAAACTCAATCGCCTTAAACGGACACCTCTCCAGACACTTACCACACTTGACACACTTCTCCTGGTCAATGAGGTAAGGCTTCTTGGGCTCGCCAGAGATGGCGTCCTCCGGGCAGTTTCGGGCGCACAGGCCGCAACCCCGACAAAGTTCGGCAAGGATCTTGTAATGCATCAACGCACGGCAGACACCAGCCGGGCACCTCTTCTCCCGGATGTGCGCCTCATACTCATGGCGGAAATGCTTAATCGTGCTCAATACCGGATTCGGCGCCGATTGGCCCAAGCCGCACAGGGAGGTCATCTTAATGTGCCTGCCCAGCTCTTCCAAAGCTTCAATGTCGCCTTCCCTGCCCTCACCTTCGGTGATCCTGGTCAGGATCTCCAACATCCGCTTCGTCCCAATCCGGCAGGGTGTGCACTTGCCGCAGGACTCTTCCTGGGTAAAGTCCAGGAAGAACCGGGCTACGTCCACCATACAGGTGTCCTCATCCATCACAATCAGACCGCCGGAGCCCATCATGGAGCCTGCCGCCACCAGAGCATCATACTCCATCGGCATATCCAGGTGCTCCTCCGTCAAGCAACCGCCCGAAGGACCACCGGTCTGGGCCGCCTTAAACCGCTTCCCGTTGGGAATGCCGCCGCCGATCTTGAAGATAATGTCCCGCAAGGGCGTACCCATGGGCACTTCTACCAGACCGGTGTTGTTGATCTTACCGGCCACGGCAAAAACCTTCGTCCCCTTGCTCTTCTCCGTCCCAATGGACGCGAACCAATCGGCGCCGTTTAAAATAATGGGTGCAATGTTCGCATAGGTCTCCACGTTATTGTTCAGGGTCGGCTTGCCCCACAGACCTTTCACCGCCGGGAAGGGCGGACGAGGACGGGGCTCGCCGCGCTTGCCCTCGATGGAGGCAAACATGGCCGTCTCCTCACCACAGACAAAGGCGCCGGCGCCCACCCGGATCTCCAGGTCAAAGCTGAAATCAGTCCCAAAGATATTCTTGCCCAGTAACCCATACTGCCGGGCTTGCCCAATGGCAATGCTCAACTTCTCCACAGCCAGCGGATACTCCGCCCGGACATAGATGAAGCCTTGATTGGCCCCAACAGTATAACCGGCAATGGCCATGGCCTCAATAATCGAATGGGGGTCGCCCTCCAGGATGCTCCGGTCCATGAAGGCCCCCGGGTCACCCTCGTCAGCGTTACAAACCACATACTTCTGATCACTGTCAACCCTCTTGGTAAATTCCCATTTCAGACCCGTCGGGAACCCGGCGCCGCCGCGGCCGCGCAGGCCTGACCGCTTCAGTTCATCGATGACTTGATCCGGCGTCATCTCCGTCAAAACCTTACCCAAGGCCGCGTAACCATCCCGGGCAATGTATTCCTCAATAACCTCCGGATTGATCACACCTACATTGCGCAGGGCAATCCGTACCTGTTGGTTAAAGAAATCAATATTCTCAAATTCCTTCACTTGCTGAGCAGTGCCAGGATCACGGAAGAGCAACCGCTCCACCGGACGCCCTTTCAGCAAATGCTCTGTGACAATCTCCTTGACATCCTCCGGTTTTACCTTCTGGTAGAAGACCCCCTCCGGGTAAACCACAAGAATGGGGCCAAGATCACAGGTACCGATACAACCGGTAACCACAACCTTCACTTCATTATCCAGGCCTTGCGCCTTGAGCTCATCCACCAATGCATTTTGGACCGCCTTACAACCGGAAGAAAGACAGCCGGCCCCACCACAAACCAGGACATGGGCGCGGTATAATTCCATCTTCATCTCCACCTTCCATTGTCACATCGTAGTCCTTTCCGTAAAACCCGCAAGGAGCATCTCACCGCTTGGGCAAAGCATCTTTGGTCTGCAACTCCGCCAATCCTTCCGCAATATCCTTCCGCAACACCGCCAGGACCGAGGGATCGTTAAGCGGTACATCTCCCAAGACCTTGCGGACCTCCGCCGTATCAAAACTGTACTCCCGCTCGTCCACCCGGTGACTGTAAGAAAAGTCCAGCTCCGGGTTGCTCGCCACCAGGGTGATCATGGTCGCCGCCATATCCCCCAGGGGCGCCCGGTCCCAATGGGACCTTTGAAACACTGCCGTCACCTTTGTGCCCCGGCCAGGCGTGGATGTCACCTTAAACTCACCGGCGCAGCGCTCCGTCGCGGCCTTCAGCAGGGAAAGCCCCAGGCCCACCCGGCGCGTGGTCCGGGTCGTAAAAAAAGGGTCAATGGCCTTTGTCACCTGTTCGACGGTCATGCCCTTGCCGTTGTCCTCCACCGACAGCGTAAAGCGGTCAGCTGCCGTATCCTCGACAATGCTGATCCCAATCCGATCAGCTTCCGCCCGGATGGAGTTTTGGACAATATCCAAAATATGCAAGGATAATTCTTTCATCGGCGACCTCACTTTGTGGATTTCTTCACAAAGTTAAGCAAAAATTTAACCTTTGTATTTAGCGATGATCTCGGGGATCTTGTCCGCGGTCAACCGACCGTACACATCATCACCAATGGTCATGACCGGCGCCAGGCCGCAGGCCCCTACGCAACGGGTAATCACCAAGGAAAACAAACCGTCATCCGTCGTATCATTGGCGCCAATGCCCAGCTCGTTTTGGAGGGCTTCCAACACCCCGGGCGCACCCTTAACGTAACATGCTGTGCCCATACAAACGCCGATGGTGTGTTTGCCCCGGGGTTTGAGGGTAAACAGGGAATAGAAGGTGATAACACCATAAACCTCGCTCAACGGAATATTAAGCCCCTCCGCCACCCGGATCTGGACTTCCTTCGGCAAATAACCGTAGAGCATCTGAGCTTGATGGAGGACTGGTATCAACGCCCCCGGCTTGCCGCGGTACTTGGCAATAATCTCGTCCAACTGTTGCAGTTTAGCGTCATTTTCCGGGCAGCCCACAGAGGAACAGGCATGACAACTCTCCGCCATTTACTAGAATCCCCCAATCCTGTTTTGTTTTTGTTGCTGATCAATATAATTACAGGTAAAACAACTACCTGTCCAAACCCACATCATACAAGATTTCCATTAAGTCTGTATACACCCACGTTCAAGATTATCACTTTTTGATAGCCCATGCAACCATTGGCCGATTTTTTTATTTGTAAATTTCCTGTTAAACTTGTATCTCCCTTCCCTCGCGCCGGAAAAAGGCCGCTACCAACTCATCCCAGACCGGCGCTTCCAATAGCAGCGCCGCACAACCCCGGCCCAGCTCCGCCAGGCAATGGGCATCGGAAGCCTGTACCAACTGGTAACCGGGGAACTGCTCTTGCCCCAACGTCCCATCGGTCCGGTAGGAGATCTCCAGCGTCGGCACAGGCAGGTTGGGCGGGACAAAGCCCAACTGGCTCCGGATGCTGTAAGAGTTGCGGTCCACATGGGCCGGGTAACACAAGCCTTGGAAGGACGCCACCAAAGGATAAACTTCATCCACCCCCAGATCCGTGGAGTTCAGCAGCATCCGGGGCTCCACACCGATAGTCTTTCCTTGCCTGGTCACAATGGTCTGCTCCCCAAAGAGCCGCTCCCGGTTGGGCAGATCCGGCAAGTGCTTCCTAAGCTCGTCGCCAAAATCCATAGCCGCTTCCAGCGACGCAAACAAACAGACCAGATGGATCTCCTCTCTGGTCTGCAATTCCACTCCCGGCACCACCCAGAGCCCCCGGGGCACATCCGTGCAGAAGGAGGGTAGGTTGGCCACGGTGTTGTGATCGGTGATGGCCAAAACATCCAAACCAAGCTCCAGGGCACGGGCAAAAACCCCCGGTGGATCCATCTCCCGTTCGGCGCAGGGGGACAGGGCCGAATGAATATGCAAATCCGCCGTATACCCCTGCAGGCTCATGCCCGGCCTGCTCCTGTCAGGAGCTGATAGATCCGGCCCGCCGTTTCATAGGTGGAAAGGGCCGTCTTCAGCAAGATAATGCCTTCCTCCTCAGCCTTGGCCTTGGTTTGCTCCTCCGGCTCATGGCCGGCGGTGAAAATAATCGCCGCCAGGTTCAACAAAACAGCCACTGCCACCACATTGGGATGGGTCTGGATGGTCAACCAGACCTCGCCCTCTTTGGCCCGGCCCATCACATCACTGAGCAGATCCGAGACATAGGCCCCAGCCACCTCTTTTTCGGCCAGCCCTTGCTCCCCGCAGACCGCTACCGCTTCAATTCCCGTCACCAATTCACTCAGCTTCAAGATCCGTCTTCCTCCTTTATTCAATCCTCTTTCAAAGCCTGCGGTCGTTTCTTGGCCAACAGCAGCAGCTCCTGCGCCAGGGTGTTGATCTGTTCCCTGAGGATAAAGACGCAGTCGGCCCGTTGGGCCCGGCCCAGCACGATATCCTCTGCCAGCGACCGGCAGGTGGGCGCGCCACAGGAACCGCAGTCCATGCCCGGAAGCTCGGCCAGGATCTCCTCCAGTTCGCCCATCTTGCGAATGGCATCCGCCAAATTATTATCTAGTTGCAAGACTGCCTTGGGCCGGAGTTCTTCCTTCTGCGTCAATTTCCCAGCTGCATATAACCGCTTTCCTTCCTCCACCACCGCATCGGGAATCCGGCTGTCATCCAATTTCTCCGCCAATTTCCGGATCTTCACCCGGGCCACAAAACGGTTCTCCACCGTCAAGGCCCCGCCCACACACCCGTTTGGGCAGGCCAAGGCCTCTATGTAATCTACATCCGTTAGATGTTCCAACTCAATCTCTTCCAGGAGTTCCAGCACGTTGTGAATTCCATCCACCGCCAGAACATTCTCCTGGGCCAGGGCAATATTCTCGCCGCCTGTCCGCGCCCAGCCCACCCCCACACCGGTGGTGGTGGACCCGCCGTCAGAACAGTCCTCGTCAATATGGGCCATGGCCTGTTGGAGCCGACCGTATACGGAAGAAATAGGAATTACCCCGTTAATCAACGGCACCTGGCCCGTATCGGTCTTCACCTCCGTAATCTTAGCCGGACACGGGGCCAGGAAAAACAACCCCACTTCCTCCGGACGCAAGCCCCGCTCACGGCAAACCTTCTCCCTGGCCAGCCTGGCCGCAGTGATATAGGGTGCTTCCACCGGGATCAAGTGGGGAATCAAGGTGGGATACTTCATCTGAATCAACCGGACCACCACCGGACAAGCCGAGGAGATCATGGGTTTGGGCAGTCTGTCCAGATCCTTCAGATACTCCCGGATGGCCACGGTGGTCAGTTCCGCTGCAGCCGCCACCTCAGCCACCTCATGAAAGCCCAGACGAATCAGGGCTTTATTCAGATCTTTCGGCGTCAATTCCCGCCGGAATTGTGCATACAAACTGGGAGCCGGCAAGGCAACACGGTAAGGAAAGGAAATAGCCTGGTCCAGATCGTCCCCGATGGCCCGTTTGGCGTGGTTTTCACAGATGCGGATACATTCACCGCAATCAATGCAGCGCTCGGTTAGAATAAAAGCTCTGCCGTTACGGACCCGGATGGCCTCCGTGGGGCAGCGCTTAATACAATTGGTGCAACCTTTGCACTTGTCTTCATCAAGGATCACCGAATGGTAACGGGGTTCCATGGAGTTCACTCCTTTCGGCCACCAGCAAAGCAGATGACACTCGTGGTCCAGGCATACCTAATTTTTCCCTGTCTTAAACCGCAGCGTCACCGTGGTCCCCTTCCCTACCTCTGTATCAATCAGCATCTCACTGGCACAACGTTTCATATTGGCCATACCCATGCCGGCGCCAAAGCCCATCTCCCGGGCCAAATCCGAAGCGGTGGAGTAGCCCTCCTGCATGGCCAGTTCCACATCGGGAATCCCCGGGCCCCGGTCTTGGGCGATCACTTCAACCATATCCGTATCCAACTTGAGGATCATCTCCCCGCCGCCGGCATGAATCACCAGATTCATCTCGGCTTCATATGCCGCAATGCAAACCCGGCGGATCAGCTCCGCATCCTCCCCCACCTGCCGGAGGATGTTCTTAATTTTACTGGAAGCCTCCCCAGCCGCACTAAAGTCCTCGCCGGCCACGGGAAAGCGCTGGATCATCTTTGCCTCAGCCATCGGCGTTCACCCATTCGCTGCGCGGGCGCTGCAACCCGGCAAGCCTGCAGTGTACAACAAGCCACAAGTCTCATAAAGCGGCAATTTGGTGCTGAGCATCGGCAAGCCCCGCTCCCTGGCCATGGCAATAACATCCTCCGACGGGCGTTTGCCGCGGACAAAGACCAGGCCTACCAGATCGATCATCTCCGCCGTCCGGATGACCTGGGGATTGGTTAATCCGGTCAATAGCAAAGTTTTCTCCTTGGTAAAAGCCAACACATCGCTCATCAGGTCGGCACCGCAGACCGACAGAGCATGGGTCGTAGCCAGTTTTTCCTCGCCCGATAAGACCTCTGCTTGCAACAGTTCCTTCACTTGCGCCAGATTCAATGTGAATTCCTCCCCGCTTTTTGTCCCCGCGCTAGATGATTGCTGCCTCACAACAACCCTTACTCATGTCGACCAAGGTAAACACATGATTCGTCCGGTTTAACCGGCTTACCATATAAAAATACGACAATTCATCGGGTTTATCCTTCCTCCCGACAAATTGCCGTCAAACCGCAGCTTAATGGCCTTGACTCATTCCTGTTGGACAAAGGCCGTATAGCCGCCCTTTACCAACTCGCTCTTTAGCCGGTCGGCATTGGCCTGACTGCTGAAGGCGCCGACTTGGACGGTAAAGGGAGCGCTGGTACTCACATAGATGGGATAACCAGCCGTCTCCAGCTGGCTGGCGGACTTCAGCGCCAATTCCCGTGATGAAAAAGGCCCGACTTTAACCTTGTAACGCACGGAGGAAGCCGAACCCGTGGCAGGCCCCGCCATCCTGGGCTCCTGACCCGACCGGGTGGCAGTGTCGCCCGTATCATCCACTGTCAAAGGATAGTCCAGGCTCCCATCCACCGGCGCCTGGACGGCTGCGCCCGGTTGTTCCTTGACCCAATCCTCAAAAAGATACCCGAAAATCACACCGAGGGAGATGGCCAAAAAGGCAAAAAACACCAGTCCAGCGGCCCGGCTCAACAACCCTGTAATGGCTTTGACTTTTGTTCGATCCATATACATCCCTCCTCTCCCAATTTGGGAAATCTCTCCCTAAATTGTACGAGACGGGCGGGAAAATATGCCTGGATCTTCAAGTCAAATTCCAAAAACTACAACAGGCAAGCGTATGGAAGGAAAAACGCCGGCGATCAAACCACCATTTCCGTCTCAACCGGGGCATCCGACTCCCGGCGGATGTCCGCCCCTACTGCCTGCAATTTTTGCTCCATTGCTTCATAACCACGATCAAGGTAGGCGACGCCTTCCAGGATGGTCTCGCCCTCAGCGGCCAAGCCCGCCACCACCAGCGAGGCCCCTGCCCGTAGATCGGGAGCGATCACCGAGGCCCCCGTAAGCCGGGGTACCCCCTTGACAATGGCGCTCCGGCCTTCCACCCGGATATTGGCGCCCATCCGGATCAACTCGTCCACATACCGAAAGCGGCTGCCAAAGACGTTCTCCGTGAGAACGCTGGTACCGTCAGCCAGGGACAACACCGCGGCAATCTGGGGCTGCAGATCCGTGGGAAAGCCGGGGTAAGGCAGCACCGTCACATCAACCGCCGACAGCCGCCTGCCAACCCGGATGCGCAAGCGTTCCTCCGCAGTGACAATCTCCGCCCCCGCCTCCCGGAGTTTGGCCGTTAACGACTCCAAATGCTCGGGGATGACCTCCTCCAACTCCAGGTCGCCGCCGGTGATCGCCGCTGCCAACATGTAAGTGCCGGCCTCAATCCGATCGGGGATCACCGTATACTCAATGGGCTTCGGTTGCAACCGGGAAACACCCTCAATCCGGATCATATCCGTGCCTGCGCCGCGAATCCGTGCGCCCAACCGGTTGTAGAAATTCTGCTCCTCAATAATCTCCGGTTCTTTGGCGGCATTCCGGATCACCGTGGTTCCTTCGGCCAGAATGGCGGCAGCCATGATATTCTCCGTTGCGCCGACACTGGGAAAATCCAAATGGATCTCCGCTCCGCGCAGCTTGGGAGCCTGCACATAGACATAGCCGTGCTCCTCCACCACCTCGGCGCCCAGGGCTTGAAAACCTTTTAAATGCAGATCAATCGGGCGTTGCCCGATAACACAGCCACCCGGTTGGAACAGTTTCACCCGTCCCAAGCGTGTCAACAGCGGGCCCATTACCTGTACCGACGCCCGCATCTCCCGGACTAATTCATCCGGAGCTGAATAGTGGATGCCTTGACGGGGGTCCAGCCGGAGGGTTGACCGATCATCCCAAGTCACTTCCACCCCCAAGGATTGCAAGACTTTGACCATGATCTCCACATCCCGGATTCGGGGGACGTTTTGAATGATCGTCACATCACTGGCCAAAAGGGAAGCAGCCATCAGTTTGAGGACAGCATTTTTAGCGCCGCTAATACGAATCTGCCCCGTAAGGCGGTGGCCGCCGATGACGCGGAGCCGTTCCACCGGGAAGTCACCTCCGTAAGAAACCATGAATAATCCGGTCCGTCAAAGACTGGTCCGGGTTTGCCGAGAAATACCGGGAATGAAGCATAGCTTGGGATATTGGAACAATAGATCATATGTCTTTGCAACTATTTCCGTGACTTATGGCTTGTCCCCAGGGCCAGGACCTCGGCGGCAAGATCCGTTGCCGCCTCCGGCCGGCTCAGACCCCGGCTGGCGGCGGCCATCGCCGCCCTCAGTTCTGGCGAGGCCATGAGCTTATCCACCTGCTCAGTCAAGATATCCCCGTTAAACTGGCTATCCGGGACCACCCAGGCAGCACCGGCATCTGCCAGGACCTTTGCGTTCCATGTCTGGTGGTCGCCGGTGGCATAGGGATAGGGCACCAGAATGGCCGGTAGACCTTGGCGCGTAATCTCCGCCAGGGAGATGGCCCCGGCCCTGCTTATCACCCAATCGGCCACCGCAAAGGCATCGGGCATATTGTGGAGATAAGGCCAAATCCGGACAGCTTCCCTGTTATCAACAGCAACTTTCTGCCATTCTTCCATGATCCGTCCGTGGTCCGCCGCACCCGTCACCCAGATTACTTGCAACTCCCGGTGGCGCAACAAACGGGACAAACTGTCCAGCAGGGCTTGGTTGATGCTGCGCGCGCCTTGGCTGGCACCGAAGACCAGCATCGTGGGGCGGGCAGGGGAAACTTGCAGGCGCTTTGCCGCTTCCTGCCGGGGAACAAGGCCAATTTCCCGCCGGATGGGATTGCCCACCGTCTTCACCTTGGCCTTGGGGAAAAACCGGCCTGCCGCCTCATACCCCAAACAAACCCGCTTGACAAAACGCCCCAAAATGCGGTTGGTCATCCCGGGAAAGGCGTTTTGCTCATGGATCAACGTAGGATAACCCAGCAGGGCGGCGGACAAAACCACGGGACCGCAGACATAGCCGCCGGTACCTACCACAACATCAGGATTAAACGTTTTTAGAAGCTTAAAAGTTTCCAACATCCCGCGCCCAGCCCGGAAAAGGGCAAGCAACATCTTCCAGGACAACCGGCGGGGAATGCCGGACAGGGTCAATGTGTGCAGGGGAAAACCCGTCCGCGGCACCACATCGGCCTCCAAACCCCGGGCAGTGCCTACAAATAATATATCATGGGACGGGTCCAATTCTTTCAAGGTTTGCGCCAGGGTTATTCCGGGGTAAACATGCCCGCCTGTACCGCCCCCGGCAATCATAATCCGCATCGACCAGGTCACCTTCTCCCTCTACTTCTTAAGCGGGAACAACACCCTCCGCCGTCTCTTGGCTCCGGGAAATATTCAACAAAACACCCATGGACACCAGGGTAATCCACAAAGAAGTCCCGCCGGAACTGATCAAGGGCAGGGTAATTCCGGTAGCCGGGATGGTCACTGTCACCACGGCAATATTAATCACCGCTTGCAGTACTAAATAGGAGGTGATTCCCACCGCCAAAAAACAACCGTATTTGTCCGGGGCATGTAAAGCCGCCCGGTAACCCCGCCAGGTCAAGAAGAGAAAAAGCCCCAAGATGGTCAGGGTGCCGAGCAGACCCAGTTCCTCGCCGATGATGGCAAAGATATAGTCGGTATGGGCCTCCGGAAGGTAGAAGTATTTCAGCCTGCTCCGGCCAAGCCCCATCCCGAACAGGCCACCCGAGCCCAGCGCCATGAGGGATTGAATGGACTGCCATCCTGCTCCGCTGGGGTCGGCGTAGGGATCCAAAAAGGAGGTTAAGCGACGTAAGCGGTAGGGTTCGCTAATCACCAGCGGGACAACCGCCAGCACTACGCATAAAAACAGTGGGACAATATGGGCCATGCGGACGCCCGCCGCAAAAATCATGGCGCCAAAAATGGCCAAGAGGGCGATGGTGGTGCCCAGATCCGGTTCCAACATAATTAGCCCGGCGATAATACCCGTAAAAATCAGGGGTACTAACAAGCCGGCAGTAAAGTTTCGGACATCACGGCCAAGCTTCGCCAGATAATCGGCAAGGAAAAAGATGAGTGACAGCTTGGCGAGTTCCGAGGGTTGAAACTGAATAAAGCCCAAATGAATCCAGCGTTTGGCTCCGGAAATATCCCTCCCCACCAATAGTACCGCCGCCAAACTGGCGATGGTAATAATGCTAAGGGGGATGGTCAAGCGGCGAAGGCGGTGATAGTCAACACGCATCGCCACAAACATAAGCAAAACGCCGGTTATTGCATAAAACAGTTGTTTGCGGCCGTAATACAACGGATCTGCGCCTCCGGTGATCTTCAACGACTCGGGGGTTCCAGCGCTCCCCACAGCAATGACACCGATGACTAGCAAAATCAAAACCGCACAGAGAATCAGCAGATCCGGAGGGTGACGCCGCATTTTGGCCATGAGAGGACCTCCTTAACCCAAAAAGTATCCGGCCACCCCTAAAATTGCCAGGAGAATACCGGCAATCCAAAAGCGAAAAACCACCTTGCTCTCCATCCAGCCACCAAGTTCAAAGTGGTGGTGCAAGGGGCTCATCCGAAAAACCCGCCGTCCCGTTAACCGAAAAGCGGCCACCTGGATCATCACCGACAGCGTCTCTGCCACAAAGACGCCACCGATGATTCCCAAGTACAAAGGGGTCTTCGATAGTAACGCCACACCGGCCAGGGCGGCGCCCAGGGCCAAGGAGCCTGTATCGCCCATAAATACTTGGGCCGGCGGGCTGTTAAACCAGGCAAAACCAATACAAGCGCCGGCAACGGCGAAACTGAAAATCCCCAGTTGGGACTGGCCCGTCTGGATCGCCAGGATGCCCATGGCCGCAGCGGCGATGACCGTGTTACCCGCCGCCAGGCCATCCAGGCCGTCGGTAAGATTCACCGCATTGGAGGCGCCCACCGTAATAAAGAGGACGGTCAAAAAGACAATGATGGGTTGGACCATAGGAATGCTCAGATCGCTGAAGGGCACCAAGATGGATTCCATCACCCCGGCGTGGACCACATAAATCCCCAGCAACCCGGCAAATAACACCTGCGCCAACAGCTTATGCCGGGCCTTTAAGCCCAATGACTTTTTTCTGATGATGATCAGCAGGTCGTCCAGGAAGCCGATGCCGCCATAGGCCAAGGTAATAAAGACCACCCACAACAAGGGCAGCCCCCATTGCCGCCCGGCGCCGGCCACCACCCCCACCACAATCCCCAGCAGGATCAAGATCCCGCCCATGGTCGGGGTTCCCGCCTTTTTCAAGTGGGATGCGGGTCCCTCCTCCCGGATGCTCTGGCCGAACTTCAGGCGGTGCAACATCCTGATGGTTGCGGGCCCCAAAACAATCACCGTCAAGAAGCTGAACAGGCCCGCCAATAACAGCCGCCAACCCAAAACACTCATGCCTCATCTCTCCCTAAAAGCGCCTGCACGACCCGTTCCATCCGCATGCCCCGGGAGCCCTTCACCAAAATCAGATCCTCCGGGGCTACTTCCGGCAGGAGGTCAGCCAATAATGCTTCCATCTCAAGATAATGCCTGCTTGCCAGGCCAAGTTCACCGGCGGCGGCAGCCATTTCCCGCGACAGCGGCCCAAAGGCATAGAGCTGATCCACCCGGTGGCGGGCTAACATCCGGCCCACCTCCGCATGGGCCTGGTGGGCAATCTCCCCCAGTTCCAGCATGTCGCCAAGCACTGCAATGCGCCGGCCGTTACCATCCAAACCATCCATCGCTTCCAGTGCTGCCTCCACCGCCGGCGGGCTGGAATTATATGTGTCATCCAAGATCCGCAGCCCCGACGGGGCAGTCTTCAAGCGCAAACGGCCCTCCACCATTGTCAACCGGGCCAAACCCTCCGCCACCTTCTCCGGGCTGATCCCCAAAGCCAACCCGGCCAAGGCAGCAGCTAAAGCATTCGCCGCATTGTAACGCCCATAAGCCGGCAAAAACAGGGAAAATCTTCCCCAGGCCCCGTCCACTACCAGCTGCTGGCCGTCGTTTTTGGGCTCACGCTCCACCAAATATAGATCAGTGGGTTTCTCCAGGCTGAAGCGGTAGGCCCGGGCCCGGGAACGGCGATCCATGGCCGTAACCCAAGGATCGTCCCCGTTTAAGACCAAAATGCCGTCATCAGGCAGGGCCTCGGCCAACTCCCCTTTGGCCTGGGCGATGGCCGCCTGGGAACCCAATAGTTCCATATGGGTTACACCCACGTTGGTAATAATCCCTATTGTGGGCTGGGCAATGGCCGCCAAAGATCTAATCTGTCCCGGCCCGCGCATGCCCATCTCCACCACACAGGCCTGGGTGGACTGATCCATGCCCAATAAAGTCATGGGTAAACCAACTTCGTTATTAAAATTTTTCTCCGTCTTCACCGTCCGCCAGACACTGCCTATAACCGCAGCCGTCATCTCTTTAGTGCTTGTCTTGCCGTTACTACCGGTGATGGCAATCACCGGTATAGAGAAACGCTGCCGGTGGTAGCGGGCCAAACTCCCCAAGGCGGACAGGGTGTCCGTCACCAACACTGCCGGGACGCCTGGAGGCAGGTGCTCCGCCTGCGCTACAATTAGCACAGAAGCGCCTTTTTGGGACGCTTCGGCCAAAAAGGTGTGGCCATCAAAGTTTTCTCCACGCAGGGCCAAAAAGGCTTGGCCCGGCTCCAGCTTCCGGCTGTCCGTGCAGATGCCGGTAACCAGTGTATCCAAGGCGCCACTGGTTACCAAGCTGCCGCCGGTGGCAACCAAAATTTCTTCCAGTTTAAAGTCGGCCATGGCGTCGGTCCTCCAGTGCTTCCGCAGCCACTTTCATATCATCAAAGGGAATGGTGCGGTCGGCTAGTATTTGATAATTTTCATGCCCTTTACCGGCAATCACCAGGAGATCACCGCTCTGCGCCCAAGCCACGGCCTGCCGGATGGCCTCGCGCCGGTCGCTGATCCGCACAAAAGGAGCACCGGAGGAAAGCCCAGCTTCAATCTCATCCAGGATGGCCTCGGGTGGTTCGGACCGGGGATTGTCGGAGGTCAGCCAGATAAAGTCGGCATACTCCTCGGCAATCCTGCCCATGATCGGCCGTTTGGTTCTGTCCCGGTCACCGCCGCAACCGAAGACCACTCCCAGCCGCTTGGGGTGCAAAGCCTTAGCTGCCTTAAGAACATTCTCCAAACCATCGGGAGTATGGGCATAATCGATGATCACGCCAAACTCCCGGGAACCCGGCACCAGTTGAAAACGACCGGGTACACCGGTGACGGCTTGAATCCCCCGGATCACTGTGGCCAAATCAATCCCGGTGGCCATGCCCACGCCGATGGCTCCCAGGGCATTCATCAGATTGAATTCTCCGGCTAAGTTGAGGGCTAAGTCTGCTTGGCCCAAGGGTGTCACCACCCGGCAGTTGGTCCCGGTGGGCATAAAGTGGACATCCACAGGATAGATCTGAGCCCCATCGGTCCGGCCAAAGGTGACCCGGTGAGCAACGGTCCGCTCCAGGATAAAGCCGGCATGGGGATCATCCTGGTTGACCACGGCCCAAGCGGAAGGGGCCAGCTGCGCAAAGAAACTGGCCTTGACCCGCAGGTATTCGTCGAAGGTCTTGTGGAAATCCAGATGATCTTGGGTGATGTTGGTAAAAAGACCGGTGACAAAGGTTAAACCGGCGATCCGGTCTAAGGCAATGGCATGGGAGGAAACCTCCATCACCACATACTCCACTTGTTCTCGGACCATTTCGGCCAGGACCCGCTGGAGTTCCAAGGGACCGGGCGTGGTGTTGGTCGTCGGCAGGGAGCGGTCGCCAATGAGGTTTTGGATGGTGCCGATCAAGCCTGTGCGGTAACCGGCGCATTCCAGGATGGACTTAATCAAGTAAGATGAGGTAGTCTTCCCGTTGGTCCCGGTAATACCAATCAATTGCAGTTTACGGGCGGGGTAGTCGAAAAAGACCTGGGCCACTTGGGCCAAAACCTTATCCGTCTCCTCCACTACCACCAGGGTAACATTCTCCGTCTCCAGCCCCCGGGTTTCCTGGACCAGGGCGGCCACAGCCCCTTTGGCAAAAGCCTCCCGCAGAAAATCGTGGCCGTCCACGTGGGCGCCTGGCAAAGCAACAAAAAGGGCCCCCGGAGTAACTTGGCGGGAATCATGGACCACATCCCTGATCTCGATCTCCTGGGGACCATACAATCCCTTGACGGGCAACCCGGCAATCAACTCTGTAAGCTGCATCCGCATCCCTTCCAATCGCATCCGCAAAAAATCCGCGCGGTAAGAAATACTAAGGTAAGCCCGAAAAAAATGCCTTCCGGGCCCCTAGCTATTCTTCCCGCCAATTACCATCTTATCCATCTTCCCCCGCTGCCCGGGCAAAGCGCACCCGTACCCGGGTGCCCGGAGCCACTTTACTGCCGGCCTTGGGCTCCTGCCCCACCGCCCGGCCTTCTCCTTCCGGAACCAACTCCAGTTCCAGGCCGGTCAGGACCTTTCGCACCTGCTCGGGGGTAAGTCCGATGACATCCGGAACAACCAGTAAAGAATCCCGGTAATTATTATACTTCGCATTCTGATCAAAGTAAAGCAAGACGGTGGTACCAGGGGCAAGCAACGCCCCGCCCCGGGGCTGCTGATCCACAACGGTCGGTCCCTCGCCGATGAGCCGGGGGACCAACCCTGCCTGCTTCAGCCTTTTACTGGCTTCTTCCCTGGAAAGATGCAACAAATTCGGGGCTTCTTGCAAGGCCTCGGGGACCTGGGTCTCGCCGGATTCCAGTTCAAACTTGGGCGGTTCACCAAGATAGCGCAGGACATCCCGGACCACTTCTCCAAAGGCCGGCGCCGCAATCACCCCGCCATATCGGCTGGAGCCAGTAGGTTCATCCAGAACAATCAGACCGGCAATACGCGGTTTATCCGCCGGCGCAAAACCGATGAACGAAGCGATCCGCCCTTGGCCGTAATTGCCTTGGCTGGCCTTTTGGGCCGTCCCGGTTTTGCCAGCCACCCGGTAACCTTGCACATCCGCCCGGTTACCGGAACCGTTCTCTACCACCGAGCGCAGGATGAGCGTCAATTCCTTGGCAGTCTGCTCCGAAATGACTTGCCTTTTTACTTTCCGGCCGAAGGCCTTGACCACCCGGCCTTGGTTGTCCCGGATCTCCTTCACCAGGTGGGGCTCCAACAGGTAGCCGCCGTTGGCAATGGCCGAGAAGGCCGTCACCAATTGGATGGGCGTGACCGAGATCCCCTGGCCGAAACCGGTGGTGGCCAACTCCACATTTTTTATCCGCTCCGAAGCTTGGAGAATGCCTTTGGCCTCCCCCGGGAAATCCACCCCGGTGGTCTCCCCAAAACCAAAGGCCCGAATATACTTGTAAAGGGTATCCTTGCCCAGGCGCAGGGCCAGCTTGGCAAAGACCGGGTTGCAGGAGTTCTCCGTGGCCTCAACAAAGGTCTGGTCGCCATGGCCCCCCGGCCGCCAACAGCGGAGCCGCCGGTCATCAACAAGGATAAAGCCGGGATCGTGGAACCTGGTGTCCTTATCCACAATTCCCTCCTCCAAAGAGGCAGCGGCAGTCACTACTTTAAAGGTGGAGCCGGGTTCGTAGGTATCGGTCACAGCCCAGTTCTTGCGGTGACCCACGGGAAATTGGTTATAGTGGTTGGGATCAAACTTCGGGTAGTTAGCCATGGCCAAGATCTCCCCGTTCATCGGGTCCATCAAGACCAGGCAACCCCGGAGGGCGCCGTTTTCACGGACCGCCCTTTCCAACTCCCGCTCGGCAATATGCTGGATATACTCATCGATTGTCAAGACCAAGGTCATGCCGTCCTGCGGGGGAATATAACGCTTTTCCCCCATGGGAATGGGCAAGCCGCGGGAGTCAAACTCCGCCTGTTCACTGCCAGGCACTCCCCGCAAACAACTGTCATATTGCAGCTCCAGCCCCTCCAGACCCCGGTTGTCGATGCCGGAGATCCCCAGCACATGGGCAGCCAAATCGCCATGGGGATAAAAACGCTGGGCCTTTTGCACGACCTCCACCCCGGGCAGAGCCACTTGGCGCACCTTCTGCGCCTCCTCCTCGGTGGCCTTGCGTTTAATCCAGACAAAGGCCGTCTTTTTAGCCAGCAGCTTCTCGAGCTTCTCCCGGTCCATTCCAAGTAAAGGAGCTAACTTTTCTGCCGTGGCTTTTGGGTCTTTAACCTGGGGAGGCTGGGCATAAATGCAGTCTGCGTCGTAGCTTAAAGCCAGCGGGCGTTTATTCCGGTCCAGGATCCATCCCCGCTTGGCTTCAATGGGCACTTCCCGCAGGCGCTGGTCCTCGGCGTCCTTTAGAAGTTTCCCGGATTTGATCACTTGTAAATAAAAAAGGCGACCGGAGAGCACGCCAAGCAAACCCAAAACAATCAGGAGTAACCAAGCTGTGCGCACCCTTGTCGTTCGCTGCGAAATGGACCCCACGGATTTCCCCCCTGTATTCAGCCATCTATCATCAATGATCAGCTTCACCGTCGGGAGTGAAAAATCCTTTAGTAACTGCTGTTAGCTTCCGCTTTGACCCGTCCGATCCCTTGCAGCCAGGCCACAAAACGCTCCGACAAGCCGGGACGGGGTTGCGGGCGGATAGAAGCCAGCACCAGTTTGGCATTGGCCGTCTCATCCTCCGCCTTCGGCGTTTCAATCTCCTCTAAAACCGGCATATAGGCAATTTCGTGGGCTTTGGGCCGCCGCATGCCAAACCGTTCCTCCGCCGCTTGTTCAATGCTCCGTTCGGAGCTCAAGTCGGCGATCTCCATGGCTTGAATGTTAATCTTTCTTTCCAACTCCGCAATGGCCCGATCATACTTGGTCAAGTCATAACGGGCTTTGGCGACGTAGGCTTGGAGAATGATGTTGGTGCCAAGCACAAGCAGGAGAATAACCAGGGATACCGCCACTTTTCCCTGGCGGCAAGGAAACCCTTGGTCGGGTCGGCGGCGCCAGATACGACGCACCTTCATTTGTTGTTGTCCTACCATTCTTTGCCCAATCATTCCTGCTGCATTCATCATATTCACCCTCCCCGTCGCCTAGAAGTGCATCAACTGTTAATTCAAACCTCTATCGTTTACGAACCGCTCGAAGTTTGGCGCTGCGCGCCCTGGGATTCTCCGCCAACTCCTCTTTTGACGGGAGAAGCGGCTTCCGGGTAATAAGTTCAACCTTACTTTCCTTGCCGCCGCATTGGCAGACCGGCCATTCCTTGGGACAGGTGCAATCCCGCGCCCAATCCCGAAATCGCTCCTTCACAATCCGGTCTTCCAAGGAATGAAAGGTGATCACCGCCAGTCGCCCGCCCGGGCGTAACACCTTCAAAGCTGCATCCAATCCCTGGGATAAGGCATCCAGTTCTTCATTGACGGCAATCCGCAAAGCCTGAAAGGTGCGGCGGGCCGGATGCGGCCCCTCCCGGCGCGCCCCGGCCGGTACTGCGGCTTTGATAATCTGCACCAGTTGGCCGGTGGTGGTGATGGAACCTTTCTGCCGTTCCTTAACAATAAATTCAGCGATCCTGGCCGCCCACCGCTCCTCCCCGTACTCCCGGATAATCCTGGTCAGTTCCTCCTGGGAAAGCTCCCGCACCAGATCCGCCGCAGTCCGGCGCAGTGACCGGTCCATCCGCATATCCAAGGGAGCATCCGTCCGGTAGGTAAAACCCCGTTCTTCCTCATCCAGTTGGTGGGAGGATACCCCGATATCCATCAAAACCACATCGACTTGAGGGATCTCCGCCAGGCTCAGTAACAAGTCCAGGCGGCGAAAGTTACCCCGGAGCAACTTTACCCGGCAAGGCGCTCCTGTTAGCGCCTCCTCCGCGGCAGCCAGGGCCATTTCATCCTGGTCCAAGCCGATGAGCATTCCATCGCTACCTGCGCATTCCGCCAACCGGCGGGCATGGCCCCCGCCGCCCACAGTGGCATCCACACAAATCTCCCCCGGCTGCACCGCTAAAACGGCAAGGACTTCATTTAAAAGAACGGGTTGATGTGCAAACACTCTCATGCCGCCCTCACTTTAAATCCCCAAGCCCACGACTTTCTCCGCCAGGGCTTCGTAGGATTCTTCCGCCCGTTTAGCATACTCTTCCCAAACCTCTTTACTCCATATCTCAATCCGGGTGGAGACCCCAAGGGTATAGACTTCTTTTTGGATCTGGGCATGTTCCCGGAGATTGGTGGGAATCACAACCCTACCTTGCTTGTCCGTCTCAGTTTCAACAGCTCCTGAGAAAAACATCCGAACAAAGGCCCGGGTATCCGCTTGGGTGGTGGGAAGTTCCTTCATCTTTTGCTCCAAAACCCGCCACTCTTCCATGGGATAAACAAACAGGCAGCGGTCGAGACCCCGGGTGATCACAAAGGTCTCACCAAGACCTTCGCGCAGTTTGGCGGGGATGATGATCCGGCCCTTTTCGTCCAGGGTATGCTGGTATTCGCCCATGAACATGCCGTCTCACCTACCGTTCACCATTCTCAACCACTTACCTCCACTTTGCTCCCCTTTATCTCCATAATGCCTTATTTCCCTGGATTTGTCAAGACTTTTCCCAAAAGATGAAAGGGCAAATCCGGGCCGTTTCCGGTCCAATCCCTTGCTGTGCTGTAATTACAATAAATGCCAAGTTAACCCGGGACTTCTCCCAAGCCCGGCGGGCCGTATTTGTTTTTGCCCCTTATCCCCGGTACGTTGTCATCAATAACAATACCGCAAGAAATCCCGGTACAAAGCAGCAACAAGCCATGCCGTCCGGCGCCAGGAGAATTGCCCCGCCCGATTCAGCGCCAGTCGCCGCAGATCCGCCGCTTTTTGCGGCTGATTAACCACCTCCGCAATGGCTTGGGCCAAGGAGATGGGGTCTGACGCGGTCCGGAGGGCGCCGTCGCCCACCACCTCCGGCAAGGAGGAACTGTCGGAAGTAATGGTGGGTGTACCACAGGCCATGGCCTCCAGGGGCGGAAGGCCAAAACCTTCGTAAAGCGAGGGGTAGACAAAGGCCGACGCCGCATTATAAAAATAGGGCAACATCCGGGTGGGAACAAAGCCAGGAAAACGTACCCACCGGTCCAGGCGGAGGGAGGAGACCAGCTTGCGGCAGTCGGGGTAGGAGCCCTTGCCTGGTTTACCGATGATCACCAGCTCATGGGGACAGACCAAATCCAGGCGCACCCGGGCGTAGGCGCGGATGAGGGCAGTCAAATTTTTGCGTGGACTAAACCCCCCGATATAAAGGATGAAGGGGCTGTCAAGCCCGTAGACCTCCCGTAAAGCAGCACGCACCGCCTGTTGGCCCATGGGCCGGTAAATGGGATCCGGCGCCTCGGGAATGACCAGGATTTTTTGGGGATCAAGATCAAAGGTGCGTTCCAGATCCAGCCGGGTGTGGTTGGAAACGGCGATAATCCGGGCCGCCCGCTCCACCACATAGGGCATCTGCTCGGTAAAGATCTTCAAATACTCTTTGCTGCAGGTCTCCGGCATGATGTAAGGAATTAAATCATGAATGGTGACCACCAGCCCCGCCCCGGCGGGAGGCTTCCCACCCAAGCCGTTGTTGGGCAGGTGCAGGAGGGAAACCCCCCGTTCGCAGACGGGCTTCTCCATCAATGCCGCCCAAAATCTGGGCTCCTTCTCCAGGGTATTGGCGAGCCGGATCAGATCCTTTCTCAATTGGGCCGAACCAATACGGCGATGGGGGCGCCAGTAGTAAATCTCCTCACCCAAGTCCAAACCGGACCGGAGGAACTGCAACAACAACTGCCGGGAGTACGTGCCAAGCCCCGTCCCCGGGTAAAGATAGGCCGCTCTTGCGTCGAAGAGTATCGTCATCATCTCGACTCCTCTTCCTGAATCTCCAGGGCAAGGCGGTAATTGCCTGTCCATAAGGCCCAGGCGGCCCGGGGCGTTCGGACAGCCTCGGCCATTGCGCGGTAGCGCTGCAAGCATTGCCGGAGGCCGGGCGGCCCGATCCCCAAGTGCAGGGCCTCCGGAAAATAGGCAGCCAAAAAACGCCGGCAATCCTCCCGCCACAAGGCCGCTCGCGGCACCGCCGCCACCGTCCGCCGTTGCCGGATGGCAGCAATCACCTGGGCCGGATCGTTTTGTTCCGCAAAAATATAAGTACAGCCCAAACCCAGCTCTTTCCCATGATCGCTGTCATGGTAGTCGGAACCGCCAATGACCGCCGGCTGATGGATCTGCCACTTCCCCAAATAAACCCGGAACATCTCGGCCCAGGCCTCCATGTATTTAGTCTTGACCGCCGTATTCAACAGTTCTACTCCGTCCAAAACCCCCCCGGCTGAGCCAGATCTCGATGGTGGCCACACTCTCCGGACGGCGAATGATGGTCCAGGGGTGAGCCAAGATCAATGCTCCCCCCTTCTCGTGCAAGTCCGCCGCCCACTCGGGTACCTGGCCCACCTTGGGCATGGGACGGGGAATGTGTTGGCCCAGGGCCACCAGATGCCACCGGTGACCCAGGGAAAACTCGGTTCCCGGTAAGATCACGACGCCGGTCGCTCCGCCGGTATAAGGCTCCCGGTCGTGGTCGGTGAGGGCCAAAAAGTCCAGGCCCGTCCCGGCCCCTTGGTATCCCAACTCCTCCGGTTGCCGACTGCCGTCGGAACGCCGGCTGTGCACATGCAAATCACCTAAGTATGGGCGCAACCCTCCCACCCGCCACCGGCGGCTTCGCATCTTCGCTCATCCCCTTCCCTGCGCGGCCCGGAAGAGCTCCGCCAGCATGCGGTCCCACAGCCCGGGAGGGGGAACCTTCCGTTTAAACCGCTGCAACCAATAGCCTTCGGAATATGACAGCCGCTCAATAAAATACTGCCGGCCAAGGATCCAATAGTGTTCAGGAAAACTGCAAAGCGCCGCCAAAACTTCGGCATCTTCCGGCAAGAGTGTTCCCAGTTCCTTGGCCCATTTAAAATAAGTAGAAATAAACCGCAGATCGCCGCCGTCCAGATCCAGAAAGCGGCGCAACAGATCGGCCAGGTCTTGCAGGGGTAGATCACCGCAGAGATATTCCAAGTCCAAGATGGTCAACCCACCACCGGGGCGCAGGAGCAGATTATGATGGGCCCAGTCGCCGTGGCAAATCCGACCTTCCGCCGCCGCCAGCGCCGCCAGTTGTTGATAGGGACCATCAAGCAGCCTGGCCAAGGCCCGGGATCCCTGGGCATAGTAGTAATCCCAAGCTTCCAAATAAACCCGGCTGAAGGCAGTACCGGCCGCCCGGGCCAAGCGCCGGCAGCGTTCCAACTCCAATAGACGTCCTTCCCACAACTCTTGTCTCCGTTGGCAAACCCGTAAGGATTTGGGCACTGTCCTGCTCCGCGCCGCCTGCCGCCATAAAGCCACTGCCTGCAGGGCCCGCCGGCGGTCACTCCAGCGCAGGTAATCCAAACAGGCTCCCTGTACCCACTCCAGGCATAGATATCTGGTTCCCCAGAAAAACAAAAATTTTTCTCCGCCGGTCGTTGCCACCAACCGCGGCAGCAATCCCGGACAGTCCCCGGCCACCGTCTGGTGCAACTCCACAGTTAAAAGCAGGGAAGAAATCCCTAAACGAAAGGGCTTAAGTGCATAGCTGCGTCCAAAAACGTCGGTGATCCGGTAAATGCTGCGTATTGCCCGGCATTCCCGCAAGAATATCCCAAAGGCTTTAGCTACCTCCTCTATTGGCCCCCAAGCCGCCTTCAACAACATTTCCCCGCCAAAGCCCCCATCAGGACCAGTAACAGCCCCACCAGGATCAATACATCCAGGGCATTGGGAAAGATCAAACACTTCAAGAGGACGATGGCCGTCAAAGCCAGTAACACGGTGCGACAAATCCTTTTAATGTAGTAAAGAGGATCCACACGCATCCCTCCCGGTTCCCTTCATTGTATGATACTCGGGGGAAAAGTGCGATTATCCTAAGGTCAAGCCCAAAAAGGCCTTGTGGAACATAGGATAAAGAAAAAAGCGAACCGTTGGAGGCGTTATGGCAATTTATCCACCAATTTCGCTTTTGGAAAAAACCTATGCTTTACGCATCAGCCGGATCACACCCATGGGAAAACACTTGTTGGTCAAGGCAGAACAGCCGCGCCGGCTCTTCCTCCTCAAAGCCCTGGATGTGCAGAGGGCCAAACATGCCGGGGAGGCCCTCCGCCATCTGGCCCGCTGCGGCTTGCAGCCTTCCCCCATGTGGCAATTGCCTTTAACCGGTCAGGACGGCCTCCTGTGGCACTCCCGCTGCTGGGTCCTCATCCCCTGGCAGCACGGTACTACGGCACCCGTCTTTACCAAAAGCGGGTTTCCCCGGTTGCTCCAGCTGTTAAACCAGGTCCACGAGTTTGGCCGCTCTGCCACCGTCGGCCGGCTTTATGACCACGGTCAACACGTGGCGAAAGGATTGGTTGATTTAGAGCAGGTTTTTGGCGCCGGATCCGCCACCGGTTTCTCCCGGCTTTACCGGAAGAACCTCCCCCACTACCTTGACCAGGCCAAAACCGCCCTTAAAATACTGAAGCAGAGAACTCCGGTCACAGATAAAACCACCCTCTGTCATGGCGACCCCGCTCCCAAAAATACGCTGGTCCTTGGTGACGGGCGGTGGATCTTGATTGACTGGGACATGATCGTCCGGGCCCACCGCTGGTGGGAACTGGCCCACGCCATCGGCCGGTTTAGCATGGTAAATTCCTGGAAGACCTGGCCCATCTGGGACCATTTGGACCGCGCCCTGCCCCGGACAGAACTTACCAGCCAGGAAAAGATGGCCCTCTGGGCTTCGCTGGTGTTTCCTCAGGCGTTTTGGCGCCTCGGCTACCAGTATTACCGGGAAAAGCTGCCCCGCCCGGAGAGTTGGTACCTTGACCGCCTCAACAGGATCCTGCGCTGTGAGCGCCAGCGACAGGTCTCACTGCATTTATGGCTTCGGGAATTATGTTAGCCAGAGGAGGAGTCAGGATGGACCGGCCCCATCATATTTCCCTCAGGGAGTTGCTGCAATCTTGGAATCTTCATGTCAAAAGCATCGAGCCCATTAAGGATGTGTATAAAGTCCGGACCGATCAAGGAGTTAAAAGTCTCAAAGGCTCACCCATGTCCACGGCGGCAATGCGCTTTATCCATAGCGCTTTAAAGCACCTCCACAGCCAGGGGTTCAACCGGGTCTTGCGGGCTATTCCCACTTCCGACGGTCAAGACTTCATCGTGGCAGAAGGGCTGGTTTATTCCCTCTATGACTGGATTGACGGTCGACGGCCCGACTTTCGGAAATCCCACGAATTACAAGATGCCGTCAAAACAATGGCCGCCATGCACCAAGCCGGACTTGGCTTCCAGCCTCCCACCGGCGCATCTCCCCGCAAACGTTGGGGACGTTTGGACGAATCCCATAAAAAACACCGCCAGGACTTGGCGGACTTCTCCGATTACGCCAAGGCCAAGCGGTATCTAAGCCGGTTTGACCGGGAATTCTTAAAACACCTCACAGATTACTTGCAGTTGGCCGACCAAGCCATCGCCGCTTTGAATGTGGAGGAGTACAGCCAAATTGTCCAGGAAGCAAAGCAAAAGGGCTGTATCTGCCATGGTGACGTGGCGGAACGCAACTTCGTCCTAAGCCCCGACGGGGTAATGAACCTTATTGACCTGGACAGTTGCAGGTTGGACCTGCCCGTCATGGATCTGGTAAAACTGACCCGCCGGGTGTTAAAGAAGGTCAACTGGGACCCGGCGGTGGCCAAAACAATCATCACCGCCTACCAGGAGGCCTTTCCATTAAGCGAAGCGGAGATCCGGATCTTCGGGGCCGTGATCTCCTTCCCCCAGAAATTCTGGCGGATCGCCGACCGGTATTACCACAAAAAGAAATTCTTCTCCGAAGAAAAAGCCTACAACAAATTGCGTAAAGTCACCAAACAGAAGAAAGGATTCCTGGGTTTTCTGGCGTGTTACAACAAAGAAGCGCCGGATTGGTGGAGGTCATCCCCTTGAGTACGCCCCATTTACACCTAGAATTACCGGAGATCCTGGCCCTGTTGAAAGAGTTTAAGCTAAAACCGCTGCAAGTCCGGGCCATCCGCAAGGTATATAAAGTTACTACGCCTCATGGGGTGTTTGCCCTCAAGCCCACCAACTTAAGCGAAGAGGAACTTGTGTTTATTCAAGGGGTCCTTTTACACCTGGCAAAGAAGGGCTTTCCTGCCCTGCCCTTCTGCACCATCCATTCCGGCCAACCCTTCATGACCATGGGCAATACCCGCTTTTTATTGATGCCCTGGTTTGACGGGGCAGAAGCAAACTTCCAGCATTTGAACGAACTGAACACCGGCGTTAAACTCCTGGCCCGCCTCCACCGAATCTCCGAAGGCTTTCCCACAGCCCGGGCGCCCGGGGACCGGGTTTACTGGGGTAAATGGCCCCGGATCTGGAGCCGTCGCCTTAACCAGTTGGTGTACTTTAAGGGCCTGTCCGGGCTGGGGCGGGAAGCCTTTGACCGGATCTATGCCCGCCATGCCCCATACTTCCTGAAACAAGCCAGCCGTGCGTTATCTGCCCTGGAAGCCTCCCCCTACCTCCGGCTTGTTGTCGAAGAAAGGCAAAGATCCTACCTTTGCCATCATGACTTTTCCGCCCGCAACCTGCTGCTGGCGGATGACCGCTGTTGCCTTGTGGATTTTGATTACTGCCTGTGCGACCTCCGCTTGCATGACTTGGCCAACCTAATGCTCCGCCTGTTGCGCCAAGACAAATGGCAGTACACCCGGGCCCGGTTTGCCCTTTTGGTTTATCACCGCCAATACCCATTGACTGCCAGCCACCTGCAGGTGTTGCACGCCTTTTTCCAATGGCCCCAGGACTTCTGGCAGGTGGGCCTCCAATATTATGTGGAACGCCTGGCTTGGCCAGCCAAGCGTTTCCTCAAAAGCTTGAAAAGAAAAGTGCAGGATGAGCCCAATCGCCAAAATTTCCTGGCCCGCTTCCCGCAGGAGAACGGGATCTGCCGTTTCACCCTTGTGGAGGGTCCGGCATCCATAACGCCCTTTGCCTGTGCTTTCCCGGAAAATTAAAAAAACCTGCCCACTTGGAGCAGGTTTGCTACGGTTGTCGTTTTTGGTTGCTGCTTTAGAAACGATAGGTTAACCCAAGGGACCAGGCGCTTAAGGTAACATCAGCATCGGCGGAAGCTACCGGGTGATAGAAACCATAGTTTAAATTGGTATAAACTATATTCCCGATCAACTTCTCCGTGAAGATGATGTTACAGTTCACCCGGAAAATTGTGGAATCAACATCCTTATCTTTTATTGTTCCCAATTTGTGGGACCCATCCAGGGAATAGCCCAGGGAAGCCGTCATACCAAATCTCTTGGAAAAGAATTGTGTGTACTCCGCGACAAACAAGAGATTGTCCAACTCGGTGGTATCGGTTTTAATGTTTAAGCTCCCCAGCATCAAGTCGACCTTGGAGGCGTAGGCGTCAATCACCCGGTAGCCCCCCTGGAGATACAACAGTTCATAATCGTCGAGGCCAATCTCCCCATCATGATACTCCGCCGAAAACTTCCATCTGGCATACGAGACGCCGCCTTTAAGGACAGTACCGGATAAATCCTTTTTTGTCTTGGACCCCGGGATTTCCACTACACTTTCACCATCAACAATGGTGTTGTAATTTATGTAGGAATGCAAGTCATCCGCAGCAACCGTCCGGGTGGAAAAGACAAACCCAACAAATAACAAGAACATCAGGCAAAGAATGGTTTTCAACAATATTCCTCCTTTATATAAAAAAATCCGGTGTTATTATATCATACAGTTACAAATGTGTAAAATAGGATTTAAACCCCCTGTTGAAAAACATTTTTTACCAGATAAAACATGCTGCATATAGAGGTGATAAAAATAATAAAACCTCTCTTTTTGAGAGGTCTTGGATCAATTAGATTAATCTTTTTCAGGCTTGAACCTCATCTTCCATCAGAACTGCTTTGCGGGAAAGGTTGATCCGGCCCAATTTGTCAATCTCCGTAACTTTCACGAGGATCTCATCACCCACACTGACCACATCTTCCACTTTGGCCACCCGTTCCTTGGCCAATTGCGAGATATGAACCAGGCCCTCCTTACCGGGCAGGATCTCCACAAACGCCCCGAAGCTGGTAAGCCGCATCACTTTACCAAGATAGGTCTGGCCAACCTCCACATCGCTGGTGAGCCGTTTGATAATCTCCATCGCCCGCATACCGGCGGCTTTGTCCACCGCGGCAATGAAGACCCGGCCGTCATCTTCAATGTCGATCTCCACGCCGGTCTCCTCGGTGATCTTCCGGATCATCTTACCGCCAGGCCCGATGACATCGCGGATCCGGTCCGGATCAATCTCCATGGTCAGCATCCGCGGGGCATAGGGCGAGAGCTCCGAACGGGGCGCAGCAATGGTCTGGGTTATTAGATCCAGGATAAAGAGGCGACCCCTGCGGGCTTGCTCCAGAGCCTCGGCCAAAATCTTCCGGTCAATCCCGTCGATCTTGATGTCCATTTGGATGGCGGTAATGCCGTCTCTGGTCCCTGCCACCTTAAAGTCCATATCACCCAGGTGGTCTTCCACTCCTTGAATATCCGTCAGAATGGTATAGTCATCACCGTATTTCATCAGACCCATGGCAATACCGGCCACGGGCTTTTTAATCGACACGCCCGCATCCATCAGCGCCAGGGTACTGCCGCAGACACTGGCCTGGGAGGAAGAACCGTTGGACTCCAGAACCTCCGAAACCAAGCGGATGGTGTAGGGAAATTCCTTCTCATCGGGGATCACGGGCAACAGGGCGCGTTCGGCCAAAGCCCCATGGCCAATCTCCCGCCGTCCCGGGCTGCGGACCGGTCGAACCTCGCCAACGCTGTACCCCGGGAAATTGTAGTGATGTATGTAGCGTTTGGTTTCAACATCACCAATACCGTCGATGATCTGCTCTTCACTGATGCGTCCCAAGGTCAGGGCAGTCAAAACTTGAGTCTGGCCCCGGGTGAACAGGCCACTGCCATGAACCCGCGGCAGGATGCCAACCTCGCAGGAAATGGGACGAATCTCATCCAGGGCCCGGCCGTCGGGGCGAATCTTTTCAATGGAGATCATCTTCCGGACTTCTAAATATTCGATATCGTCCAGGATCATTGAGATGGCCTTCTCATCATACTCTTCGCCCAGTTCTTCGGCAAAATGCAGTTTGGCTTCTTCCTTGACCTGGTCCACATCGGCCTGGCGTTGCAGTTTGTCGGCATTCTTCAAGGCCATAACCATTTTTTCCTGGCAGAATTCCTTCACCCGTTCCACCAATGCCGGATCCGGTCGGAAGAGGGTGACTTCCATCTTGGGTTTACCGATTTCCCGCTGGATTCCCTCGATAAACTCCACAATTCTTTGGATCTCCCGGTGGCCGAAGAGAATGGCCTCCAGCATGTCCTCCTCAGAAACCTCTTTGGCGCCGGCCTCCACCATCATGATGGCATCCTTGGTCCCGGCCACGATGACATCCATATCACTGTCCTGGCTCTGGGCCTGGGTGGGGTTGATGACAAACTCCCCATTGACGCGGCCCACATGGACACCAGCCACCGGGCCGTTAAACGGAATCTCCGAGATGGACAAGGCAATCGATGCGCCAATCATGGCCGTGGTGTCCGACGGATTGTCGGGGTCCACGGATAATACGGTGGCAACCACCTGAACGTCATTGCGAAAACCCTCCGGGAATAATGGGCGAATCGACCGGTCAATGGTTCTCGCTGCCAAAATGGCGCTCTCCGGCGGCCGTCCCTCCCGGCGTAAAAAGCTTCCCGGAATCTTGCCAACGGCATAAAGGCGTTCTTCATAATCCACCAATAAGGGGAAGAAATCGATACCTTCCCGTGGTTGGGCGGAGACAACCGCAGTCACTAAAACGGCGGTATCACCATACTTTAGGAAGACAGAACCATTGGCCTGTTTGGCCATTTTCCCCGTCTCCACGATTAGGGGACGTCCCCCCAAGGTTGTTTGCCATGTATGCATTCCCTGACTATTCCTCCTTTACCGAACCGGAAACCTTTTCTCGTTCGGAGATAGTATTTCCTATTGACAGAAAGAAAAGCGGTTGACCCGCTTTTCTTACTTACTTACGCAGACCCAGACGTTCAATAATGCTTCTGTACCGCTGAATATCGTTTTTAGCCAGATAATTGAGCAAACCGCGGCGTTGACCGACCATCTTCAACAAACCGCGCCGGGAATGATGGTCTTTCTTATGGACCTTCAAGTGCTCAGTCAGGTCGTTGATGCGTTTGGTCAGAATGGCAATTTGCACTTCCGGAGAACCCGTGTCTCCTTCGTGCAATTGAAACTGGCTGATAATTTCCGCTTTCATTTCAGGAATAAGCACCTGTCTTCACCTCCTTATAAAAACGTTCGCAAACCACTCGCCGCGTAGACCGTCGGAGCTTCGGTCAACCCAGCAGAGGGCGGCAGAGAGCATAATCTGGATGGATTTCCATTGCCCTCCCCCAAGACAGTTTACATTTTATCATAGAATAATTTGTGTGTAAACATCTTTCCTTATTATTCAACTTCCCGGAAATAATGGCCCCTGGTCATCCGGCGCCCACTGATTTGGTGGGCAGTCTCCAGCAATTCTTCTTTGTCCATGGCGCCGGCCAGGGCAGCCTGATAAAGCCGGAGCGTCTCCGCCACCTCCCGGGGGGAACGTTCCCGCAGTTCCAACCGGAGGATCAACTTTTGCCCTTGCAAAGCCGCCAGGTCGCCGACCAAAACCAGATCAACGCTGTTTAGGATGTGGGCGCGGCAAAACTGGTCGGTCCAGACGGGAAACAGGTAACCCTTCCGGTCCTTCAGCCAATACTCCCCTTGCCGGCAGGGGCCAGGGCAACTATTTCCCTGCTTCTGCCCGGTCCAAACGCCAACCGGGCAAAACTGGGAAATCATTAATTCCAGGGCGCCATGAACCACCAATTCCAGATCCAGGGAGTCAAAAGCAGCCAATTCCCAGATCGCCCTTGCCTGCTGCATGGTGAGTTCGGGGGAAAGGGTCACCCCCGCCAAACCCTGCTTGGCCATCAACCAGACAGCAGCAGGGTTAAAGAGGTTAAAGGTATGGTTGGCGTATAACGGCAGGCTGGTCTCGGTACGGGCAAGCGCCAACTGGCCCGGATGGCCCAAGAGTAATCCCCCTGCTCCCAGGCTTTCGGCTTGACGACAGTAGTTTTGCAGCCACTCCCGGTCCCGGGGCCGGCTAATCCGGGGCAGGGCAAAAACGGGTAGGACATCCTTTTTACGGCAGGCTTCAGCGGCGGCTGATAACTGGGGCCCATCCCAGCGGACTTTCGGTTGCCATGCTTCCCCGCCAAAGATCACCCGGGCGGCACCGGCTTCCGCCGCCGCTGCCGCCGCCTCCGGGGAACCCACAAAAACCGCCAGGGCTGCTTGCCCCCGGCGCTGGCCGGTCTTGCCAAGCAATTGAAAAGCCTGTTTCAGCTTAACGGGAGGGCGTTTTGCCGGAACGATCCGGGCCTGCTCCAACTTAACTGCCGCCTCCCGCCGCAATTGGTTTAATAGGCTGAGGGGAACCATGGGGTCCCCACTAATCTCCGCCTGCACTTCAGCCAGATAAAACGGGGTCTCTCCCAAACGCGCCAATTGATTGGCGAGGGCTTCATGGGAGACCGGGTGTTTAACCGCCGGCTGCAGCGGTTCATTTCCTTCGGCCCGGGCAAGATGTCCATCGTTATCCCGCAGCTCCAAGACCAGGGGTTGACCACAGACGGCAAGGACCCGGGCATAGCAGGCTACCTTCCCGTCCGTGGACGCCGGTTTGCTCCGTAAACGAACGGAAGAGGTGCGAAAGACCCGGTCGTTGGGGTAGACTTGGAAGTTTACGGGCAAGCTGACGGACTCACCGGCTTGTCCTTCTTTGACCGGCCTGCCACCAAGCCGCAGATCCTCCGCCACTATCCCCCGGTGACCGCCATGGGTCACCCAAAACTCCAAACCGTCTCCGGTCAAAAGCTCTGTCTGGAGTTGCAGCACCGCCCGCTTGGACTTGGGATCATACCTGACGACCCGGCCGATAAATTGTCCCCGGTTGCTGGGCCGTCCCGGACTCATACCCTCCCGGTCCAGATCATGGTGGAAATAACCGGAGGTGAGGCCCCGGTTAAAGACGGCCGTCAGGTCCTCCATCTCTTGGGAATTGACCTGATAATGCTCGGGATCAGCCAAGTAGCGATCGACGGCTTGGCGGTAAACCCGCACCACCGTGCCGACATACTCCGGGCTTTTCATCCGGCCTTCGATCTTTAAGGAACATACACCGGCCTCGTGTAATTTAGGGAGATCCGCCAGCAAACAGAGGTCCTTCGGGGAGAGCAAGTGATCACCCAAGGGAGACGGCAGCGCTTTCCCGTCTTGCCACAGCTCATAGGTCAAACGGCAAGGTTGGGCGCATTTCCCCCGGTTGCCGCTCCGCCCGCCAACCAGACTGGAGAATAAACACCCGCCGGAGTAGGCGACACAGAGGGCCCCATGGACAAAGACCTCCAGCTCGGCATGGCATTCGACAGCAATTTGCTTAATCTCTTCATAACTGAGTTCCCGGGCCAAGACCACCCGGCTAACGCCCAAATCCTCCAAAAATTGCACACCGCCGGCATCATGGACGGTCATTTGTGTGCTGGCATGCACCGGCAGATCGGGCATACCGGTCTGGATCTGGCCGAGCAACCCTAAATCCTGCACAATCACGGCATCGGCCCCAATCCCCCTGAGGAAAACGGCGTATTGCAAAGCCTCAGCCATCTCTGCCGGTGCGATTAAGGTGTTAAATGTGATGTAAGCCCGGCGCCCCCGCGCATGCAGATAATCCACGGCCTTTTCCAGTTCCTGCCGGTCAAAATTCTCCGCATAATGACGGGCATTGAAGAAGCTGCCGCCAAAATATACCGCATCGGCCCCGGCATTAACCGCCGCTTTCAGCGCTTCCCAGCCGCCGGCCGGCGCAAGAACCTCCATTCCTACCCCACACTTCCTTTTAGTTGGTGTTTCATCCTTGTCGCTAGCATTTCATATACAAAAACAATCAATTATTCCATTGGGACTTGAAGTACCCGCAGGATCCGGGGGAGAATATCCGTCAAACACCGGACAGTGGTGAATTCTGCCGCTGCAGCGCCCCAGGCAATGGTAGGCACCGGGTTCAGGGTGTGGGCCTTCCGGTCCAGGGCTTCAAAGTTCCCGTGGTCACTGGTCACCACCAGCAAAGTTTCCGCCGGTTCCAACCCAGCCAGCAGTTCTTGGAAGAATAACCCGAAATCCTCAAGAATCTGCCTGGCCCAACTTTTATTCTGTTTGTGACCACACCGGTCAGTCTGGAAATATTCGAAGAGGGTAAAGTCATTCGCGTTGATGATTGTTGCCAGATCCCGGCCTGCTTGTACCGGAGAGATTGTCTCCGGCACAATCCCCCGTTCCACGAGCCCTTTTCTGGTCAGGTCCTGGTAGACTGCCTGGCCTGCCAAAAGCTTGTCCACCAGACGCAGGGGTTGATCGCCGGCCTGGGCCGCAACGGTGGTCGCAGAAGCACGCACCCTACCTTCCTGCACCGCCCGGAGATATTCGGTGGTAAAGGCGTTGGCAAACACCGCCCGTTTCCCTGTCCCGGCCAGCCGGGCAAAAATCCCCTTCTCCTGCAGGATCCGGCGCAAGGCGGCAGTGGGAAAACCGTTAACATGATGACCCACTGCTTTTTGGGCATTGACCCCGGTAAAAAGGGAGGTTTGTCCGGTGGCGCTCTGGGGCAGTCCCTCCACACCCAGGCAGGCATCGGTTGGCACCACCACCAGGCCGGGAGCCATTCTTCCAGCGCCGATTCCTTGACGTGTCAAAGGTTGTCCCAGCCAGCTATGGAAAAAAGACCCGTCCCAGGCCAGGGGATTGATCTCCGGGTCAGCTTCGCCAAGGCCAAAGCCGTCGATAAAAACAAGTGCTACCCGCACAATTACTCTCCTCTCTCCAACAAACGGCGTAGCGCTTGTAGTTCATGCCGGATTTCCGCCAACTGCAACTGCAGTTCTTTTTCCTTCGGCAGGATGGAATCTCTCAGAATTACACTCACTTCGCCGTTGGATTCTAAAAAAGCCTTTTCCACCCGGTGAATTCCGGTTACGCCCTGTTTGCGCAGTTCCTGGCGGAGGTCGTTGACGGAAATGTTCTCGCGGCGCAGGTTATCTTTGATCACATAGCCCGACCGGATCAACATGGTCGGCGAACCCTCAATCAGCCGGGCCAAGCGGGGATAACGGAAGACCAGCAGTGATATTAAAACCTCCATACCGCCCAAAATGCCCAAAAAAAACAGGCCTTGTCCCAAAGTTACCCGGTTTTCCAGCCCGACAAGGATAATCACGTCACCGATACCGGCCATAACTACAAAATCAAAGAGACTCAAATCACCAAGGGCGCGTTTGCCGACCAACCGGACCATCACCAGAGCGCCGATGTAGATCAAAATTGGTTTTACGACCGGCGATAACCAAGACAAAACCAAGCATCTCCCCTCCCCGGGCCTATTATGCCCGTAAGAAGCAGGGAGCTATCGGGATCTACCACACACGGGGCAGGGTTTTTCCGGCACCGCTTTCCTGGGATTGGCCCAGACCTTGCAGTCAGTGCCATCCTTCTCCGTGTAAGGGCAACGGTTATAGATCAGGTGGTAGCCTTGGAAGGTCTGGCAGCCGTCGCTTACCCTGCCGCATTTGGCGCAAGTAAAATGGGGATAAGAGATGATACCCTTCTTCTGCAGGCCATCATATTTTACCCGTCCGCCGCAGTCGATACAAACCGCTCCATCCAACTCCCGGTAATTAAAGCGACGCAGCTGGAGGCCATCGGGAGTAACCATCAACCGGGGCACATCCGCCGGCAGCGCCCACTCTTGCAGGAAAAAGAAGGCCGGTGTCAGCCGCAGGATATCCTGGGCTAAAAAGGAACGGCGCACCGGTTCGCGGGTGAACCGCCAAGGAAGGGTCACCATGATCATGAAAATAAAGATCAATACGACCAAGGCCTTAATGATGCCGAATCCGGCGCCGGCCAATTGATCGGTAATGGTAACCGCTTCGGCCTTATCCATTCGCTCCCAGCGCCTGGCAAAATGCCCGCAGACGAGGGAAATAACCACTGCCGCCAAGATAAAACCCACCACATTGGCCAGGTTGCGGGAAATATGCAATAGTTTGGCCAAATATTCCCCCAACGGATGGAAAAAATAAAAAGCCCCTGCGACAGCCAGGATTGTTCCCAGCAAATCGAAGACTTGCCCGACCAATCCTTTGCGAAAGCCCCGAAAGGCCATATACCCCAGAACACCCACAACTACCCAGTCTAAAAAGGTCATCGCTACTCCCCCTACTTAGCCTCCTTAATCAACTGCAGTAGTTCCTCATGTTCTTGCCGGAGTTTGTAATATTCATCCGCCACCTGCAATGCAGCCAGGATGGCCAACTGCACCTTCGACAATTTGCCCCCGCCTGTGGCTTTGTTGATTTCTTCGATCTTTTCATTGAGATACCGGCCGATGTTTTCTATGTATTCTACAGTGTCATTACCTGTTACAATGTAGTCTTCACCCATTACATTAAGGGTAACCCGGTTCAAACCCAAAGCATTGCCGCCATCTCCCATTGCTGACCCACCTTATTGTTCTTTTTATGTTACCGGCAAATTTCTACCTACAATTATTATTCAAGGACAAAAAAACTCCTGCCGCTTGCCGGCAGAATTCCTAAAACAGTCAATCGCCGGCTATAGAATAATGGCGCTGAAAAGATAGGGTTCACCAAGGAGGACCAATTGTAAGAGAATGAAAACCGCCCAGTTCTCCCAGGACAGCGGTGTACGGGTGCAATTGATCAACATTTGGCGGTAATCAAGCCAAAACCGGATATAACCGGGGTTATACACCCCCTCGTCCCCCGCTTGCACCCTTAATACCCGGTCGGCAGCATGTTCCAGCTCCATCTCCACCAAATACAATTCACCTTCAATCTTCTTGCGCACTTGATAATGGAGGAACAACAAGGGGCCAAGGAAGGCGCTGGCCACCAACATACTGCAAATACGGGAATAGAAGGGCCAATCAAAGAGATAACTGCGGGACAAGGCGTATAAGCCCAAAAGTAACAGCACAGTCAGGGCAAAAATCACCTTTAACAAGACCTGGACCGCCCGCCTGAGAAAACGGGCCCTCTCGGCCCGGCGCACCGGCCAACCGCCTCCCTTCCGACCCAAAAAAGCCACCCAACCCATGGCGGCAAAGAGAGGCTCCAGTCCCAAGGCGACGATGTAGCCATTAAGTATCCCATCCAAAATGTGCAAACCCAGGCGGAACTCCTCAACCTCCTGGGCGGCGCCCAAGGATAATCCCGCCAAAGCCAAGGGACAAACCAGGATTAACAGCGCTCGAACCGTACCACTCTGAAAAAAGGGCAGCAAGCCCCGGCGGATCCAAACGGCAACAGCCAGCAACAACAGGCGGACGAAACAGTCCAAGTACAGCTTCTCCTGGGATAGACAAGGATAATAAAGGGCGCTAATGATAAGTGGCTGGCAAATGGCCAAAAGCACCCACAGCCACCGTTCGCCCCTACGTTTTCCCATACAAAAACCTCCCTCCGGTCGGTAAAACCTATGAGGGAGGTTGCGGGTTTAGAACAAGCCGGCCCTAGCGGATCTCTGCCCCAAATTCCTGTTTCAGTACAGTTATAATCTGTTCCATCAAGGCATTAACCTCGTCTTCCTGCAGGGTCCGGTCGGCTGCCCGGAACTTTAACCCAAAGGCCAAGCTACGGTGGCCAGCGGGAATATTTTCTCCGGTATAGAGGTCAAAGAGGAAGACCTCCTCCAAAAGTTCGGCGCCAATCCGGGCAATGGTCGCCTGAATTTGAGCAGCTTTAACCTCTTCGGGCGCCAAGACGGCCAAGTCACGGGCAATCCCCGGATATTTCGGCAACGGCTGATAGGTGATCTCTGTTTTACCCAGGGCGGGGACAAGCTCCTCCAGATTCAGTTCCCAGAGAACCACCGGTTCGACCAGGTCATATTCCTGGGCTACCTTCGGATGGATCTCGCCAACATACCCCACCAATTTTTTATCAATGGTCACCTGGGCCGTCCGGCCGGGATGAAGCAAAGGATGGTATCCTTTGCTGAAACCAACCTTGTCGACGCGCAAAACCCCAAAAAGTTGTTCCAGCAGCCCTTTGCCGTCATAAAAGTCCACTTTCCGGGCGGGTTGGTTCCAGCCTGGCTCGGAAGCACGCCCCATCAAGCCGCCGGCCAAATGTAACGGCTCAGCGGGGAGTTCTCCGTTGGCCTGGGGCAGATAGACCCGGGCCTGCTCAAAGAAGGCCACATCATTCTGGCGGCGTTTGGCATTGTACTCCAAAGTCTGCAGCATACCCGCCAATAAAGTAGTACGCATCATCGAGCCTTCTTCGCTCAAAGGCACCCACATCCGAACCGTGTTACGCAGTGGATCGTCGGCGGCAAGACCCATGCGTTCAAAGGCGGACTCACCGTGAAAGCTATAAGTGATAATCTCCGTCAGGCCAAAACCGGTGAGGGTCTCCCGGATGGTCTTCTCCATCATTTGCCGGAGGTTTCGCCTGCCCACCACCTTCGAGGCGGGAACAGTCACCGGGATCCGGTCATACCCGTACAAGCGGGCAACTTCTTCCGCCAGATCAGCCTCGTTCTCCAGATCCGGCCGGCGGGTAGGGATTTCCACCCTAAGCTGGTCTGCAGTTTCCTGCGTTACCTCCAGGTTTAAGGCTTTCAGGTAGTTTTGCATCTCGCCAGGGGCAAGCTCTGTCCCGAGCAAGCGGTTAATCCGACCGGCACTTGCCGTTATAATCCTGGGTGCAATGGGTTGGGGGTAATGATCAATTACACCACGGGCCACCCGGCCAGCCGATAAAACCTCAACCAAGTGGGCCAAGCGGTCTAAAGCCAGTACCGTACCGGAAGGGTCGATCCCGCCCTTGCCAAAGCGGAGGGCCGCCTCGGTCCTCATGGCCAAGGCATTGGCGGTTCGGCGGACGCTGACCGGCGCAAAGTACGCCGATTCCAAAAAGATCTGCCTGGTCTGGGCGGTTACCTCGCTCACTCCCCCACCCATCACACCGGCAATACACTGTGCTTCCTTGGCATCGGCAATGACCAGTTGCTCCGGATTTAACTCCCTTTCCACCCCGTCCAGAGTTTGCATCTTTTCGTTGGCATACCCTCTCCTGACCACAATCTCCCGACCGGCGAGGCGCTCCAGATCAAAGGCATGCAGCGGTTGGTTCAGCTCCAACATCACATAGTTGGTCAAGTCAACGATATTATTGATGGGCCGCAGCCCAGCCGCCAAAAGCCGCCGTTTTAGCCAGAGGGGCGAGTCTTCAATCTTCAAATCCGTCAGCACCCGGCCGGCGTACCGCGGGCACAGGTCGGGAGCCAGGACTTTCACCGTGACCATCTCGTTGATATCCACGGGATTTTCCTCTTTCACGGAAAACTCGGGTAATTTCACAGGCAAACCGGTGACAGCCGCCACCTCATAGGCCACACCCAACATACCGTAGCAATCCGCCCGATTGGCCGTCAGCTCCAGCACCAGTACCTCGTCGTCCAGGCCAAGCACCTTGGCAACATCCCCACCCACCGGACTGTCGCCGGGAAGCAACATGATGCCGGTGGACTCCTTCGCTAGGCCCAATTCCGTTTCGGAGCACAGCATCCCCTGGGATGTAACGCCTTTAAAAGTAACGGGTTCAATCTTCGTCCCATTTAGCAGTACAGCGCCGGTTTGCGCCAGCGGAACCCGATCCCCGACTTTAATGTTATGCGCTGCGGTAATGACCGTGAGTTCACCTGTACCTACGCCCATCCGGCAAACCTGCAAGTTATCTGCTTGCGGATGTGGTTTTACCTCCAATACCTCGGCCACAATAATACCTGCATAACGCTGGGCCATCTTCTCCACATATTCCACAGCGATGCCGGCCATGGTCAAGCGATCAGCCAATTCTTCGGCGTTAAGCGGGGTTGCCACATACTCCCGCAACCATTCCATCGAAACACGCATATCCGCATCCCCCTATCCAATCATCCTGCCTGATGATCAAAACTGCCGTAAAAACCGGATGTCATTCTCATAAAACAGCCGGATATCAGTGATGCCGTATTTTAAAATGGCAATCCGTTCAATGCCCATGCCAAAGGCGAAACCTGTGTACTTAGCAGGATCATACTTGGACATGGCCAAGACCTTGGGATTGACCGAGCCAGCGCCCAGGATCTCCAGCCAGCCGGTGCCTTTGCAGATCCGGCAACCCTTGCCGCCACAGCCGCAGGAGACATCCACCTCGGCGCTGGGTTCGGTGAACGGGAAGTAACTGGGGCGAAAACGCACCTTGCGGTCCTCACCAAAGATCTTCTGGGCAAAGATGGTCAGCACACCCTTTAAATCACCGAAACTAATATTCTCGTCAACTACCAGCCCTTCAATCTGGTGAAACATGGGTGAATGGGTGGCGTCCAGGGCATCCCGACGGTAAACCCGTCCGGGAGCAATAATCCGGATGGGCTTTGGATACTGTGCTTCCATCGTCCGGACCTGTACCGGGGAGGTATGGGTCCGCAACAAAACCTTTTCGTTGATATATAAGGAATCCTGCATCTCCCTGGCCGGGTGCTCCGGCGGGAGATTAAGGGCTTCAAAGTTGTAGTAGTCCAACTCCACTTCGGGGCCTTCGGCGATGCTGAAACCCATGCCTAAAAACACTTCGCAAATCTCTTCCGCCACTGCCCTTAGCGGATGGATATGGCCCCGTCTTGGCCGCCGTCCCGGCAACTCTACATCCAACCGCTCGGCCGCGAGCTTCCTTTGCTGTTCTTCCTCAGCAAGCTGTCGTCCCTTATCTTCCAAAGCTGCTTCCAACTGGGTACGGGCCTTGTTCACCAACTCGCCCATAATCGGGCGTTCCTCCGGCGCCAAACTGCCCAGGCTGCGCAGAACACCGGTGAGGGTGCCTTTTTTACCCAGGACGTTCACACGAATCTGGTTAAGTTCAGCCAATGACCCGGCCTTGGCAATGGCCGCCAAGGCTTCGTCAGTAATGGAATGAACTTGTTCCTTCATATTCAATCCCCCTTGCACCAAAGAATACAAAAAGAAGAAACCTTCCGTTCCCTGTAGGGACGAAAGGTTTCTCAACTTCCGCGGTACCACCCTGATTGCTAAAAAGCCACTTTAAGTACGGGAGATCACTCTCCGATACCCACCCCCTTTTAACGGAGGGGACCCGGCACAGCCTACTGGAACTTCAGCCTGCAACTCCGGAGCGAACTTTCGGTTGGACTCCCGGGAGACGGTTTCAGTCACGCCGCCCCTCCCTGCACCGTTCTGTACTCAACCTACTTCTCTCCATCATCGTCTTTAAGCCTATGAAATTGGACAAGGAAACTAGACCAGTTGAGTGTTGATTAACTCGCGGTAAAGCAAGTATGCTGTGACCGATCCAGTGACCTCGAAGATCTTCCAAAAGAACTCGGCGGACAGGAACATCAAACCCTCTCCTTTCGAGGCTTAACGGTCGAACTCCAGGCCTTATTTCCAGCCCTTATTATATCACACCTCTGTGCGGTTTACAAGCCCCGGCCGCTTTAGGCAGATCCCCGTAAGTCCTGACAAATCAGGCCTTTCCATTATTTTATCGGTGTTTTATGGTTCAAGCGAAGTCCACGTAACCGAAGGTATCCAGAGATTGCTTCCATCCCTATAAGCGAAAGCCCCAAAATCTCCCGGGCGTGGGCCAAAAACTCATTTGCCTCTGCTTGTCCACAGTGTTTATACAGGCGCCATGCCCGCAGCAAAGTATTATTAAATACTATCCTCCGATATTTAATAGGACTTATCCTTTTCTCCACATCCAAGGTATCTGGCTGTCCTGGATCCCATTTAGCCAAAACATGAAGATCATAATAGTATGTTTTCTTGCGGCTGAGGGAAATACTGTCTTTAGATACAAAGACGGCTGTCAAATGTTGTCTAACCTGCACTACCTTATAATAGTAGGCTATACGGACCCAAAGATCCACGTCTTCAGCTGCTGGCAATTTTTCATCAAAAAGGCCCACCTTCTCCAGGGCCTCTCGCCGGAGCAGGACCGTTGAAGTATGACATGTGGTTTGTTTCAAAAAATGAAAAAACGAAACGGCTCGGGCCACCGGTCTTTTTACAACCTGTTCATCATAGTCATAACAATTTTTATATCTTCTACTTCCGATCATTCCCAAGCCGGGATTTTTCTCAATAATCTGCACTTGCGCCCGGAGTTTATCGGGTAACCAAATATCATCAGAGTCCAACAATGCCACCCATTCTCCAGTAGAGTGAGCTATTCCCCGGTTCCTGGCAGCACTTGGCACCTGATTGGCTTGGGTCAGAACCGTAACCTGGGGATAGTTTTCTCTGATATAATCAACAGTGCCGTCTGTGGAACCATCATCCACAACAATAATCTCTTTAGGTTGGTAAGTTTGCTTCAGAACAGAATCCAAAGCTCGTCCAATGCTTTTTACACGATTGTAGACGGGAATAATCACAGAAACCGAACCCAATTCAATCTTCCACTCCTTTTCGGTCAAACAATATATGATAGAGCAGTAAACCCGGAATAATTCTTGACCAATTCACATAAATGCCTTTATCCCCTGTTTTCTACAATGCATTAATACTAATTATTTATAAATATTCATTTTTAGTCAAGCCGAAATATCTTTCCCTAGCCCAATATTTTTCTAACCTCCTGTACTGCCAACCAAGTTTTACTTGCATATTCAGGCATGTAATTGAGCAGACGTTTTTTGATTTCATCTTTTGCTTCATTTAATTGCGCAAAGGCCATGATCAGTTGTTTTTCATCGTGAGGACTGACATTCAGCCCTACGGTATTGCCATCATCCCAATTTGCCGGCAGCGGGAGTTCCTCCTATGGGGAATGTACCGATTAATTGCGGGAATGTTCGCTGCCAAATCTTCTTTTACACGCATAGAAGCAACATTGAGGATCAGTTGATCCGGAAATTCTTTACGGAGAATGGCGGCAGTACTCCTGATAATCGCCTCACAACCCCGATTTGCACTGCCAGTATGGGCATATAAAAGTATTCTGTAACTCAAATTTTTCACCAATTTTTCATATTTCCTTCATTCAGGCGTTTAATATCTCCACCTTGTCCGGTTGCTATTAATAGACACAGAATAAAAGGTTAAAGGAAATCAGAGTAACTCAAAAAACCGCCAGAACACA